>CAVPWJ010000227.1:0-17170 GCA_963708955.1 uncultured delta proteobacterium
CGAAACCGTCGGAGCGCGAATGCGACGAAATCGGCCAGGAGGAACCGCAGGTGGCGGTCGTCGTCGGGAGAGACGTTCTGGCGGCGAAGCTCCTCCTCGTGGAACTCGAGAAGAATGGCAAACAGGAAGCATTCGTCCCTCCGGCGAAGATCGAAGAGGTCCCGCTGGGAGGTGCGCAGCCGGTCGTTGTACTGCCGCTCCTTGATAAGCCGCGCCACGTGCCGGTCGACGTAAAGACGCCAGCCGAAGAAATGTTCTACAAACTGGCGAAATCCGCTCTTGTTGCGGACAAGGAAGAGGAACAGATCCGGGTCGTCCTCGCGGTAGAAGAAAGTGGACTCGGTGAGCACGTTGAGCGCGGCGCGAACCCGCTCCGCCCCCTTCTTTTCGAGGGCCAGGCTTAACAGTTCCCCTGACGGGCCGTTCCGGTCTTCCGTCACGTTCCCCCTCCCTCGTCGCGCCGGAAAAGAAGATCGGGCGCGTCGAGTTCCCCTTCCTCGAACGCGAAGCAGGCCCTCTCCCCGTTCCGGGAGTTCCTATCCCGGTGGATCCGATACGAAAGATGCCGGCGATCCTTCCCCGCCCGCAGATCATGGGCTTTCACCGCCGCGATAAGGGTCCGGGCGTCGTCGATCCCCTTGAGGTCCCCCCCCGAAAGCAGGGCCCTATCTTCGCCGTTGAGGATCTTCTCCTCCACGAACCGCCCCAATTCATAGAGACGTTTGCGGTGCAGTGCCCGCGTCTGGCCCGGTCTGCCCTCTTTCGCGGAGAGGTACGCGCCGCCACGGACTCCACGGACGGCTTGGTACCGCCTTGCCGGCTTGGGAAGCGGCGCCCGATCTTCGGGTGTTCCCGTCCGCAAATCGGCGACAAGATGCGCCGAAGCGAACAGCGCATTGACCCAGCGGTTCGCCTGCGTCACCTCCTCGTCCGTGATGCGAGCCATCTCCCGGCTGCGGTCCCGTAGCGTCTCTATCCGGATATTCCGCGCCCGGACGCCGGCGATGTGGGCATGGAGACGTCGGACGACGTCTCTTGCCGCCGCATGAACCCGCTCGAGCAGCAAGTCGTACTCCCCACCCGGGGCGAAAAAGGGGACGAGCCGCTCGCACACCGCCAGCGGATCGGGCCAGCTCGCCGCGGACGGCGCGGCAAACGGATCTTCCCGGAGATGCCGATTCACGGTATCCCGGGTCGCGCGAAGGGTTTGCGCGTAGCCGCGTCCAAGGAGCTTCTTCGCCGTTCGATGGAGTTTCCGGGCACGCTCCGTCGCCTCGGCGATGTAGTCCTCAACGTACCGTTCGAGTCGCTCGACAACCCCCGCCAACGCCTCGATGCGGAAAGGGCTCACAGCGAAGGCAATCAGGGCCGCATCGAAGGCCGACAGCTCGCGGGCCGCTTCGTCGACTTTCCGGTCCGCCTCGGCGCAAAGGTAGGCCATGCGGAGGCATCTCTCCCGGTTATCGCGGTCCCGGCTCTCCCGATTAGCACTGCCTGGGGCATCCCGGTCGAATCCGTCCATCGTGAATTCAGTTGTCTCCGCGCCATCAGGCGCCGGTGCGGCATCTTCGGACGAATTTTCACGTTCCACACCAGCAGTCGCGTCTCCATCTGCCTCCTCGCCCGAGTCGGGTGAGGCCGTTGTCCGCGCGTCCTTTCGCAGCTTCTCGGCAAGCCGAAGCGCCTCGTTGAGCCTATCTGCGGCATCCCTCAGAAAATGGGAGCCGTGCCCCGAAAGGGCCGCGGCATCGATGCGGGAACGCCCTTCGAGGAATTCGAGGATCGCGGCCGTTTCATCGTCGAGACGGCAGAGAAATTTCCGAAGGTGCCGGTCGGCGAGCGTCTCGATCCGCCGTGGCTCGAGGCGCCGAGGGGCCAGGTTTCCCCAGTCTTCCAGCTGCGAGATGTCTGCACGGAATGTGTCGGGGTCGTAAATCCCCGGCTCCAAGCCTGGGACCACGGTCAGGGCTTCGACCATAAGATCGTCGTAATAGACCTCGATCCGATGGGCACGGCGATGATGGAGAAGGAGCCACAGGATGGCCGCGTAGGCACGCCGCCGGTCGGCCGAAAGAAAACGAAACCGTTCACCCGGGATGGTACCGATAATCGTTTGAAGGTCTTGGAAATCGCCCCCTACCATAACGGAATACTGTACCAAATTCGATCCCTGAGGACCTCGTCGTTTTGAACTCGCCCTTGTAACCGGCAAACTGTCCACCCGGAAACATCCATCCTTAGGGCGATTTCAGAATAAGAGGATTGGTCGCCGACTTCTGTCACCTGAACTCGGACGGGACGATATGTACTTCGAGCTTGATGGCAACCGCAATCCGAATGGCGCTCTTCCCCTTGATATATCCGATCACCTGCGCCACCGAATACTTCGGCGGAATCGATATCAGTACGTGTACATGATCCGGTTGCAGGTGCCCTTCCAGAATTTTGCTCTCCTTCTGACGTGCCAACTCGTGCATCGCGTCTCCGATTTCCCTCCGGATATGACCATACAGCACCTTCCGGCGGCATTTCGGTATCCACACCACGTGATACTTGCATTCCCACTTGGTGTGGCTTAAACTTTGAGCGTCTTCCATGAAGCCTCCTTTTCGTTGACTTTGAGCGGTCCACGTAAAAGGAGGCTTTCCTTTTCTCCCGGAATTGTCAAACCTTGGGAGTCCCCCGGCAAAGCCGGGGGATTACCTAAATGAATTTATTTTATATTACTTGTATTATTATCCAGGCAAACCTCATGGTGGACAGGGCACAAAATTCCAGTGGGAATGCACGCGGACTCTTTCGAGACCACGGTGGAACGCTGCACACCGCGGAGGCCCTCCGTCTTGGAGTACATCCGCGGACTCTCTACGCCATGCGGGATTCGGGCATCCTCGAGCAGATCAGCCGCGGTCTTTTTCGCCTTGCCGAAATGCCTCCCCTCGGAAATCCCGATCTCGTCACGGTCGCTCTCAAGATCCGAAAAGGCGTAATCTGCCTCATCTCGGCGCTGGCGTTCCATGAACTGACGACGCAAGTCCCCCACGAGGTTTACGTAGCGGTCAAGCAAGGTTCGGAACCGCCCCGTCTCCCGTATCCCCCGGTACGCCTCTTCTGGTTCTCGGGCGATGCTTTTTCCGAAGGAGTACAGATCCACACGGTGGATGGAGTCCCCCTCCGCGTCTACGGCCCGGAAAAAACAGTCGCCGACT
This sequence comes from uncultured delta proteobacterium, assembly GCA_963708955.1. GTDB lineage: Bacteria > Desulfobacterota > Binatia > JACPRU01 > JACPRU01 > JACPRU01. The sequence continues at coordinate 3,210 of CAVPWJ010000227.1, forward strand.
GCTTCAAGCACCGCAACAAGATCGGGCTCGAGGTCGCCCTGGAAGCTCTCAAGACATATCGTCGAAGAAAATCGTTTAACGTAGACAAGCTCCTTCACTGTGCCCGTGTTTGCAGGGTGGAAAATATCATGCGCCCGTACCTGGAGGCCCTCCTGTGACCCGGCGACCTGGAGTGGATACGGCGGCATCCGTTCGCCAACGCCTTCTCAACATCGCTCGGGGTAAAAACCGGCCGTTTTTCGGAAATTGGCACCCACCGGGCTCCTGGATCGCCGGGAAAAGACGCTTACGGCCTGACTCCGGGTGAGCCATGTCGAATCCCGAATCCATCCGCCATCGGATCGCTGAGGAAGAAGCCAAGCTGTCCCGGATCGAGAAGGACCGGGAGGATACACTCGCAAGGCTCCAAGAGCTCAAGGGACGGCTGACCAAGGATTTCTCCACTCCCGCTTTCCCGAAGCCGGTCCCGTCCGACAGTCTACCCTTCCCGTCCAAGACCCCGTCCACACACGCCGAGAAGATCGCCCTTTTCCGGAGCCTCTTCCGGGGCCGGGAGGACGTCTTCCCGAGGCTGTGGGAAAAAACCAAGACCGGCCGAAAAGGATACGCCCCCGCCTGCTCCAACGAATGGGTGGGCGGGGTCTGTCAGAAGCCCCGCGTCAAGTGCGGAAAGTGTGCCCACCGGGCCTTCCTCCCCGTCACCGACCAGGTCGTCCTCGACCATCTTCAGGGCCGTCACGTAATCGGAGTCTACCCGCTTCTGCCCGACGAGACCTGCCGCTTCCTGGCGGCGGATTTCGACGGCGCGTCGTGGCAGGAGGACGTGGCGGCGTTCGTCGCGATCTGCCGCAGGATCGGGATCTCGCCAGCCGTTGAGCGATCACGGTCGGGAAAGGGCGCCCATGCCTGGTTCTTCTTCTCCGGTCCGGTTGCCGCCTCGGTTGCCCGGCAGATGGGCTGCCATCTGCTTACGGAAACGATGTCGCGGCGCCACCAGCTTCGGATGGCGTCATACGACCGCCTCTTCCCCAACCAGGACACGATGCCGGCAGGCGGATTCGGAAATCTCATCGCCCTCCCTCTCCAGCAGAAACCAAGGAATGAAGGGAACACCATCTTCGTCGACGACAATTTCGAGCCGTACCCCAACCAGTGGGCATTCCTCGCTTCCTTCCCTCGGGTCTCCCCGGAAGCGGTCCATGGGATCGCAGAAGAGGCGGCGCGGACGGACCGGGTCATCGGGGTACCGCTTGCCATCTCGACAGACGAGGACGAACCGAAGCCGTGGACCCGCCCCCCATCCCGGAAGGTCGCCGCAGTCCCCATCGAGGGTCCCCTGCCTGCAGAGGTCCGGACAGTTCTTTCCCAGCGACTCTTCGTGGAAAAGATGGGGTTACCCTCCCTCCTGATCAACCGGATCAAACGGCTGGCTGCTTTCCAGAACCCCGAGTTCTACAAGAAGGAGAAGATGCGGCTCTCGACGGCAACCACCCCAAGGGTCATTTCCTGCGCCGAGGATCATCCGGAGCACGTCGCCCTGCCGCGGGGATGCAGGGACGACCTCTCCAACCTACTCGCCGGATACGACATCCCTCTGGCGATCGAGGACAAGCGGAACGAAGGGGAACCGGTCGAGTTCCGATTCCAGGGCCGCCTGACCGGAATGCAGGAAGAAGCGGTGAAGGTTCTCCTGTCCCACGACGATGGAGTCTTCGTCGCTCCGCCCGGCACCGGGAAAACGGTGGTCGGCGCGTTCCTCACGGCCGCGCGCGGGCGCAATACCCTTGTCCTTGTCCACAGGAAGCCGATCCTCGACCAGTGGGTCGCGAGGCTTTCCTCGTTCCTGGGAGTCGATCCAAAAACCATCGGGCGGATCGGGGGAGGGAAGAATTTGCCGACGGGCCGGCTCGATGTCGCCATGATCCAAAGCCTGGTCCGCAAGGGCAACGTGAACGACCTCGTGGCTCGGTACGGTCACGTCATTGTGGATGAATGCCATCACCTCCCGGCAGTTTCCTTCGAACGGGTCCTCGCAGAGGTGAAGGGTCGGTACGTCACAGGCCTCACCGCCACCCCATATCGCCGGGACGGGCACCAGCCGATCATCCACATGCAGTTGGGTCCGGTCCGCTTTGCATCTTCACGGCAGCGCCACGCGACGGAACAGCCCTTCGAACAGAGGCTGATCCTTCGGGAGACAAACTTCGGCGCTGTAGATCTCGGCCCCGACGCGGGGATCCAGGAGATTTATGCCGTCCTCGCGGCAAACGAGGACCGCAACATGCTCATCTTCGATGATGTGCTGAAATCGCTTGAAGAAGGCCGATCTCCAGTTCTCTTGACGGAACGGAAGGACCACCTCGATCTTCTGGCCGAACGTTTTCGGAAATTCACCCGCAACCTGGTCGTCCTGAAAGGGGGAATGACCGCCAGGAAGCGGAATGAAGCGATGGAGAGACTCGCGTCGATTCCGTGCGACGAGGAGCGGTTGGTACTCGCCACCGGCCGGTACATCGGCGAGGGATTCGACGACGTCCGGCTCGACACGTTGTTCCTCACCCTTCCCGTCTCCTGGAAAGGCACTCTGGTCCAATATGCAGGACGTCTGCATCGCCATCGCCCCGAAAAGAGGGAGGTACGAATCTACGACTACGTGGACCGGAACGTCCCGATGTTGGCCCGAATGTTCGAGAAGCGGATGAAAGGGTACAGGGCTTTGGGCTACGCCAAGACGTCCGACGAAGCGCCTTCGCGGTCCGGGGACCTTCCGCAATCCGAACAGCCGAGTTCACCCGCGTCGAATCGACACCGTCAGCCCCGGAGCGGCGGCGCCTATCCGCCGGGGGATTCGTTCTCATCGGGACGGCCGATCTTATCCGAAAGCGTTCGAACCGCCTCGGAGATTCCCTTCGAAGTGGACCTTGTTGAGGAAAAAACAATCCCGACGGGCGCGAAGGATCCACGGCGTAAATGACAGCATCCGCAGGCCGGACTCGACGCATCGGCGACCCGGGATCTCGCACGGACACTCCTTCATGGCCGCCACCGGCTGTTACAAACTCAAGCGTTCACTGCCTGCCAAGCAACCCTTGAACGGCACCCTATCCGCTCAGCCGAGGGATTTACATTTTCGGAAGATGCCCGGATGCCCGCAAAGAAGCTTGCTGCGCCGTATCTTCCGCGGTAAGGCCTGTATGCCGCCCCGGGGCGAAGAGGTGCGCCAGCGACCGGGCCAGGTTGTCCAGGGCCTTCGCGTCCGGCAGGGTTACGGTCATCGTGAGCCGGCCGTCTTCGCCTGTTTCCATGCAGCCGGAAAGGCGAGAGCGAAGCTCATCCGACATCTTGCGCACCTGTTCCGTTTCCTCTCCGCGCGGCAGGAGTTCACCAAGGAAGGAAAAGGCTGCGCCCAGGAGCCTGCCGCCCGCGTCCGCGACTTTCGCTTTTCGTTCGGTCCGCGCGAGTTCCTCCTCGACCTGACGCTTCCGGCTTGCGTCCAGCGGGGCCGCAGGCGCTGCTCCGATCAGGACTTCGAGTCGCCTTTTGAGTTCCTCCATCCCGCTTGCGAGGTCCACGGTGGTCACGTCGGATTCCGGATCCAGGGCCGCGTGCGCCAGCGCGTGTTTGGCCGAGAGGGTTCCCAGGAGGCTCTCCTCCAGAGTCCCCTCGGTTACCAGCAGGTACACCTGGACCGGCCTTTTCTGCCCCATCCGGTGTGCGCGGGCGATCCTCTGCTCGAGCACCGCCGGGTTCCAGGGAAGGTCCACGTTGATGATCGTGTCGGCGGCCTGAAGGTTGAGGCCCGTCGATCCGGCGTTGGTGGTGAGAAAAAGCTTCGTGTCGGGGTCTTTCTGGAACTGGTGCACCAGCCCCTGGCGCTTTTTCTGAGGCACCTGGCCGTCCAGCCGGACGTACTTCACGGCGCGGCGGTCGAGCAGAGGCTCCACCAGGTTGAGCATCGTGGTCCACTCCGAGAACAGAAGAATCTTTCGCTCCTCCTCGGCCACGAGCTGGTCGAGGAGGCTCTCGAGTTCGGCGAGCTTGCTCGAGTATCCCGGCGCCTTCTTGTCCACGAGGAACGTGCTGTTGGCCGACATGCGGCACAGAAGCAACGCCTTCTGGAGGCGCAAGAGGTCCATCTCCGAGATGTACCTCTTCCGGACGATGCTCGATATGATCCTCTTCTGGCCGTCATGAAGGTCCTGCTGCTCGGCCGTGGGCGGAATTTTTCGGATGTCGGTGGTCCGCTTCGGGAGCTCGGCCATCACCTGTCTTCGCGTCCGGCGAAGGAGCACGGGTGCAAGCCTCTCGCGCAGATCTTCCAGGTTTTTGTAGCCCAGGACCTTTCCGCGGTCGTCCGTCACGCGGTACCGGTTGAAGAAGCGGAAGGCGGGTCCAAGCCGCCGGTCGTCGATGAATTCGACGATCGAGAAGAGATCGTCGAGCCGATTCTCCAGGGGCGTCCCGGAGAGGACCAGGGCGAAGCGCGAGCGCAACCCCTTGATGACGCGGCTGGTCTTCGCCTCCCAGTTCTTGATGCGCTGGCCTTCGTCAAGGATGATCAGGTCCCAGCGCGCCGCTTCGATGGCGCCGATGTCGCGGACGACCTGTTCGTAGTTGCAGATCGTGAAGAAACAAGGGCTCTCATACTGCGTCGTCCTCTCCTCGGCGCTGCCGATGACGATCCGGCACTCCCTGTGGGAAAACCGCTCGATCTCCAGGCGCCACTGCGCCTTAAGCGATGCGGGGCAGACGATCAGGACGCGGGAGATCCCGGCTTCCCGCGCCAAAAGTTCCGCCGTCCCGATCCCCTGGATCGTTTTCCCCAGCCCCATGTCGTCGGCCAGGATAGCCCTGCCGGTCCCGGCCGCGAAGGCGATGCCGTCCATCTGGTAGGGCAGCAGCTCGCCGGCAAGAAGCGTCCGGCGAAGCGGATGGGTTGCCGGGTCTTTGCGGATCTGCCCGGTGATGTCGCAAAGCCGTTCCCGCATGAGCGCGTCGTTGATGTACTCCTCCGCGTCCGGGTAGAGAAGGACCTCGTGCCCCATCGCCTCCAGGCGCCGGATCCGCGACAGAAAGTCTGTGAGGTCGGTGATCGCCCGGCTTTCGATGGGCCGGACGAGAGCCTTGGCAAGATCGGGGAGGTTGTCGGGCACGATCATGCGCAGCTCCAGCTCCTCGCCGTAACTCAGGTGAACCGCCAGGCTCTCCGGTACGTGCGGCTTCTGACGGACCGACTTGGGGAAGCGCTTCGCGACCTTCTCCAGCGCGTGGAGGATGTGCTTGCAGGTGCCAAGCGTGTTCTTGCGGAAGTCGGGGCAGGAGCAGTAGGACTGCCCGCGCTCAAAACCGCGCAGAGCGACGCGGTACGTCTTGCCGGACGCCTTGCCCGTGATCGAATAGTCTGCCCAAAGATCGGTTCCATCGGCGGCTTTGACCACCATGGCCTCGGTCCGCGCCCGCTCCCTCCGGTCGTTGAGGGCCTGCTCCACGAGCTGCGCTTCGCTTAAGCTCTCGATCGGAACCCGCTCCGGAGGAGGGGCCGAGAGCCCGAGCGCGAGCTTCTCCTCCAGGACCAGGGAGAGCGCCGCTCCCATGTGCTCGCACACCCCCGGGCAGGCGCTGCACGTCAGGCGCACGGATTGGGGACCCGTGGGGTCCGGCGAGATCGTCACGGCCGCCCCGGGCAGCGTAAGGGTGAAGCCGTCGTCGGAGAGGTGAACCTGCTCCTCCAGGTCGACGCTGCGCTTTCCTCCGGCCTTGAGCAACGTTTCGCCGTCGGCCCCGAGCCACTTGCACGCCTGCCGGAAGGTCAGCCGCGAGAGTTTGTCCTTGAGCGTCTGCACGTCGGCTCCTCCTTGCCCCGCGGGGATTGCCCTTGACACATCATGCCGTCGTCTCTCGCGGGATTCCGCGACAAGTATACTCTCTCCGGCGATCCTCATGCCTGATTGGAAGCGCTCACTTTGTCGCCAATTACCACCTCATCCGGTACGGATGGTAGTTTCCCACCCGCTTGGCCTGCTTGACCATGGAGGCATCCTGTTTTTCCGGGATCCGGGCCGGGGCGATTTCCTGTGATCGCCACGAGATTCACCCCCTATCGATCCCTGAGGCCACCGGTTTGGTCCCGCGACGAATCGGTTGAGAAGGTGGGCAATGGTGGGACGCCCTGCCGGCAGTTCGAATTCTAAATGAATGTGAACGGATGAAGCCCTTGCGCATTCGCCTCCAGGATGCCCGCCAACAAACGGGACCGCCATGGGAAGTCCTCGAGCGGGACTACCTGCTATCCAGTGTCAGGCCAGCAAGGCAACGGGCCGTGAGCAGTTCCCGCAGCAGAGCGAAATCCGTCTCCAGTTCGTCGTACGCGGCCTTGAACTCGGGATCTTTCTTCCACGCTTCGGCCATCTGGCGATGCGTCCCGGTCCGAGGTTTTCTCTTCACCGGCGGCATCCCTTTCTCCGAATCATGGCGGGCGATCACGATGCTTTCCTGCGCGCCTGCACGTAAGCCTTCAGCACCGCGTTGATCCGGGTCTGGTACCTCGGACCTTTCGAGCGGAACCACTGGAGGACCTCCGGTTCAATGCGTATGGTGATCGGCTTCTTCGGCACGGGCATCGCCACGACGGCCCGTTTAAAAAACGAATCGTCCAGTTCCGGGCTGTCCGTGTAGTCGATCTCCTCGTCCTTCATCTTGCGGACGCGCTCCCAGTCGGTCTTGCTCTCCCCCCGCCGGCGCTTCTCCTCGAGTTCCTCGGAGGTATATTTAACGATTTTCGAGCTTGCCATGATATTTCCTCCTCTCCCTCCTGTTCGCAGGCCGGAACGATATAACGCGTATCGCCTCGCCCCTCGGTGTGTAGACGAGAACCAGGACTCGTCCAAGAACATCCGCCACATCCGTCCACCGGCGCTCCGACATGCCCGGGCGCGTCGTCTCCGCCGTAATCTTGTCAGGCGACAGGAACACGAGATCGGCGTCTTCGAAGCTCAAGCCGTGCTTTCTCATGTTCTCCCGGCACTTCGTTTCGTCCCATTGGAATTCCACGCTCCAAGAATACATACTTTATGTATGTACGTCAAGACGAGCGGAAAGATCTTGGACGCTACGAAATCCGCAACCCCCGCGCAACCAGAAAGGGGGCAGGGCAAGAGCGCCAAAATGGCGCTACATAACTATACGATTATTTTAAGAGAAATGGCGCGCCCTACCGGACGAAACTGGGCACTACTGGCAGGAAACGCTCATTTTGTAACTTCTATGCATAACTCTCCGGTTAAGCTACGGGCCGAGGGTACGCATCTCGCCACAGCACGGTCTGGCTGAACACTTCCTCGTTCAGATGGAAACACGAAACCTCGCTGCTCCAAGCCGCATCTTGTTAATAAGATGGATGATTTTTCTAACGGAGAAACCGAGGATGATCGCTCCCCCTTCTGCCACTACGTTGGCGGCCTTAGCGAGCGCTCTGATTTCCGTGACCGCCATTGGGGCGTATGCGATTCCGGGCGCGATAGGCGCCACGGCATCACAAAGCGCCGCTCCAACCGTAAGCCTCCTCGACGGAAAGACGTTCGTTGCCCAATCGGGAGAAAAAGGTAAACAGGCGAGCAACAAGGACACCATTGTTTTTCGCGACGGAAGATTCCTCTCGGAGGGGTGCAGCCCGTTCGGTTTCAAGGACGCTCCGTATCAGGCCACCGCTGACGGCGCCGCGATCCGCTTCCACACAGAGACACACAGCACGACACACGGAACGATGGTCTGGGACGGAACCGTCAAGGACAACGCCATCGAAGCTACGAGCGTTTGGACCCGCGAGCGCTGGTACTGGAAAATCAAAAAGGAATATTGGTACAGGGGACAACTGAAATAGGAGAATCGGAGGGAATGAGAACGATCATGGCGGACGAGTTTATCTGTGACACCGACGAGGTACGGCGCTTCATCGGAGCGGTCAAGGAAATCGTTTCCGGCACCGCCTCGGTCGAGGCACGATTGGCGGCCATCCGCCCCCATTTCAGTCGGATGATGGCAGATCCCGATTGGCTGCCGGCGGAGTTCCGCCGTATCCCGGAAGCGGGGGGGATGGGCAAAGGGATCGCAAACTGGCTTCTGTACCGGGATACGGAAGGGACTCTTTCCCTGTGCGCTTTGGTGTTGCCCCCTGGTTCGGCCACACCAATCCACGATCACCTGGCATGGGGATTGGTGGGGTTATATGTGGGCGAACAGGATGAGGAGATCTACGAAGCAGCCACGCCGGTCGGTCCTAATGACCGTCATACCGATCTGACACTGGTCGCCAAAAAACACCTCGGCGTTGGATCATTTTATGGATTAATCCCTCCGACAGGCGACATTCACCGGGTCGTCACCACCAGCGATGAACCTTCCATCTCCCTTCACCTGCTGGCCAATGATGTGGGTTGCATCTGGCGTCACCGCTTCGAGCCGGAAACGGGCGAGGTCGCACCCTTCCGGTCCGGGTACAGCAATAAGGAATGCGAGAATGACAACAGAAATCCTGGTTCGTGAAAACAGGAACGGGCGGTCGCCGTGCGCGGGCAATGCCTGTCATCCCTTTTCCTTGTTACAACAGCCATGACACAGATCGCGGACATCGAGGTTTCCCGGGGTAAGGCCAAGGTCGCGAGCGGGGCGTTCTCCTCCTCCTGGGAATCCTCTTGTTTCTGAACTACGGTGTGGCGAGGCTCTCGGGTCTCCTCGCCTACCAGATGTGGCCCAGCCATGTCGATATGGTCGTCTTCATCGTGTTCGGCTCGGCCGTCCTTTACGTCGTCCTCATGGCGCTCCCGTTCATGCCCGGCATCGAAATCGGTCTTATGCTCATGGCGATGCTCGGTGTCGGGGGTATCGTTCTCGTCTACCTTTGCACCGTTCTGGCGCTTTCGCTGAGTTTTTTGGCCGGCCGTCTCCTTCCGCCCCGTTACGTCGCCCGCGCCTTGGGATGGCTGAGGCTCGAGCGGGCCCGGAGACTCGTGACGGAACTCGAGCCGCTCGACGCGGAGGAGCGTTTCCGGTTCCTCGCTCGGAGCACGCCGTCGAGGATCGTCCCCTTCCTTCTCCGTCACCGGTATCTCGTTCTCGCCGTTCTTTTCAACGTACCGGGCAACGCCCTCATCGGCGGCGGAGGCGGTATCGGGCTCATCGCCGGGATGAGCCGGCTGTTCCCGTTCCCGAAATACGTGCTCCTGGTCTGCCTGGCGATCACACCCGTACCCTTGCTCTTCCTCCTCCGCGTGGTGCAGCAGTGATCTTCCTGGGACCGGGAGTTGCTCGAGAGCCACAAATCAGCCACTCGGCTTGTTTTAAGAAAAAAAGAAACTTGACGTCATTCCGGATTCCCTTTGAGTGATTCGATGGCGCGCCATACCGGATGAAACTGGGCACCACTGGGAAGAAAGGGTAGCCATGCGCTAACGCCGGCCATAACCGGCCCGTAGCGAGCGAACGGTGCCCGCTTACGAGGGGTCCGTGTTGGAGGCTAAGTCAGACACCTCTCGCACGAGCCAGAAACCAGCCGGCCAGAAGAATGAGGACCGCCGACAAGAAAACCACAACGTTCGTATCCATGCCCATAATCGGCGGAACGCCACCCTTGTCGCTAAGGGCACCCCCGTAAAGAGAGACCGTTAAAGCGCTGAGCCAAAAACCGCCATAAACGCAGAGTCCCAATATTCCCGCAAGGCGTACGCCGAACGCGCGATTCGCCTTGTGAAACCATAGAAAATAAAGGGCTAGAACGGCGATGGATGTATTAGTTCCGAGCAGCCATACCATGTGCATACGCGAGTGAGGAGTCCACGCGGGATGAAAGACATGTGTTTCCGTCAGATCGACAAACGGTGGGATTGCCCCGTACATGAGCGTCGCTAATGTCATCAGGATACAGCCAGCCAGGAAGGATTTCGAAACAGCTTCCGAAGACATATTTCCTTCTCCGTCCTATGACAGCTTTTCCCGCCTGCATAAGATGCCTGTTTTTACGCGAAGTTCATCCAAAGGTAGAAATATCTAAAAGGCGAGCGAATGGGAGGAGGGTGGCGCGCCCTAGAGGATTCGAACCTCTGGCCACTTGATTCGTAGGTGGGCTAAGCACATAGAATAATTAAAGATTTTGAATAGTTACCCATACAGAACATGCTCAAAATGCACCATGATTTCCGCAACCGCCGCAACCCAGGCGCAACCAGCTATTGAGCTATTCCTTTCTGCGACCCGCCATCCCCTGGTCTGGAAATGTCAATTTGACATAAATTGACATTTCATTGACCCAACCACCTACGCCCGTCGACGTCTCCGGGACAATAGGGACAACCGCCGGTTGATCCTTCCCGGGTTGAACCGCTCGGGATCGAACGAGGGCCCCCTCCACTCCACCATCTGCTGGTGGTCCGGATGGGAAGGATCCTTCAAGGCTTCCAGATACTCCATGTACCCGGGGGGACCTCCGACATCCTCCGGCGGGCAGGACCTCTCCCCTTCCAGGACCTTGGTCTCCGTCACCTCGGCGCCGGTCACGATCCGCTCTACGACGACGTCATGCTCCCAATTGTCGCCGAAGTCGTACTGGTACCCGAACGTCTCCCCCTCGTCGCGGAGAAATTCCCGCAGACGCCTGCCCCGTTCGTTCCGCATCTCCGAGGGGTACTCGGGATCGGGAATCCCGTACTCCTTCTTTCCGAACCGAAAGAGGTGGAGGTGGTAGTTTTCCCACCCCATGACCTCCTGGATCACACGATGGAGGCCGGGGAGGGTGATCGACCCAGGGACCAGGAAGCGCCGCCAGACCGGTGGCAGGACCTCCCTCAATTCGATCCGGAGCTGGAATCCCACCGGCGCCTCGACGCTCCCCCTCACGATGCCCTCCTCTTGTTTCTATTCGGCCAACAATCCGGTTCTTATATCGTAGTCGTCAGTCAATGACGCGACCTCAACCGCTTCACCATCGTGGACGACCCGCACATTCGGGATGAAAGCGGCGAACTGCGAGGAAGCTTCCGTGTGGATTGGCACCACCGCCCTTGCATGAAGACGACGGGCGAGATCGGCCAGATCCTCGGGGTGCGCATGTCCGCCGGAATGAATGATATAAGGCTCGATACCGTAATTGTCACAAAAGCTTGGAACCGGGCCACCCTTCTTTAGGTAGCCGCTCCATTGGGACCAGACAACTGTTGGACGCGTTGTACGCGCCAGGGAGCGAAGCAGTTTCACGGTGGCTCCGCTCGACCGGGCGAGGTAGACGAAACCGCTTGGATTCGCGGCCAACTGCTCCAACGACACCTTTCCTGCGCGTGACATCTTACATGCCAAATCCCAGAAGCCAGCGTCCTTCAGCTTGGCAACGTGGTACGGGATGAATTTCACCCGAACCGACGTAGAGTCGAACTGCGGCGCCTCGGGGCAGACGTCCCTCAGCGTCATGAGGACGTAGGCCTGATACGGGTCGATCACCAGCTCCCGGCTGGCCGCGCGTGCTGCGCGATAGACCGAAACAGCCCGGTCGATGTTCTGGCCGGAGGCGATAACGACGACCAGGCCGCCGTCGTGCCTCAACAGCTCCGTGAGGCGAATCTCAACTTCCGCCTCATCCGCAAAGCCGTGTGAGCCCTGAGGCTGACCGACGGTGGTACCTTCAAGAACCAGCACGTCGATCGGTCCGGCTGTCTCGGGCAGTTCGTCGAACAGGTGCCGCTGGCGACCATGAGCACGGAGGTCGCCGGAATACAGAAGTCGTTGCCCGTCAGCCTCCACCAAGAGTGCCCTCGAATCGGGCGCGGCGTGGTCAACCGGAATGCTCCGCACGGAGAAAGACCCAATGGAGACCGTGCCGGGGTTCGGCAACTCACGCAGTTTCGCAGGTACGGCAGCATCAGGGACGAACAGCTTCGACGCCCGCAGCATCTCGATCGTGCCCCGGCTCCCATAGACCGGTATGTCAGGATGAACGTGATGTGCAAGGCCGTGATGGTCGAGGTGCGCGTGCGACAGAACCAAGGCCGAGACTTCCGGACTCGAGCCCGCATACAGTCCGTCGATGTCTGGCAGCACTCCTTTGCGGCGCAACTCCTCACCCGGGCGAGTCATGGTCCCGCGCGGCCAGTCGCTACCATCTGGTTGAGTGAGCGGCATGCCGACATCCAACAGGATTCGGTCACCGCTGGCAGACCGCAGTTCGACGCATGAGCCACCGATCTGCTTCGAGCCGCGATGGATGGTGAGGATCATGTGCCCTTGGCGACGAGCCTCTTCAGCGACACTGCCGCGTCGGCAGTCATAACGTAGTCGGAGGAATCAAGCCGCATGAAGCGAATGTGAGCGGCATCGCCGAGCTCGTCTGAGACCTTTCTGACCTCGCACAATGGCACCCGCAATGAAGGTACGTTCAGGTCGAGATTCACGAAGACCAGAAGCAGTTCCGGAGCCGCCGGAGAGAAACGCTTAAAACCCAGCAACTTGTCGAGCAATCCGAGTCGCGTCTTCTGGGCGATCACGTTCTCGTACTCCAGTTTGATATCTTTTACATGTCCCCCGTCACTCGAAGTGATGATGTTCTGGTAGTCGCGAGCGTGGTCTCCCAGCCCTGCAATGCCAGAGCACGCGCTATACTCGCTCTTTACCTCAATTAAGACCAAGTCGGGTTCTACCCAGCCGGTCGCATCCTGCTTAGTCGGCCTGCGTTTGGCCGCGACCATGTCTAAGCGCCGATGTGCCCATTGATACTCGAGATCCAGCACGAGATAGTCCCCTAGGCGGGGGACCGCCCATCCCGGAGTTCGCCTCAGCCATCGCGTGAGAGTGCGCCTGTTCACCCTTCGGATGCAGTTTCCACCAGTCGTCCATTCCTGCGATCAGGTCCGGAAATGCTAGAACCCAATCGTCGGTGTCGTCGATACTTGAGAACTGCGGGGGCAATGTGGGTGGCTCGAGGGTTCCACCCTTGAAGTACTTCTTGTCGAAGTGCAACGCCCAAGGTGACTTGCGTCCGTCAACGAGCATCAGATTGCCGCCGCCGTAGTACACGTTAAAGCGACGTTCACGGATTTCGAATCTTCTCGGGCCATTGGGCGAACCGAAATATCAGGAATATGCGGGCGACATCCTCGGCAGCGGCAAGCATCTCCTCGAAGTCATCAACGACATTCTCGATCTGACGAAGATCGAAACCGGCCATCTCGAACTCGACGAGCAGCCGGTCGATGTCGAAAGCATCCTTGCCGCCTGCGAGCGTTTCGTCGCCGAAAGCGCGGCGCGGCGGGCATCTCGCTGAAGGTGGTCGCGCCGCAGGACGAGGTCGCGCTCGGGCCGATCCGACGCGGCTGAAGCAAATCCTTCTCAACCTGTTGTCGAACGCGGTCAAATTCACGCCCGCGGGCGCGGTCACGTTGACGACCGGCACCATCCGATGGCGTTTCTTCAAGGTCGCCGATACCGGCATCGGGATGAGCAAGGAGAACATGGCCAAGGCGCTGTTGCCGTTCCAGCAGATCGACAATTCGCTGGCGCGCCGCTACGAGGGCACCGGCCTCGGCCTCACCCTGACAAAATCGCTCGCCGAACTGCATGGCGGCACCTTGACGCTCGAAAGCGCCTCGGTCGGGGAACCACGGTCACCGTTCCCCTTCCCGCCTGGCGGTTTGAGGGGTATGCCCCCCTCGCTGGGTGAGCCTGCATGAATCTGGCTGCTCCGATTGGCGGCATTCTGCCAAAAATATCGTCGATTTAAGGATCGAAATCGGCGCAGCGTGTTTTTTCGTGGATACTCTGGCATCGCTCTTGCTCTCTATCTTCCAAGCGGGGCCGTGAGACGCGCCGCGCATAACAGGAGTTGCGATGTCAGGGGCCGTCTTTGACGAAATGGGCCTCAGCGACCAAGAGGTGCGCAATGCCTATGCGACCTTGCGCGACTGGCTGAGTGAGACCCCGCCGGA
>CAVPWJ010000228.1:0-6145 GCA_963708955.1 uncultured delta proteobacterium
GCTCCGTTCGTCAGCGACAACGGAAACTACGTCATCGACTGTCGGTTTCCCGGCGTCGACGATGCAGAGAGTCTCGACCGCGCGCTGCGCGAGATCCCGGGCGTGGTCGGAACCGGCATCTTCTCCGGCATGGCCGAGCGGGTGCTCGTGCAGGAGGGATGCGACGTGCGCGTTCTCGAAAGAGGGCAGAGGCCCCGTTGAGCGAGGTCAATTCGATGTCCGTGTCGGAGCTCGATACCCTGTCGATCAATACCATCCGCTTCCTGTCGGTGGACGCGATACAGAAGGCGAATTCGGGACACCCGGGCTTGCCGATGGGCGCTGCGCCGATGGCTTACGTGCTGTGGACGCGCTTCCTGAAGCACGACCCGGCCGATCCGCGCTGGCCCGACCGTGACCGCTTCGTGCTGTCGGCGGGGCACGGCTCGATGCTGCTCTACTCGCTGCTGCACCTGACCGGTTACGACCTGCCGATGGAGCAGATCCAGAGCTTCCGCCAGTGGGGCAGCCGCACACCGGGGCACCCCGAGAACGACCTCACGCCGGGGGTCGAGGCGACGACCGGCCCGCTCGGCCAGGGCATCTCGAATGCCGTCGGTCTGGCGATCGCCGAGGCTCATCTCGCCGCGCGCTTCAATCGGCCCGGTCACGCGGTCGTCGACCATCACACCTACGTGCTGGCGAGCGACGGCGATCTCATGGAGGGCGTAGCTTCCGAGGCCTGCTCGTTGGCCGGCCATCTCGGTCTCGGCAAGCTCGTCGTCCTCTACGACGACAACCGTATCAGCCTCGCCGGCTCGACCTCGGTGGCGTTCAGCGAAGACGTCGGTACGCGCTTCGCCGCCTACGGCTGGCACGTGCAGCGGATCGAGGACGGCAACGACCTGGACCAGATCGAGCGCGCGCTGGCGAGCGCTCGCACGACGACCGAGCGTCCGTCGATCATCCTCGTGCGCACCGAGATCGGCTACGGCTCGCCACACAAAGGCGGTACGTTCGAGGCGCATGGCTCGCCGCTCGGCGCCGACGAGGTGAAGGCGGCGAAGCAGAACCTCGGCTGGCCGCTCGACCCGCCGTTCCATCTTCCGCCCGAAGCGCTGCAGCACTTCCGCCGCGCGCTCGAGCGGGGAGAGCAGGCGCAGCGGGCCTGGAGCGAGCGCTTCGCGGCTTACGAGCTCGCGCACCCGCGGCCGGCCGCGGAATTCCGCCGCACGCTCGCCGGCGAGCTGTCGCCGGGATGGGAGCGCGACCTGCCGTCGTTTTCCGCCGACGAGAAGGGACTGGCGACGCGCAAGGCGTCGGAGGCGATCCTGCAGTCGCTCGCCAAGTCGCTTCCCGAGCTGATCGGCGGATCGGCCGACCTGGACCCTTCGACGTTCACCTGGCTGAAAGGAGAGGGCGACTTCGCCAATCCTGCGTTTCCCTCCGAAGACGTGCAGGGCAAGGTGGGCGGCCCGTGGGGATTCGCAGGACGGAACCTCCACTTCGGCGTGCGCGAGCATGCCATGGGCGCCGCCGTCAACGGCATCGCGCTGCATGGCGGGCTCATCCCGTACGGTTCGACGTTCCTGATCTTCTCCGACTACATGCGCCCCGCGGTGCGGCTGTCCGCGCTCTGCCACCTGCACGCCGTCTGGGTGTACACGCACGATTCGATCGGCGTCGGCGAGGACGGCCCGACCCACCAGGCGGTGGAGCACTACCTCGCGCTGCGCGCAATTCCGGAGCTGCTGTTCATTCGCCCCGCTGACGCCAACGAGACGGTATGGGCGTGGCGAGCGGCGATCGAGAACCGCCACCGTCCGACGGTGCTGGCGCTCACCCGACAGAACGTGCCGACGTTCGACCGCTCTCTCTACGCGCCCGCGGAGGGCCTGCGGCGGGGCGGGTACGTGATGAACCCCGGCGTGGAGAATCCGCAGATCCTCTTGCTCGCCACCGGCTCGGAGGTGCAGCTCGTGGTCGCCGCCGAGCGTGCGCTCGCCGCCGAGGGAGTTCGAGCGCGGATCGTCTCGCTACCCTGCTGGGAACTCTTCGGGGAGCAGCCAAGGGAATACCGAGACGCCGTGCTGCCGCCGGCCGTGACCCGCCGGCTTGCCGTCGAGGCTGGCGTGACGCTCGGCTGGCAGAAGTGGGTCGGCGAGCATGGCGCGGTGATCGGCCTCGACCGCTTCGGAGCGTCCGCGCCGGGCCCGCGGCTCATGAAGGAGCTCGGCTTCACCGTCGAAAACGTGCTGGCGTGCGCGCGGGATCTCCTCTGAAACCCACGTTTGGCGTGACGAAACCGCTGTGCTAACCGGGCGAAGGGCGCCTTCCATCGCCGAGGAGGGATGAATCGATGGCCAATCCGCTGATCCGACTTCAGCTGCTCGGTCAATCCCCGTGGCACGACAACATCCGCCGCCAGCTGCTGACGTCGGGGGCGCTGAAGAAGATGGTGGAGGACGGTGACATCACCGGTCTCACCTCCAATCCGACGATCTTCGAACAGGCGATCGCCAACTCGACCGACTACGACGAGGATCTCGAACGGCTGGCGCGCAAGGGCAAGAGCGCGGAGCAGATCTTCGACGCGCTGGCGGTGGCCGACATCCGCAACGCCGCCGACGTGCTCGCGCCGGTCTTCGAGCGCACGAACGGTGCCGATGGTTTCGTATCGATCGAGGTCGCGCCCAGGCTTGCCAACGATACGCAGGACACCATCGACGAGGCCCGCCGGCTGTGGAGCGTGGTCAACCGGCCGAACCTGATGGTCAAGATCCCCGCCACCGCGGCGGGCGTGCCGGCCATCGAGCAATCGATCGCCGACGGGCTCAACATCAACGTCACGCTGATCTTCTCGCTCGAGCGTTACGAAGAAGTCATGGACGCATACCTCGGCGGCCTGATCCGCAGGCTGGAATCCGGCCAGAAGATCGACGGCATCGCCTCGGTGGCGAGCTTCTTCGTGAGCCGTGTCGACACGCTGGTCGACCAGCTGATCGACGAGCGCCTCGCCGCCGGGGCGGAGCGCCGAGACCTGCTACAGAGCCTGAAAGGCAAGGCGGCGATCGCCAACGCCAAGCTTGCCTACGCCGAGTTCCGCAAGAAGTTCTCGACCGAGTCCTTCGCGGGGCTCAAGAACCACGGCGCGCGCGTGCAGCGGCCGCTGTGGGCGAGCACCTCGACGAAGAACCCGGCCTATCCCGACGTCTACTACGTGGAAGCGCTGGTCGGGCCCGACTCGGTCGACACCATGCCGCCGGCGACCCTCGTCGCCTACAAGGACCACGGCAACCCGGGGGTACGGATCGACGCCAACCTCGACGACGCGCGCCGCGTGATGGACCGGCTCGGCGAAGTCGGCATCCGCATGGACGAGGTCACCAAGAAGCTCGAGGAAGACGGCGTGGCCGCGTTCGCCAAGTCGTTCGACTCGCTGATCGCGGTGGTCGAGAAGCGCCGTCGGGAGAAGATCGGCTCCGAAGCGGCGGGCGGTAGGGTGACCGTCGCCGCGCGCCCGGCGAAGAAGACGGCCAAGCGCACCGCGGCTCGCAAGGCGGCGCGCAAGCCGAAGAAGGCGGCGGCGAGGAAGAAGCGCGCGGTCGCGGCCAGGAAGCCACGCCGCGCCGCCGCCAAGCGCGTGCGCGCCGCGAAGGGCACGGGACGCGCCGCGCGGCCCAAGGCTCGCAAAGCCGCCAAGAAGTCCGCCAAGCGCAAGACGCGGGAGCGCTGATGCCGGCGACCCGCATCTTCCTCGTCCGGCACGGGGCCACTATGCTGTCGGCCGAGGATCGCTTCGCCGGCGCGACCGACGTCGAGCTGTCCGACGAGGGTCGCCATCAGGCGGCGCGGCTGGCCGAGCGGCTCGCCGGCGAAGAGATCACCGCGGTCTACGCGAGCTCGCTCCGGCGAACCCGCGAAACCGCCGTGTTGATCGCCGCATCTCACCGCGTGGAGGTTCGTACGCGAGACGGCCTTCGCGAGATCAGCCACGGCCGGTGGGAGCAGATGACCCGCGCCGAAGTCGAGGCCCGGTTTCCCGAGGAGTACGCGGCGTGGGAGGCCGACCCATTCACCTTCGCGCCGGCCGATGGCGAGTCAGGGCTCTCGGTGATGGCGCGCGCGCTGCCGGCGCTGCGCGAGATCGTCGTCACCCACGCCGGTGAGCAGGTGCTCGTCGTCTCACACAAGGCGACGATCCGCCTGATGATCTCGAGCCTGCTCGGATTCGACGCCCGCGGCTATCGCGATCGGCTCGACCAGAATCCCTGCTGCTTGAACATCATCGACTTCAAGGATCCGGTGCGGGCGCGCCTCATGCTCTTCAACGACGTCTCTCACTATGCCGGGCAGCCCGGGTCCCCGAAGGCTCACCTCTCGAAGTGGTGGGACGTCGAGGAGCCGACGCGCGATGGCGATCGAGCTCGGTAGCGAGACGCTGTCCGACCTCGGGCGCGCTTCGCGCCTCGAGTGGCTCGAGACCAACGGCAAGGGGGGATTCGCGGCCTCGACGGTCGCCGGCGTCAACACGCGGCGCTATCACGGCCTCTTGACCGCGGCGCTGTCGCCGCCGGTTCGCCGCCACGTGCTGCTGTCACGGCTCGAGGAGGTGATCGAGCCCGAAGGTCACAACGTTGACCTCGCCTGCAACTTCTACCCCGGGGCGGTGCATCCGCAGGGCTACCGGTGGCTCAGCTCCTTCCGCCTCGATCCGTTCCCGATCTTCACTTACTGGGCGGGCGAGCGCGGTCTCGAGAAGGCGGTCTTCCTGGTCGGCGGCGAAGACACGGTGGTCGTCCGCTA
The DNA here is from genome assembly GCA_963708955.1 of uncultured delta proteobacterium. Taxonomy (GTDB): domain Bacteria; phylum Desulfobacterota; class Binatia; order JACPRU01; family JACPRU01; genus JACPRU01. Next base: position 4,786 of record CAVPWJ010000228.1, read on the forward strand.
CACGCTGTTCGCCGGTCCACCCTGCTTGTTGCAGGTTCGGCCGTTCGTGGCGTTCCGTGACTACCACGCGCTGACGCACAAGAACGACGCGATCGACCGCCGGCTCGAGCAGCAGGGCGGCACGGTGTCGATCCGGCCCTACGAGGGATTGCCGACGCTTCACTTCCACCATCAGGCGCGCGAGGTGCTTCCTCATGGCGACTGGTGGCTGCGTCATCAGTACCCGCGCGATGCCGAGCGCGGGCTCGACTTCGAAGAAGACCTCTACAGCCCGTTCGCGCTGCGCTACGAGCTGTCGACCGGCGCCTCGGTGTTCATCGTCGCATCGCTCGACCGCAGCTCGCCGCCCGACGGGCCAGCGCTCGAGCAGCACGAGCGTCGGCGCCGGTCCGAGGTCGCCGCCGACGCGTGCCGCGCCGTGCCCGGGCTCGACGAGCGCCTGGCGCTGGCCGCCGACGCGTTCGTCGTCGACCGTGCCGGCGGCGGGCGCACGGTCATCGCCGGCTACCCGTGGTTCACCGACTGGGGGCGCGACACCATGATCTCGCTTCCCGGGCTCTGCCTCGCCACCGGCCGGCTCGCCGACGCGCGCGGTATTCTCACTACGTTCGCACGCGCCGTCGACGGCGGCATGATTCCCAACCTGTTTCCCGACGCCGGTCAGCCGCCGGAATACAACAACGTGGACGGCACGCTGTGGTTCGTCCGCGCCTGCGGGCAATACGTGGCGGCGAGCGGGGACCGCGAGACCGCCAAGTGCGTGTTCCTGCCGGCCCTTATCGAGATCGTGCGGCGCCACCGCGCCGGCACGCGCTACGGCATCCGCGTGGATGCCGACGGCCTGTTGCGCGCTGGCGACCGCGGCACGCAGCTCACCTGGATGGACGCCAAGGTGGGGGACTGGGTGGTCACGCCGCGCGCCGGAAAGCCCGTGGAGGTCCAAGCGCTGTGGATCGCCGCGCTGGAAACCACCGCCGAGCTCGCTCGCGAGCTCGGCTCACCTGGCGATGCGCGCGAGTGCACGGAGCTCGCGCGGCGCGCTCGCGAGTCGTTCGCTCGCCGCTTCTGGTACGCCGCCGGCGGCTACCTCTACGACGTCGTCGACGGACCCGACGGGCGGGACGACGCCACGCTGCGTCCGAACCAGATCTTCGCGATCGCCGTGCCGCAGACCTCGCTGCTTGACGAGGCGCGCTCCCGCTCCGTGCTCGAGGTCATCGAGCGCGAGCTCGTGACGCCCTATGGCCTGCGCACGGTCTCGCCCCGCGATCACCGCTACGCGCCGCGCTACGGCGGCGACCAGCGTGCGCGCGACGGCGCGTACCATCAAGGCACCGTCTGGCCGTGGCTGATCGGCCCG
>CAVPWJ010000229.1:0-5045 GCA_963708955.1 uncultured delta proteobacterium
TCAACCTCACGCGGCCGGAGATCGCCAAGAACAGCGACGCGAGATTCTTCTACATCTATTACGCCGACGGGCGCGGGCTCTTGAAGACCGACAATCGCCCGCTCACCGTCCGCACGACCGACCGCCGGCACATCGAGATCCACTCCGCGGGCGCCCATTACGTTCAAGTCCTGCCCACGGCGGCCGGCCCGTTCGACGCGCTCGCCTGGGGCGTGCTGCAGCAAGGCGAGTGGGGCCTGCTCGATCACCAGGCGTGGGCCTGGGACCTCGAAGCGGGATGGCAGCCCGCCGGCCTGCCCTGGAAGCCCTGGCTGCGCGTCGGATTCGGTCGAACGTCGGGAGACGACGATCCTGCCGATGGCAACCACGACACGTTCTTCCAGATCCTGCCAACCGGACGCCTCTACTCGTACTCCACGTTCTACAATCTACTGAACAACCAGGACGGCTTCGTGCAGGTCATCCTGCGGCCGATGGCTGGTCTGACCTCGCGCACCGATTTCCACGACATCCGCCTGAGCGAAGGACGAGACCTCTGGTATCAGGGCTCCGGAGCCACCCAATCGCAACGCGACCCCGGCTTCGGTTACTCGGGGCGCCCCGCTGCCGGCCAGCGAGGCCTCTTCCGCGTGATCGAGACGTCGCTCAACTACGACTGGAGCCCGTCGCTCGGCTTTGCTGCGTACTACGGGCACCTGTTCGGCGGCGACGTGGTTCGTACGATCTTCAAAGGCGATCACGCCGACTTCGGCTATCTCGAGGCGACGATTCGGTTGTGACTTCGCCAGTGAGCTGCTCCTCCAGGAGCAGCTCACTGGCTCTAGAGAAACACCCTTGCCGCAAACTCCGACACCACTGCTGCTTAAATCCCGTGCTGGTGCGGTTTTTTGCCCGCATACTGCCGGGCATTTATCTTGCTTCGTCCAGCGGTGCCCGGGAAGGAGCAGCGATGGCTGAACGCGAACGACTGGTCGTCATCGGCAACGGCATGGCGGGTGCCCGCGTCGTGGAAGAGATCCTCGCCCGCGACCCGGACCGCTTCGCGATCGCCATGTTCGGGGCTGAGCCTTACGGCAACTACAACCGCATCCTGCTGTCGAACGTGCTCGGCGGCCAGGAGGCACCCGAGCGGATCTTCCTAAACCCGCTCGCCTGGTACACCGAGCGCGGCGTGACGCTGCACGCCGGAATCAAGGTCACGCACGTCGACCGCGAGCGCCGCCGGGTGATCGGCCGCCCGATGCGCCCATCCGCCCTTCCCTACGGCATCGACGGCGTCGACGGCGAGGCCCCGACCATTGAGGCCCCCTACGACTTGGCGATCATCGCCACCGGCTCGCGGCCGTTCGTTCCGCCGATGGCGGGCATCGAAACGCCCGGAACGTTCTTCTTCCGCACGATCGACGACTGCGAGCAGATCGCGGCCTACGCCAAGCGCTGCCGGAGCGCGGTGGTGATCGGCGGCGGCCTGCTCGGTCTCGAGGCGGCCCGCGGCCTGCTCAGCCACGGCGTCGAGGTCACGGTGATCGAGGCGGCGCTGCATTTGATGCCGGCGCAGCTCGATCCCGAAGGCGGCGAGCTTCTGAAGCGGGCGCTGGAAGGCATGGGCATTCGCGTGCTGCTTGAGACCTTCACGCAGTCGATTCTCGGCGAGGAGCGGGTGACCGGGCTCCGTCTCAAGGGCGGCGAGACGATCGCCGCCGACATGGTGGTGGTCAGCGCCGGCATTCGTCCGATCGTCGACGTGGCGACGAGCTCCGGTCTGACCGTCGCCCGCGGCATCGTCTGCGACGATCAACTACACACCAGCGATCCGGCGATCTTCGCGGTCGGCGAGTGCGTCGAGCATCGCGGCGTCGTCTACGGCCTGGTCGACCCGATCTGGGACCAGGCGAAGACCATCGCCGATGTCGTCACCGGCAAGAATCCCGCGGCCGAGTATCGCGGCTCGCGGCTCGCCACCAAGCTGAAGGTCATGGGCGTCGATCTGGTCTCGATGGGCGAGGTGAAGGCGACGGAGGCGAAGGACGAGGTGGTCGTCTACCGGGAGCCAGGCCGAGGCGTCTACAAGAAGCTCGTCGCGCAGGGTGGCGTGCTGAAAGGCGCGATCCTTCTCGGCGAGGCCGACACGGCGGGCGTGCTCACGCAGATGTTCCTGCTCGGCAGCACGCTCCCCGAGCGGCGGGCGGATCTGCTGTTCGGCTCGTCGAGCGGGGCGCCGATCCTCTCGGTGCTCGACCTCCCGGATCACGCGCAGATCTGCAACTGCAACGGCGTTTCCAAGGGCCAGATCAAAGAAGCGATCCTGGTCGGCAAGTGCCGCTCGGTGACCCGCGTCGGCGCCTGCACCAAGGCGGGCACCGGCTGCGGGAGCTGCAAGACGCTGGTCGAGCAGTTTCTCGAAATCTACGCGGGCGAGGTCGACGTCGACGAGTCCGAGCACTACTACGTGCCCAGCGTGCCGCTCGCCAAAGCGGAGCTCGTCGCGGCGATCAAGGAGCGCGGCTTGAAGAGCGTCAGCGCCGTGTTCCGTGAGCTCGCCGGAGGCAACGAAGATGCGGGCAGCAAGCCGGGCCTCGCGTCACTGCTGAAATCGATCTGGCACGCCGAATACGAGGACGAGCGCGACGCCCGCTTCATCAACGACCGCGTCCACGCCAACATCCAGCGGGACGGCACGTTCAGCGTCGTACCCCGCATCTACGGAGGTGTGACGTCGCCGTCGGAGCTCCGCCGCATCGCCGAGATCGCCGAGAAGTACCACGTGCCGATGGTGAAGATCACCGGCGGACAGCGCATCGATCTGCTCGGCATCGAGAAGGAGCATCTGCCGGCGATCTGGCGCGAGCTCGGCATGCCGAGCGGGCACGCCTACACCAAGGCATTCCGCACGTGCAAGAGCTGCGTCGGCACCGACTTCTGCCGCTACGGTCTGGGCGACTCGATCGCGCTGGCGCAAAAGATCGAGCGGCGATTCCAGGGTGTGGAATCGCCGCACAAGATGAAGCTTGCCACCGCCGGCTGCCCGCGTAACTGCTCGGAGGCCTACGTCAAGGATCTCGGCGCCGTGGCGATCGAGGGCGGCAAGTGGGAGGTCTACGTCGGCGGCGCCGCCGGCAGCACCGTGCGCAAAGGCGACCTCTTGTGCACGGTCGACAGCCACGACGAGGTACTGCGCTACATGGGCCGGTTCATGCAGTACTACCGGGAGAACGGCAAATACCTCGAGCGCAGCTACGGCTTCGTCGAGCGCCTCGGCATCGAGCGGCTGCGCGAGGTGCTCGTCGAAGACCAGGAAGGGATCTGCGCTCGCCTCGATGCCGAGATCGACGCCGCCGTCGCGGCCTACCGAGATCCGTGGACGGAGGCGAACGCGCCGGTCCATCGCTCGCAGTTCCGCGGCCTGCTCACCGCCGACGAGGCGCGCGCGTGACGCTCGAGGCTCGTTCGGCCCGCGCCGACCGCGAGAGCGCCGCCGGCGCGTCCGTCGACGGGCGATCAATCGACCTCGGCACCGTCGAGGCGATTCCCGTCGGCGAAGGACGGACCTACTGCATCGGCGGCAAGACCGTCGCCGTGTTTCGTCCGCGCGACGGCCGTCTCTACGCGCTCGACAATCGCTGCCCGCATCGCGCCGGCCCGTTGGCCGACGGCATCGTCGGCGGCGGCGCGGTGATCTGCCCGCTGCACGGCTGGAAGTTCGATCTCGCCAGCGGCCAGTGCCTGAACGACTCAGCCCGCGTGCAGAGCTATCCGGTCGTGCTGGTCGACGGGCGAATGATCCTGCTGCTCGAGGGCGACGGATGAAGCTCGAGCTCGGCGGCGGGCTCGCGGCCGCGAGCTTGGTCACGGCGGCCATCGCGATCGGATCGCGCGGCTTTCGCGACTTCGATCCGGCGCTGACGCACTACGCGTTCGCCTCGGTGGTCGCCGCCTTCGCGGTCGCCTACCGCACCTCGGGCTGGATCGCCCGGCCGCCCACGCGGCGATACTTCCGTCGCGTGATCGAGCTCGCGGTCGAGCGCGGCTTCGTTCGCGAGGGGACGCGGGCGGCGGGATTCGCCGCTACCCGTCTCGGCGCGCAGACCTTCATCGCCCGGCGCGGCCGGCTGCGCTGGCTGACGCACCTCTGCCTCTCGTGGGGCTCGATGCTCGCCTTTGCGATCACGTTCCCGCTGGTGTTCGGCTGGGTCCACTTCGAAACCGCCCCCGCCGATGCCGAGACCTACCGCGCGGTGCTGGTCGGCGTCACCGTCGACGAGTTCTCGGTGCACTCGTGGAAGGCGTTCGCCGCGTTCAACGCGCTGAATCTTTCGGCGGCGATGGTGCTGGTCGGCGTCGCGCTGTCGCTCCACCGCCGCCTGCGCGACGCGGGAGATCTCGCCGTGCAGCAGCTCGGCGCCGACATGCTGCCGCTGCTGCTGCTGTTCGCGGTCTCCGCCACCGGCTTGCTGCTCACCATCTCGTCGCGCGCGCTCGGCGGCGGCGGCTACCCGTTCCTCGCCGTCGCGCACGCGGCAACGGTCATCGCGCTGCTCCTCTATCTGCCCTTCGGCAAGCTCTTCCACGCGTTCCAGCGGCCCGCGCACGTCGCCATCGGGCTCTACAAGCGGGCGGCGGCGGCCGGAGCCGGGGCGCGGTGCGCTCGCTGCGGCGAGTCGTTCGCCTCCGCGATGCAGGTAGCGGACTTGAAGCACGTGCTCGGCGCTCTCGGCATCGAGCCGCGATTCGCCAACGGCTTGCACTACCAGGACGTCTGCCCAGGGTGCCGCCGCCGGCTTCTCGCGCTGAACCAAGGCCGGTTGATGGGGCGATAGATGGCGACGCTGCCAGCTTCGGAAGACGCATTGATCGCCCGCTTCGGGCCGCATCCCGCCTACGAGCCCGCGGGCGGCTTCGCTCAGCGCCCCGCGGCCGAGCGGCTGGTGAAGACGCACTGCTGCTTCTGCGGCGTGCAATGCGGCATCCAGCTCAAGGTCGCCGCCGGCCACGTGATCGGCTTCGAGCCCTGGGAAGAGTTTCCGGTGAACCGCGGCAAGCTCTGC
>CAVPWJ010000230.1:0-33118 GCA_963708955.1 uncultured delta proteobacterium
GCCGAGCGGCGCGTCCGAGCCCTCGCCGTAGAACATGTGCTCGGTGCGGAAGAGGCCGATGCCCTCGGCGCCGAACGCGCGGGCCCGAGCCGCGTCCTCCGCGGTATCGGCGTTGGCGCGGACGCCGAGGCGGCGGAACTCGTCGGCCCAGCGCATGAGGCTCCGGTACTCGCGGTTGTGCTCCAGATTCGGAGCGACGAGCGGGATCCGTCCCGCGTAGACCGTCCCCTCGGTGCCGTTCAAGCTGATCCAATCGCCGCGCATGAGCGTCTGCGAGCCGACCCGCACCGTGCCGGCTTGGACGTCGATGTCGAGCGCGTCGCAGCCGACGATGCAGCACCTGCCCCAGCCGCGGGCCACCAGGGCCGCATGGCTGGTCATGCCGCCCTTGGCGGTGAGGATCGCCTGCGCGGCGTGCATGCCGTGAATGTCCTCGGGGCTCGTCTCTTCGCGCACGAGGACCACCTTGGCGTCTTCGCCGGTCTTCTGCGCCGCGATGGCGGCGGCTTCGTCAGCCGTCAACGCGATGCGACCGTAGGCTCCGCCCGGCCCGGCGGGCAGCCCCTTGGCGATCGGCGAAGTCACGAGCTCGGCCTTGGGGTCGAGCATCGGCAACAGCACCTGCACGAGGGCGGAAGGGCTGACGCGAAGCACGGCCTCCTTCTTCGAGACGAGCTTCTCGGTCGCCATGTCGACGGCCATCTTCACCGCCGCGACGCCGTTTCGCTTGCCGACCCGGCACTGGAGCATCCACAGGCGCTCTTCCTGGATCGTGAACTCGATGTCGAGCATGTCCCTGTAATGGCGCTCGAGCTTGCGCTGGATCTTCTCGAGCTGGCGGTAGGCTTCGGGCATCGCCGTCTCGAGGCTCGGCAGATGCTTCGTGTGGTCGGTCTTGCCGGCCTCGTTGATCGGCAGCGGCGTGCGAATGCCCGCGACCACGTCCTCGCCCTGCGCGTTCGGCAGCCACTCGCCGTAGAAGACGTTCTCGCCGGTGGCCGGATTGCGCGTGAAGCCGACGCCGGTCGCCGAGGTCTCCCCCATGTTGCCGAACACCATCGCCTGGACGTTGACCGCCGTTCCCCACTCATCGGGAATCTTCTCGATGCGGCGGTACTCGACCGCGCGCTTGCCGTTCCACGACTGGAAGACGGCGCCGATTCCGCCCCAGAGCTGCTCCATGGGATCTTCCGGGAACGGTTTGCCGAGGACTTCGAGAACCTTCTTCTTGTAGGTATCGATCAGCCCGCGAAGGTCTTCCGCCGACAGCTCGGTGTCTTGCTGGACACCGCGGGACTCCTTCAGGCGGTTGAGCTCACGCTCGAGCTGCTGGCGGATCCCTTTGCCCTCCGCGGTCTCGATGCCCGCCGCCTTTTCCATGACGACGTCGGAGTACATCTGGATGAGCCGGCGCTGGGCGTCGTAGACGAATCGCGCGTTGCCGGTCTTGGCGATCAGTCCCTCGCGGGTCGCGTCGTTCAATCCGACGTTCAGGATCGTCTCCATCATCCCCGGCATCGAGCTGCGCGCGCCGGAACGGACGGACACCAGCAAGGGGTTCTCGGCGTCTCCAAACTTCGCCCCGAGGATCCCCTCGATGCGCCGCAGGTTCTTTTCGAGGTCGGCCCGCAGCGTCGCCGGATACTTGCGGCGGTGGGCATCGTAGTAAGCGCATACCTCGGTGGTGATCGTGAAGCCGGGAGGAACCGGCAGCCCGAGGCCGGCCATCTCCGCGAGGTTCGCGCCTTTGCCGCCGAGCAGCTCCTTCATCTTGGCCGTGCCGTCGGCCTTGCCGCCGCCGAAGGAGTAGACGTGCTTGGCGCTGGCGGGCTTCTTGCGCGCGGGCTTTGGCTTGCGGCGCGCGGGCGCTTTCTTCATGGAATGACGAACCATTACGTTCTCCCGGCGGATGATGGGTGAAAGCGCGCTGAGTACCATGGGGTGCCCCCCTCCGCAACGAAGCGCCGCTGGCCTTGCCTGCGAGGCTGGCGTGACCACTACAGGCTCGCCGACGCGGATCAGGCCCTGAGGATCTCCCTCAGCAACGCCGGCGAGCGCAGCGGCCGGCGCAGGTGGTGGGCGATGAAGGTCTGCAGCAGCGAGCGCACTTCACCGCCCGCGGAGGCGGGCAACTCCGCCGGCTCGCCTCTTTGCAGCAAGAGCATAGACGCGATCCCCGCGCCGGACACGGCGATGCCCGATCTGTCGCCACAGGCATCGCAAGAGAGAGAGCCGGTCACCGGATTGAAGCGAAAGCTCGTCCCCGGCTCGGCGCTCGACCGCTTGCAGCGGCCGCAGAGATCGAAGCGGGGCGCGAGACCGGTGAGAGTGAGGAGCTTGACCTCGAACTGCCGCAGCCAGAGCGGGCTCGGGGAATCGGCGGAGCCGTCGATCCGGGCGAGCGTCGCTTCGGCGAGGTCGAAAACGGCGGCCTCGGTCTCTTGCCCCTCGACCATCGAGTCGATCAGCTCCACGACGTACGTCGAGTACGCGTAGCGGTCGAGGTCGAAGCCGAGCTTACGCGCCGAGCGCACGATGTCGGCGGACTCGATGAAGCAGAGATCGCTCTGGGGGCGTGAGCGAAAGCCGAGCTGCACGTGCGTGAAGGGCTCCAAAGAGGCCACGAACCGCCGCCGCGACTTGAGCGCTCCTTTGGCGATCCCGGTCACCTTGCCGAAGTGGCGCGTCAGGAACGTGACGATCTTGTCGCTCTCGCCGAAGGCCCGAGACCTCAGGACGAGGGCAGGGGAGGAATGAGAAGTGCTCGTGCGAATCGACTTTCCCCTGGCAAAGGGATTTTCCGTGGTTAGTCTAGGGAAAAATCGCAATCGAGGCTACGTGCCCGCGAAATCCGCGCAGGAGAGTCGGCTGACGAATGGAAGACGAGAAGATGGACGAGAAGAAGGGCGGGGAGCAGGCGAGGACGGCAGAGCCGTCCGGTGTCGGGCCGGAAGACGAGGAGAAGCGAGTGGCTGAGCTCGAGGAGGAGCTGCGCAAGAAATCAGAGGAAGCAGCGGCGAGCTACGATCGCCTCCTCCGCGCCGTCGCCGACGGCGAGAACCTGAAAAGGCGGCTGCAGCGCGAGAAGGGCGAAGCCATCCGCTTCGCCAACGAGAACCTGCTCCGAGACTTGCTGCAGGTGATCGACAGCCTGGAGCTGGCCCTCGAGCATTCCGAGTCGGGTGGCAACGGCAAGTCGGTCGTCGAAGGAGTGCAGCTCACCTTGCGCTTGTTCCGAGACGTGCTCGAACGACATGGCGTCAAGGAAATCGATGATCCGACGGGGGCTGCTTTCGATCCCGCGACGCAGGAGGCCGCGGGGGTGGAGCTCAACCACGCGGCCCCGCCAAACACCGTTCTTAGGCGCCAGGCGAAGGGCTACCTCTATAATGAGCGGTTGCTCCGGCCGGCGCGCGTGGTCGTCGCCGCGGCGCAGACCTCCGGGGAAGACGAAGAGCCGGGCAAGAACGAGCGCGCTCAGTAGTGAATTGCAACAACAGAACCCGGGAGCAAGCCCTCATCGGTGCAACAGTAGAAGCGGTTTTTGTCAGCGCGTTCGTTGCAAGTGATCCGTGGATGGTTACGTACGGTATGACGACAGTGAGAATCAGCGGGCCGGGTCTCTCGGCTTCGCAGAGAAGGATGGTCCTATGGCAAAGGTAATCGGCATCGATCTCGGAACGACCAATTCCGTGGTCGCTATCATGGAAGGGGGAGACCCCAACGTGTTGACGAACGCGGAGGGGGCACGGACCACGCCCTCGGTCGTCGCCTTCACGGAGAGCGGCGAGCGGCTGACGGGCCAAGTTGCCAAGCGCCAGGCGATCACCAATCCCCAGAATACCGTGTTCGCAATCAAGCGGCTGATCGGCCGTCGCTTCGACGACCCGCTGGTGCAGAAGGCGATGAAGTCGCTGCCATACAAGGTCGTCAAGGCCGACAACGGCGACGCCTGGGTGGAGATTCGCGGCAAGAAGTATAGCCCGGCGGAGGTCTCCGGCTTCGTCCTGCAGAAGATGAAGCAGACCGCCGAAGACTACCTCGGCGAAAAGGTGACGGAGGCGGTCATCACCGTCCCCGCGTACTTCAACGACAGCCAGCGCCAAGCGACCAAGGACGCCGGCAAGATCGCCGGCCTGAGCGTGCTGCGCATCATCAACGAGCCGACGGCGGCCTCGCTCGCCTACGGCCTCGACAAGAAGAAGGACGAGAAGATCGCCGTCTTCGACCTCGGCGGCGGCACGTTCGACGTCTCGATCCTCGAGCTCGGTGACGGCGTCTTCGAGGTCAAGTCGACCAACGGCGACACGTTCCTCGGCGGTGAGGACTTCGACCAGCGGGTCATGGACTACCTGGCCGACGAGTTCAAGAAGGACCAAGGAATCGACCTGCGTCCCGACAAGATGGCGCTGCAGCGCCTGAAGGAAGCCGCCGAGAAGGCGAAGTGCGAGCTGTCCACGGTTGCGGAGACCGAGATCAACCTTCCGTTCGTCACCGCCAATCAGACGGGTCCGAAGCACCTCAACATGAAGCTCACCCGCGCCAAGCTCGAGGCGCTGTGCGCCGATCTGCTCGAGCGTCTCGACGGCCCGTGTCTCACGGCGCTGAAGGATGCCGGGCTCGCCCCAAGCGACATCGACGAGGTCGTGCTGGTGGGTGGCATGATCCGTATGCCCGCGGTGCAAGCGCACGTGAAGAAGCTCTTCGGCAAGGACCCGCACAAGGGCGTCAATCCCGACGAGGTGGTCGGTATCGGCGCGGCGATCCAGGCCGGCGTGCTCAAGGGCGAAGTGAAGGACGTCCTGTTGCTCGACGTGACTCCGCTCTCGCTCGGCATCGAGACGCTCGGCGGCGTGTTCACCAAGCTGATCGACAAGAACACCACGATCCCGACCAAGAAGAGTCAGATCTTCTCGACCGCGGCGGACAACCAGTCGGCGGTCACCATCCGCGTGTTCCAGGGCGAGCGCGAGATGGCAGCCGACAACAAGGTGCTCGGCCAGTTCGATCTCGTGGGCATCCCGCCGGCGCCGCGCGGGGTGCCGCAGGTCGAGGTAGCGTTCGACATCGACGCCAACGGCATCGTGCACGTCCACGCCAAGGATCTCGGCACCGGCAAGGAGCAGTCGATCAAGATCACCGCGTCGAGCGGTCTCTCGAAAGAAGAGATCGCGCGCATGGTCAAGGAAGCCGAGGCGCACGCCGATGAGGACCACAAGCGTCGCGAGGCGGTCGACGCCAAGAACCAGCTCGACAGCCTCGTCTACCAGACCGAGAAGACGCTCGGCGAGTTCAAGGGCGACCTCGACGACACGACCAAGTCGGCGATCGAGTCCGCTCTCGATCGCGCGAAGAAGGCCGTCGAGAAGGGCGAGATCGACGAGATCCGCTCCGCTACCGAGGCGCTCACGCAGTCTTCCCACAAGCTCGCCGAGGTCATGTACAAGCGCACGGTGAAGGAAGGCCAGGGTCAGGCCGACGGCGACGGTACGGCCGGGTCGGCCGGAGCCGGCTCGGGCGGCCAGCCGAAGGGCGACAACGTGGTCGACGCCGACTTCGAAGAAGTGAAGTGAGGCACGTTCCCGCGCCCCTCTTTCCGGCGGGACTGGAAAGAGGAGCGTCTCCCCGTCATAGATAACCCGAGATGCCCCCGCCCAAGCGTGACTTCTACGAGGTGCTCGGCGTTGGTCGAGAGGCGTCGCAGGACGAGATCAAGAAGGCATATCGCAAGCTCGCCCTGAAGCATCATCCCGACCGCAACCCGGGCGACAAGGAGTCCGAGGAGCGCTTCAAGGAGGCCTCCGCGGCCTACCAGATCCTCGGCGATCCGGATCGTCGGGCGCAGTACGATCGCTTCGGCCACGCCGCCTTCGACCAGCAGGGCGGTTTCGGCGGCTTCGACTTCAGCGCCGGCTTCGAGGATCTGTTCGGCGACGTCTTCGGCGATTTCTTCGGCGGCGCGCGCAGCCGCTCGCGTGGCCGCGCGCGCCGCGGCGACGATCTTCGCTACGATCTCCAGATCAAGTTCGAGGAAGCGGCTTTCGGCTGCGAGAAGAAGCTCTCCGTGCCGCGCTGGAAGGGCTGCGAGACCTGCGCCGGCAAGGGCACGAAAGGCGGGACGGCGCCGCGGACGTGCCCCTCGTGTCGAGGCAGCGGCCAGATCCGCTTCCAGCAGGGATTTTTCTCGATCGCCAAGGGCTGCAGCCAGTGTGGCGGCGAGGGCACGATCATCGCCGACCCGTGCGAGACCTGCGGGGGAGGCGGCCGCGTACGAGTGACGCAGCAGTTGAACGTCAAGATCCCGCCCGGGGTCGATGACGGTTCGCGGTTGAAGCTCCACGCCGAAGGCGAGGCCGGCTTGGTCGGCGGGCCGGCGGGCGACCTCTACGTGGTGATCTCCGTGACCGAGCACCCGATCTTCGGGCGACAGGGGAAAGACGTGATCTGCGAGATCCCGGTGTCGTTCACCCAGCTCGCGCTCGGCGTCGAGATCGATGTCCCGACCCTCGAAGACAAGGCCAAGCTGAAGATCCCCGCGGGAACACAGACCGGCACGGTCTTCCGCCTGAAGGAGAAAGGCATACCGGACCTGCAAGGCTACGGGCGTGGCGATCAACTGGTCCGCGTGCACGTCGAAGTCCCGCGCAAGTTGACCGCGCCCCAGCGAGAGTTGCTCGAGGAGTATGCGCGGAACGGAGGCGAGGAGGTGAGTCCGCTCAACAAGGGCTTCCTCGACCGTGTCCGCGAGATGTTTGGCTAGCCGTGGAGCTGCCGCGCAGCGACCTGGCGTGGAGCCAGCCGCGGCACCGCAAGCGTCGGGGGAATTGCGCCGCGATTCTCGTCGCGCTGCTTGCCTCGCTGGCGAGCGCGCAGGCGGCGCAGCGCGAGCCCGCTGCCGGTGCCCGGCCGGATGAAGCCGCGCCGTTCGAGCCGGCGAGACTTCCGGCCGCGGGCGCGGGGCCGCCCGCCATCGGCGTGCTGCTGCCGCTCTCCGGGCGATACCAGACGTTCGGAGAATCCTGCTTGCGCGGCGTGCGTCTCGCGCTCGGCGCGCTGGAGAATCGCACGCCGGTCGTTCGCACGGTCGTTCTCGACACGCGCGGCAATCCGTCGCAGGCGGCGGCCTCGTACCAACAGCTCGCCAGCGATCCCGGCATCGTCGCCGTGCTCGGGCCGATGCTCGGTGCCGAGGTCGATGCGGTGCAAGCCTACGTGCACGGCTTCGGCCTCCCGACGCTGACGTTCTCGCAGCGGCCGGTCGGGATCGGCGGACCGCTGTTCCGCTTCAGCTTGACGAAGGAAGACCAGGCGGCGGTGCTGGCCCGTTACGCCGTCGGCGAGCGCGGGCTACGGCGTTGGGCGATGCTTCATCCCGACGACGGCTACGGCCGGGAGATTGCCGGCAGCTTTCGTGAAGCGGTCGAGGCGCTCGGCGGCCGCGTGGTCGCCGACATTGGCTATCCGCCGGGCAAGAGCGACCTCCAGGCCGAGGCCAAACGACTGCGGTCGCGGCTCGGCGTCGTCGAGAACGAGTCGCCTCCTCTCGACGGCGTGTTCCTGCCCGAGTCGGCAGAACGGCTGGCGATGGTGACGTCCTACTTGGGCTTCGTCGACATCCGCGGCGTGCAGTTGCTCGGCGCCAGCGGATGGAATCGGCCGCGGGATCTGCTCGGCGCGATGCCGAACGTCGAAGGAGGCGTATTCGTGGACGGCTTCTTCCTCTACAGCTTCCGGCCCGAGGTCCGGGCCTTCGTCGACGCTTTTCGCGACGCCTACCACGCCGATCCCGGCGCGCTCGAGGCGTACGGCTTCGACGCCGCCGCGCTCATCCGCGATCTCGTCGCCGCCGGGAACACGAGCCGGCCGATGGTGCTGACGCAGCTCCGTCGCCCGTCGGCACGCCGGGGCGCCACCGGAGCGACGGTCATCACCGCGGGCGGGCGGATCGAGAAGGGGCTGTTCCTGCTCAAGGTCGAGGAGGGCACGATCCGCGAGATCGACACCTCGGCGACGGCGGTCTCGGACCGAGGAGCACCACCGTCGCAGCCCGTCGCGCCGAGTGGGACGTGGGGCCGGCCGGAGCGGGACTCGCGGTCCGTGGAGGACCGGCTTGGCTACTAGCCGCGCGCGGCTTTCGGACGTCGGCGAGTTCGGATTCCTCGCGACTCTGCGCGGCTTGCGGATCCCGCGACGCGGCGTCGAGGTTGGCATCGGCGACGACTGTGCGGTGGTTCGCTGCGGCGGCAAGCGGTGGCTGCTCACCACCGATGCGCTGGTCGAAGGCGTCCACTTTCGCAGGCGATGGGACACGCCGGCGGGCCTCGGCCAGCGCGCTTTCGCCGTCAACGCCAGCGACATTGCCGCGATGGGCGGCTCGCCTCGCTTCGCGTTGCTCTCGCTGGCGGTGCCGGCATCTTCCCGCGTGGACGAGCTGCGCGGCCTGATCCGCGGATTCGCGGCGGCGGCGAAGCGATCGGCGTGCGCTCTCGTCGGCGGCAACTTGAGCGCGAGCCCGCGGTGGATGATCTCGGTGATGCTGCTCGGCGCGGCGGAGTCGCCCCCACTGCTACGCGCCGGCGCGCGCGCCGGCGATCGTCTCTACGTGAGCGGCCGGCTCGGCGCGGCGGCCTTCGGCCGGGAGATCCTGCTCGGCCGCCGTCGCGGCACTCGCGCGCAGACGGCTTCGTTCCGCCGGCCGGTGCCGCGGCTCGACCTCGGGCGGCTGCTCGCGAGAACGCGGACGGCGAGCGCGGCGATCGACGTGAGCGACGGCCTGCTCTCCGACCTCGGGCACCTCTGCCGCGCGAGCGGCGTCGGTGCCGAGATCGATGCGCGGCGCCTGCCGCTTCCCGCGATGCTCGACGCTCTCGACACGAGAGAGCGCTTGCGCCTCGCGCTCTCGGGAGGCGAAGACTACGAGCTGCTGTTCGCCGTCCCCGAGCGCCGCGTTCCCGCCCTCGAGGCCGCCGCCCGCCGCTCGTCGGTTCCAGTGACCGCCATCGGGCGCTTCCTCCGCGGGCGCGGCATCCGCGTTCTCGGTGCGCCGGCGGATGGGCTCGATGCCGTGGTGACCGGGCACGACCATTTCCGCGCGCATCCCGCGAGACGGCGGCCCGCTATTCCGAGCCCGCGGAACCTGCGATAAGGCGCCCGGGGTGGACCCGACCCGGCTCAAACGCTTGCTCGCGGACGTGCGCCGCGGGCGGCGCACTGTCAGCGCGGCGCTCGACGAGCTTCGCCACCTTCCCTACGAGGATCTGGGTTTCGCCAAGATCGATCACCACCGGTCGCTCCGCCAGGGAATTCCCGAGGTCGTGTTCGCGCAGGGCAAGAGCCGCGGGCAGATCGTCGAGATCGCCGAGCGCGTTGCCGCCGCCGGGCACAACCTGGTCGTCACCCGCATCGACAAGGGCGACGCCGAGGCCCTGGCGTCGCGGCTGCCGGGCGTCCACTACGCCGAGGCTGGGCGCGTCGCCTGGCGGGTGCGCGGCCGCGGCGCGAAGCGGCTCGGTCGCGTGCTGGTGATCTCGGCGGGGACCGCCGATCTGCCGGTTGCGGAGGAGGCGGCCGTCACCGCCTCCTGCGCCGGCTGCGAGGTCGAGCGTCTCTTCGACGTCGGCGTCTCGGGGTTGCACCGGCTGTTCGATCACGGCGCGCGCATCCACGCGGCGGAGGTGGTAATCGTCGTCGCCGGCATGGAGGGTGCGCTGCCGAGCGTGGTCGCGGGCTGGATCGAGCAGCCCGTCATCGCCGTGCCGACCAGCATCGGTTACGGAGCGAGCTTCGGTGGACTCGCGGCGCTCTTGTCGATGCTCAACTCGTGCGCGGCCGGCATCACGGTCGTGAACATCGACAACGGCTTCGGGGCCGCCATCGCCGCGGTGCGAATCCTGCGGGCGCGCCGGCGCCGGGCGGTCTCGAGGGCGTGAGCGCGACGATCACCTCCGGCCACGCCCGGCGGATGCCGAGGCCGCGAAGGCGATGACCGCGGGCGGGGCGTTCGTCGACTCGCCCTAGGTTGCCGCTCCGCTTCTTCTGTGGAACACAGCGCTGGTGACGACCCCGGGCGACCATCCGTTCACGCCCGACCTGTTCGTGCGGCTCGACGAGAGCGACGACGCGCTCTTCTACGCGACGGCGCGCGAGGTCGTGCACCTCGACGACGGCGCGGTGGCGGCGGTCAGCCGGTTCTACGGTGAGATCTTGCCGCCGAACGGGACCCTCCTCGATCTGATGGCGAGCTGGCGATCGCCTCTGCCCGTCGACCTGCCGCGCCGTCGGGTGATCGGCCTCGGCATGAACGCCGAGGAGATGTCCGACAACCCCGATCTCGACGAGTGGGTGGTTCACGACCTGAACAAGCACCCCGAGCTGCCGTTCGCGGAGGCGCAGTTCGACGGCGCCGTGCTCACGGTGTCGGCGCAGTACCTGGTGAAGCCGATCGACGTGTTCCGCTCCGTCGCGCGCAGCTTGCGCCCCGGATCGCCGTTCATCGTGTCGATCTCGCACCGCTGCTTCCCGACCAAGGCGGTGAAGATCTGGCAGCAGTGCCAGAACATGCGCGAGCGCATGGAGCTCGGCATGGCGTATTTCACCTTTGCCGGGTGCTTCAGGGAAGTGCAGGGTGTTGATCTGAGGCCAGGCGCTCACGCCGACGAGGATCCCGTCCTCGCCATCTTCGGCAAACGGGAAGGCGATGTGACGGCCGCGCGGCGCCCGGCGGCGGGCTGGCGCCGCCGCTGACGTCACGTTTGCACCGTAGGGACGGGTTTCTACTCAAAATTCCGCCGCTGTGAAGATGTAGATACGAGAAATCAGCCGCCGCCGGGCCGCTCTGCACGCGACGCGTAACCCGAATGGGCGTGAAAATCACTGGAATGGCGAGGATATCTGGCCTTCGAATGGAGCGACACGGCGGTGGCGCGACGAACGGCGCGGCGCGGGTATAGACCTTGCACAAGGAGTCAGCCGTGAACATGGCGAGTCGAGATGATCCGCCGCTCTTGATTTCCAGCAGGCGCGATACCGAAACGGGAGGCCGTATGCTGAACGACCTGCGTGACATCTATTCCGACCCGGATACGATATTCGTCGTCAGCGTGATCTCCGACGCCATGCAGCGCGGGGTTCGTCACTTCAAGCTCGATGGAACGCCGCTCGGCCGGCTGAACGAAGTCATCGACGCGCTCGTCGAAGACGGAGAGATCTTGATGGACGTGGACGGCTCGAAGGCCTGCCCGAGACATTGAGGAGATCGAGGGTTGGGGGCCGCGCCGCCGATTCCGTGCTTGACAATCTCGTCGGTTTGCTAGTGAAGCTCGGCGCGTGCCGCTGCTCTCTCTCGAAGTGATCCGCTCGACGTGGAACGCGATGGCCGCGTGGACGCCCGCGCAAGCCGATCGTCGGGCCAAGCGCTTCGTGGAGCACCAGCCGGTGGTCAACGCGGCCGTGCTGGCGCTCACCGAAGATGCGGGCGAGGAGGCCGCGTCGATGGCGCTATATTGCGCGAGCGCGGTGGCTGCTTGCTACGAGAGGGCGCGCCGTCGCTCGTTGCCGCGCGTCCGCGAGCGCGTGATGGACGAGGCGCTCGACGGCATGCAGCGCTGGGGGCGCGATCTCGAGAACATGGACGGACAATTGCTCGCCCGCCGCGCGCTGTACGGGCGTGATCACGACCAACCGTATCTCGTCGCCGAGCTGATGCGCTGCCTGATGGACGCCGCGCGGGAGGGGGAGTTCAAGGCGGAGGATATCGGCACGATCTTCTCCGTGCTGCTGGTGGCCATCCGCGCGTTCGACCAGGTCTCCGGCGTTCCGCGCCGGGTGCCGTCGATGGAGCAGGTGCTGAAGGAGATGACCGGTCGCCCGTTGCCTTCGCTTCATCGTCAGGGGCCGTGCCCGTGCGGCAGCGGTCGGCGCTACCGCGACTGCTGCCTGAAGCGGCGGGGCTCGACGGCGGCTCGCAACGGATGAGCCCTGGCTCCTTGAAGCTCGCCTCCTGGAACGTCAACTCGATCCGTGCCCGGCTCGATCGGGTCGTCGAGTGGCTCGACCGCAACCGTCCCGACGTGCTCTGCATGCAGGAGACGAAGGTCGCCGACGATCTCTTTCCACGCGAACCGTTCGAGAGCCGTGGCTACCGGGTGACCGTCTTCGGTCAGAAGACGTACAACGGCGTGGCGATCTTGTCGCGCCAGCCGGCGAGCGACGTCGTGCGCGGCTTGTCGCCGCCGAACCCCGATCCGGGGAGCCGCCTACTTTCGGCCACGATCGGCAACCTGCGCGTGGTCAACGTCTACGTGCCGAACGGGCGCGCGGTCGATTCTCCCTACTTCGCGCAGAAGCTCGAGTGGCTGCGCCGCCTGCGCGGCTATCTCGACGAGACGGCGCGTCCGAGCGACGCGCTCGTGCTGTGCGGCGATTTCAACGTGGCCCCCGAGGACCGCGACGTGCACGACCCGGTCGCCTACCGCGATCAGGTCCACTGCCACCCCGAGGAGCGGAAGGCCTTGGCCGACGTCGCCGCCTTCGGCTTGGTCGACGTCTTCCGCCGCCATCATCCCGAGCCCGGCCTCTACTCGTGGTGGGATTACCGGCAGGGCGCGTTTCACCGCAACTGGGGTCTGCGCATCGATCACGTGTGGGCGACCGAGCCGGTCGCCGCGCGCTGCAGCGGCGCTGCCATCGATCGCGACGCGCGCAAGGGCAAGCAGCCCTCCGATCATGCGCCGGTGATCGCCGAGATCGCTTGAACGAAGCGCGCCGGGAGCCTTTTTTCCGGGGGAGAGACCGGGTTCCTCTGGAAAAGGCTCCCGAGCCCTTTATTCTGGCCGGGGGGAGGAACGCCATGGTGAGTCGACGCGAGTTCTACGTTTCGTTGCTGCTCGTCGCCGTGGTCGGCGCGTGGGGCGGTGCCGCCTGGACGCGCGGCGCGCCCGCCGCCGGCTCGCTGGTTCGCACGGCCGAGGCGCAGATGCTCGCCTCCAAGCCGTTCACGTTCGCCGCCGTCGCCCGCCGCGCCACGCCGTCGGTGGTCAACATCTTCACCACGCAGCATGTGAAGGTGGCGCCGTTCGGCGAGGGCGAGCCGTTCGATCAGTTCTTCCGCCAGTTCTTCCCAGAGCTGCCCCGCGAGATGGAACAGAAGAGCCTGGGGTCGGGCGTGATCATCGACCGCGGAGGGAACATCCTCACCAACCACCACGTCGTCGCCAACGCGGACGAGATCCAAGTCAAGCTCTCCGATACGCGCAGCTTTCCGGCCGAGCTGGTGGGCAGCGATGCGCGTACCGACGTCGCGCTGATCCGCATCCGCGGCAAGAACCTGCCGCAGGCCGAGCTCGGCAATTCGGACGAGATCGGCGTCGGCGACTGGGTGCTGGCGATCGGCAATCCGTTCGGGCTCGAGGAAACCGTCACGGCCGGGATCGTCAGCGCCAAGGAGCGAGTGATCGGCGCGGGCCCCTTCGACAACTTCATCCAGACCGATGCCTCGATCAATCCGGGGAACTCCGGCGGGCCGCTGGTCGACGTCGACGGCAAGGTGGTCGGCTTGAACAGCGCGATCTTCAGCCGCAGCGGCGGATCGATCGGCATCGGCTTCGCGATCCCGATCAATCTGGCGATGCAGGTGGTCGATCAGCTCCGTACGCACCGCCGCGTCGTGCGCGGCTGGCTCGGCGTGGCGATGCAAGACGTCACCCCCGATCTCGCCCGCTCCTTCGGGCTGCCGAGCGAGGAGGGCGCGCTGGTCTCCGACATCTACCGGGGTAGCCCCGCGCACCGCGCCGGCATCCGCCGCGGCGACGTGATCGTCGGCTTCGGCGGCCGGTCCGTGAGGAGCTCGCGCGAGCTGTCGCGCTGGGCCGCGGAGGTTCCGCTCGGCACCTCGGTGAGGGTCGAGGTCGTGCGCGAGGGCGCGCGCAAGAGCTTCGACGTGGTCATCCAGGAGGCTCCGGTCGAGCGCGGCGCGTAAGAAAGCGATCTGGCTTCGGGGCAGAGCGCCTGTTAGAGCAGTCTTCGAGGAGACGGCCATGGACTGCCGGAAGAGCTTTCGAAACCTCGAGGTCGTCACGCTCGGCCCGGGCCGCCACTCCGTGCGGGAGGACCAGCCGGGGTTGATCGGCGGCGCCGTCCGGGAGCGGCGTTGGCGCGTGCTGGCCGAACGCTCGTGAGCGGCTCGCGGCTGGCTGGCCTCACCCTGCCGCTCGCCTCGCTGCGCTCCGAGCGCGGCGGCGCGATCGGCGAGATCGACGACCTCGTGCCGCTCTGCCGCTGGGCGGCGGGCGCCGGGCAGGGAGTGATCGCGCTCCTGCCGCTGGGCGAGCTGGCGCCGGGAGAGGCGAGCCCGTACAACGCGCTCTCTTCGTTCGCGATCGACCCGCTCTACGTCACGCCCGAGACGATCGAGGAGCTGCGCGGCGTGTCCATCCCCGCCCCCGCGGCTTCCCGAGGCGGAGTCGACCGCGAGCAGGCGCGCGCCTGGAAGGAGCCGCTGTTCGACGAGGCGTGGCGCCGCTTTCGCGCGCTGGCGGCGGAGCACGATCGACGGCGGCGCTTCGAGGAGTTCTGCCGCCGCTCGCCCTGGCTCGCGGACTACGCGCTGTTCCGGGCGCTCCTCGAGGACGAGGCCGGCCGTTCGTGGAAGGACTGGCCCGAGCAGCTTCGCCGGCGCGACTCCCGCGCGCTCTCCGCGGCGCGGCGTCGTCTCGGGGCGCGCATCCTGGCGTTCGAGTACCTGCAGTTCGTCGCCGACGAGGCCTGGTCGCGCGCGCGGCGCGCCGCGGAGGAGCTGGGCGTGCTGCTGATGGGAGACTTTCCGTTCGCGCCGTCCGAGAACAGCGCTGACGTGTGGGCGAATCCGTCGATCTTCGACCCCTCGCGATCGGTCGGCGCTCCGCCCGACGCGTTCAGCGCCACCGGCCAGCGCTGGGGGCTACCGATGTACCGCTGGTCGGACATGCGACGGCAGGGCTGGCGGTGGCTGCGCAGCCGCGTGCGACGCACGGCAGAGCTCTACGACCTCTTCCGCGTCGACCACGTGGTCGGGCTGTTTCGCACGTTCAGCTTCGTCGGTGACGAGCCGAACGGCTTCGATCCGGCCGAGGAGAGCGCGCAGATCGCCCAGGGCCGCGAGATCCTGCGGTTGATGATCGAGGAGGGCAAGCCGGCGGAGATCGTGGCCGAGGATCTCGGCGTGATCCCCGCGTTCGTGACTGAGACGCTGGCCGCGCTCGACGTCCCCGGGTACAAGGTGCTGCGCTGGCTTCGCGACGGCGAGCGGTTCGTCGATCCGGCGACCTATCCCGAGTGCTCGATCGCCACCACCGGTACCCACGACACCGACTCGCTGGCGGCGTGGTGGGGAGAGCTGGCGCCGTCCGAGCGCCGTGCGCTGCTCGATCTGCTGTCGGCTGACGAGGCGCCCGGCGCCGTGCTCGGTGACGAGCTTCGCCGTGCCATCCTCGGACGCCTCTACGCCTCGCCGTCGCGCATGGTGATCCTCCCCGTGCAGGATCTCTTCGGCTGGCCGCAGCGCATCAACACGCCGGCGACGGTCGGCGGCGACAACTGGAGGTATCGCCTGCCGGTCGCGGTCGAGCGCATGAGCTCCGACGAGCGGATCGCCGCCGAGAGCGCCGCGCTCCGAGCCTCGATTGACGCTTCCGGGCGATTACGGAAAATAGATCGGTCGTTACCCTGTGGGCCGCCGGATCGAGGCAATGCCGGACAGGTACGGGATTCGAGGTCACGATGGACAAGCTCGAGATGGGAAGCGTGAGCGCAAATGGACTGCGTTCCGGGGCACTTCATCCATCGGGAGAGGCCGCCAGCGGTGATCGGGGTGCTGACCGCCTTCCCGCGGTCCTGAGCCGAACGCCATGAGCTTCCTCGACTTCATCGCCCGCGCCAATCCGGAATACGTCGAATCGCTGTATCGGCAGTACAAGGCGGAGCCGGCTTCGGTCGATGAGCGCTGGGCGCTGGTGTTCGCGGGCTACGAGTTCGCGAGCCAGAACGGAGCCGCCGTGGCGGCGGCAGAGCCGGCGCCACGGGTCGCCGACCTGGTCGAGGCGTATCGCAACTTCGGTCATCTGATCGCCGATCTCGATCCGCTCGGTCACAGCCCGCGCTCCCACCCGTTCCTCGATCTCGAGAAATTCGGATTCGGCGCCGACGACCTCGCGCGCATCGTGTCGAGCGGAGCTTTTTGCGGCCTGACCGAGGCTCCGCTCGCCGAGCTGCTGCAGGCGCTGCGCGAGACCTACTGCGGAACGCTCGGGGTCGAGGTGCTCGACATCCGCGACAAGGAGCAGCGCGACTGGCTGGAGAGCCGTATGGAGGGCGCGCGCAACCGCCCGGAGCTCTCCGCTGAAGAGCGCGTGCGAGTGCTCGAGCGACTGATCGCGGCCGAGACGTTCGAACAGTTCCTGCACACCAAGTACGTGGGCCAGAAGCGCTTCTCGCTCGAGGGCGGCGAGGCGCTGATCCCGCTGCTCGACACCCTGGTCGAGGAGTCGGGCGCGTGCGGCGTCGAGGAAATCGTCATGGGGATGCCGCATCGCGGGCGGCTGAACGTGCTCGCGCACATCCTCTGGAAGCCTTACGAGATGATCCTCGCGGAGTTCGAGGGGGTGTTCCTGCCGGCCGGGATCCAGGGCGACGGCGACGTCAAGTATCACCTCGGCTATTCGCGCGACCACGTGTCCCGCGCCGGGCGGAAGATCCATCTCTCGCTGTGCTCGAACCCGAGCCACCTCGAGGCCATCGACCCGGTGGTCGAGGGCATCGTGCGCGCCAAGCAGGGCTACCTCGGCGACCGCGAACGGCGCCGCGTCGTCCCCGTGCTGATGCACGGAGATGCGGCGTTCACCGGGCAGGGGCTGGTCTACGAGACGCTGGCGCTCTCCGAGCTCGATGCGTTCACCACCGGCGGCACGATCCACGTGATCGTCAACAACCAGATCGGCTTCACCACCTCGCCGCACCAGTTCCGCTTCACGCGCTACCCGTCGGACCTCGCCTCGGTGATCGAGGCGCCGGTCTTCCACGTCAACGCCGACGATCCCGAAGCGGCGGTGCAGGCGGCGCGGCTGGCCGTGGCGTTTCGCGACCGGTTCCACGTCGACGTGGTGATCGAGCTGGTCTGCTACCGCCGCTACGGCCACAACGAGCTCGACGACCCGACGTTCACCCAGCCGGTGATGTACCGCGAGATCGACCGGCACCCGACCGTGGTGACACGCTACGCCGAGCGGCTGCGGCAAGAGGGCGTGATCGACGCTCGGCGGGTCGAGCAGGCGCGCGGCGAGGTCAGGGGCGTGCTCGATGATGCGCTCAGCTACGCGCGCGACTTCATGCCGCGCCAGCAAGTCTTCGCGCTCGGCGGCGTGTGGAAGGGGTTCGCGTGGGCGGGTTCGGATTGGGGTGCGGACACCCGCGTCGACGCCGCGCGCCTGCGCGAGGCCGCCGATGCCTTGCGGCGGATCCCCGACGACTTCACGCCCCACCCGCGCATGCGCAAGCTGCTCGACGGCCGCCACGAGATGGTGAAGTCGGGGCGCGGCATCGACTGGGGCTGCGCCGAAACGCTCGCCTACGCGACGCTGCTGCTCGAGAAGACTCCGGTGCGCCTCACCGGGCAAGATGTCGCCCGCGGCACGTTCAGCCACCGTCACGCCGTTCTCTACGACGGCGAGAACGGTCGCGAGCACGTTCCGCTCAATCACCTCGCCGAGGGACAGGCCGAGATCGAGGTCGTCAATAGCTTGCTCAGCGAGGAGGGCGTGCTCGGCTTCGAGTACGGCATGTCGAGCGCCGATCCCCACCGTCTGGTGGTGTGGGAGGCACAGTTCGGCGATTTCGCCAACGGCGCTCAGGTGATCATCGACCAGTTCATCGCCAGCGCCGAATCGAAATGGCAGCGGATGAGCGGCCTGGTGCTGCTGCTGCCGCACGGATACGAGGGGCAGGGCCCCGAGCATTCGAGCGCCCGGCTCGAGCGCTTCCTGCAGCTCTGCGCCGATCAGAACCTGCAGGTCGTGAACCTCACCACGCCGGCGCAGCTCTTCCACGCGCTGCGCCGCCAGATGCATCGCACGTTTCGCAAGCCCCTGGTGGTGATGAGCCCGAAAAGCCTGCTCCGCCATCCGCGTGCGGTATCGGCGATCGAGGACTTCGGCGATCGAGGCTTCGCCACGGTGATTGCCGATCGCGGCGATCCGGCGCCGCTCGGCGTCCAGCGCGTGCTGCTCTGCTCGGGCAAGATCTTCTACGCGCTCGAAAAGGAGCGCGAGGAGCGCGAACGTTCCGAGGTGGCGATCGTGCGCGTCGAGCAGATCTATCCGTTTCCCGCGCCCGAGGTCACCGCGGAGCTTCTTCGCTATCCGAACGCCGCGGAAGTTTGCTGGGTGCAGGAGGAGCCGAAGAACCAGGGCGCGTGGCAGTTCATCGCGCCGCTGCTGCGCGAGCTGCTCGGCGCCCGCCAAGAGCTCGCCTACGTAGGGCGGGACGAGGCGGCGAGCCCGGCCACCGGCAGCTACAAGATCCATCACGCCGAGGAGGCGGCGATCCTCGACGAAGCCCTGAAGCGCTTGCGCCCGCGATCGACGGGTGACGAGCCGCGGCGGGTGGACCGCGCCGCGGGCTGATCGACGAGGTGGGATTCGCGGCTTCACGCCAAGACGTGAGACCCGAGGCCCGAGCAGGTCACGGCGGTTTGGTTGCGGCTGCGAGGCCGCGCTAGGAAAGGGAAACGAACGGCATGGCGGTCGAGGTACGAATTCCATCGTTGGGTGAGTCGGTGAGCCAGGGGGTGATCGCGCGCTGGCTGAAAGAGAACGGCGACATGGTCGCCGCTGACGACGTCCTGCTCGAGCTCGAGACCGACAAGGCGACGATGGAGATCCCCGCCGAGTCGGCCGGCCGCTTGGAGATCGTGAAGCCAGCGGGAGAGACGGTCGAGGTCGGCACGGTCGTCGCGCGGATCGCCGACGGCGCCGCCGCCGCGCCCCGGGCCGCCAAGCCGCCCGCTCCGCTCGAGTCGGCCAAGGTCCCGCCCAAGGCCGCGGCGACCGTCGAGCCCGTGCCGCTCAGCCCCGCCGTCCGCAAGCTGGTGGCCGAGAACGCGCTCGATCCCACGAAGATTCCCGGTACGGGGAAGGGCGGGCGGCTCACCAAGGAAGACGTGCTGCGGGTCGTCGAAGGGGGAGAGAAGGAAGAAGCGGCGGCGCAGGGCGAAGCGGAGCGCGCGGCTCCCGCCGCGGCCGCGGCGAAGAAGCCCGAGGGGGTCGCCGCCGCCGCGGCGGGAGCCGCGCCGCCGCTCGATGCGGCGCAGGACGTCGAGCGCGTCCCCATGACGCGGCTGCGCAAGCGCATCGCCGAGCGGCTCGTCGAGGCGCAGCGCACGGCGGCCATTCTCACCACGTTCAACGAGATCGACATGTCGGCGGTGATGGCGCTGCGCAAGCGCTACAAAGAGCGCTTCGAGAAGGCCCACGGTGTCGGCCTCGGCTTCATGTCGCTGTTCGCGCGCGCCTGCGTGCTCGGCCTGCGCGACGTGCCCGTGGTCAATGCCTCGATCGAGGGTGACGACGTCGTCTACCACCGCCGCGTTCATCTCGGCATCGCCGTCGGCACGCCGCGCGGCCTGGTGGTGCCGGTGGTGCGCGGCGCCGACACGCTGTCGATCGCCGGCCTCGAGCAGGCGATCGGTGAGCTGGCGGGTTTGGCCCGCTCGGGAAAGCTACTTCCCGATCACCTCGCCGGTGGTACGTTCACCATCTCCAACGGCGGGGTGTACGGCTCGCTGATGTCGACGCCGATCCTCACCCCACCGCAGTCGGCGATCCTCGGCATGCACAAGATCGAGGAGCGCCCGGTGGCGGTCGACGGACAGGTGGTGATCCGGCCGATGATGTACGTGGCGCTCTCTTACGACCACCGCCTGGTCGACGGCGAACAGGCCGTGACGTTCCTCGTGCGCGTGAAGGAGCGGCTCGAGGATCCCTCGCGGATGATCCTGGAGGTCTGAGTCCCCGCGGGTACTCAGACCTCCGGAGCCGTCCGGGCCCGCCGTCCACGGTCGCTTACCCTGAGTGCGCGGAAACGCTAGGAATCGTTCATGGCGAATTCCAACGGATACGATCTGGTGGTCATCGGCGCCGGTCCGGGGGGCTACGTGGCCGCGATTCGCGCGGCTCAGCTCGGCATGAGGGCCGCGTGCGTCGAGAAGGAGCCGGCGCTCGGCGGCACTTGCTTGCGCATCGGCTGCATTCCTTCCAAGGCGCTGCTCGACTCGAGCGAGCTCTACGAGCAGACGCGGGAGCGGCTCGAGGCGCACGGCGTGAAGGTAGCGGGGGTGGAGCTCGACCTCGCGACCATGATGCGGCGCAAGGACAAGGTGGTGAAGGGCCTGACCAGCGGCATCGCTTCGCTCTTCAAGAAGAACGGCGTCGCTCACCTGCGCGGTACGGCGCGGGTGGTGGCGGCGGGCTCGGTGGAGGTCAGCGGTACCGATGCCGGGGCGCTTTCAACGAAGCATATCTTGATCGCCAGCGGCTCCGAGCCGACGCCGCTGCCCGGCATCCCCTTCGACGGCAAGCACGTGGTCAGCTCGGAGGAGGCGTTGTCGTTCGACTCGGTACCGAAGCGGCTGCTGGTGGTCGGCGCCGGCGCCATCGGCCTCGAGCTCGGCTCGGTGTGGGCGCGTCTCGGCGCCAAGGTCCGAGTCGTCGAGTTCCTCGACCGGATCGTGCCGCTGATGGACAAGGAGCTCGGCGCGGCGCTGAAGAAAGTGCTCGAGAAGCAGGGGCTCTCGTTCCAGCTCTCGGCGAGCGCGAAGAGCGCGACGATCGGCGAGCGCGGCGAGGTGAGCGTGACGATCGACGCTGGCGGAAAGACCTCGACCGAGACCTTCGACAAGGTACTGGTCGCCGTCGGCCGTCGGCCGTTCATCGCCGGGCTCGGCCTCGAGGCCGCGGGCGTGAAGCTCGATCCGAAGGGCCGCATCGAGGTCGACGAGCACTTCCAGACTTCGGTGCCCGGAGTCTACGCGGTTGGCGACGTCATCCGCGGCCCGATGCTCGCCCACAAGGCCGAGGAGGAAGGCGTCGCCAGCGTCGAGCGGATGGCGGGGCAGGACGGACACGTGAACTACGAGGCGATCCCGAGCGTCGTCTACACGTGGCCGGAGCTTGCCTCGGTCGGCAAGACCGAGGAGGAGTGCATGGAGCAAGGGCGAAAGGTGAAGATCGGCAGGTTCCCGTTCTTCGCCAACGGCCGGATGCGGGCGATGGAAGAGCGTGACGGCCTAGTCAAGGTGATCGCCGACGACGAGACCGACCGCGTGCTCGGCGTGCACATTCTCGGGCCGCGGGCTTCGGACATGATCGCCGAGGCGGTGCTGGCGATGGAGTTCTCGGCGAGCGCGGAGGACATCGCCCGGACCTGCCACGCGCACCCCACCCTGCCCGAAGCGGTGAAGGAGGCGGCGCTGGGCGTCGCCGGCCGCAGCATCCACATCTGACCGCCATGGCGGCTCTCGTCCTCGCGGATTGACACTCCGCCAGCCCGGCGACCATATTCGATTCAGCGGCGATGAGTCCTGTGGAGTTCGAGACGCGGTTGCGCCAATCGTTCGAGTCCGTCTTGCGGGAGGCGTCGGAGTTCTTCATGGGGAGCGGTGACGTCCGAACGACGATGAGGCGACTCGCCGAGCGCCTGTCGAGCGAACGCATTCCCTACGCGGTGCTGGGAGGGATGGCTCTCGGCGAGCATGGCTACGTGCGCATGACGGATGACGTGGACGTCCTGATCGAGGCGGAAGGCCTGGAGCGCTTCGTAGCGACCCTGGTCGGACGCGGTTACGCTCCTGCGTTTCGCGGAGCCACACGGGCTTTCCGAGACGTCGAGACAGGCGTGCGCGTCGAGTTTCTCGTCGCGCGCGAGTACCCGGGGGACGGCAAGCCCAAGGCCGTCGCATTTCCGGATCCATCCGCGCACGCCATCGAGGTCGAGGGGATTTGCATTCTCGATCTCCCCCGCCTGATCGAGCTGAAGCTGGCTTCCGGCATGACGGCACCCGATCGCCTCCGCGATCTCGCCGATGTCCAGGAGCTGATCCGCGCCGATAAGCTCGACGAGTCGTTCGCCCGGAAGCTCGACCCGAGCGTCCGGGGAAAATTTGTCGAGCTGGCCCGCTCGATCGCAGGCGCCGGCAGCCGCGAATAGCGCTACTCCGGAGGATAGGAACTAGGGGCGGTGTGCACTCACTTCCTCCGCTACCGGGGCGCAGCAACGCCCAAGGCTGACATTGAGCTCATCAAGAAGCGGTTGCGCGAAGCGAAGGGGATTCACGAGGCACTGCGAAAGCAGGGGAGGAGCGATGGCCAAGAGAAAGATCGAATTCGAGATCGGTAGCGGGAACGTCTTCAGGGATCTCGGGCTCAAGAACCCCGAGGAACGCCTCGCGAAGGCGCATCTCGCCGCGCAGATCATGTTCATCCTCGAGGAGCGGAAGCTCACGCAGACCGCGGCGGCAAAGCTCCTTGGCATCGCGCAGCCAAAGGTCTCGAATATCTAAAGATTGTCTGACCCCTTTTCCGCGGCCTCGGGGTTCGACTGCCACCCGCTGCTGGGCTACGATCCGGCGCGCTAGGCGATCAAGGTGAGAGGGTCCGTGGCGGGGCGGCACAGGCGTTTTTTCGGTTGTTGACGATCTCTGAGAGCGGCGAGGGCGCTTGAGGCGAATGGAGTAGAGCCGCGGAGGAGCGATGCAAGGTCATCACAATGATGAGAGCCACAAGCGTAATGCTCATGACTGTTTTTTGTACTCTAGGGCCTTATGGCCGGCCCGTTCGGGCCCAATCGACCGAACGAGAGCTTGCCAATCGGCCGACGAAGGTTGCGATTCCGCGGGGGCGCGCCTATGCCGGGGCGTATATCGATTTTGGCGAACGCGAAGACGCCGTAACCTTGGCGGCGATCGAACGCTTCGATGCCATGGTTGGCAAGCAACAGGCGATAGTCGCCTTTTCGAACGACTGGGGCAATCAGGCTTTTCCTGAAGCACAGCTTCGCATCATCTCGAACTACGGAGCATTGCCGCTAGTTTACTGGTCGCCCTGGGACCGTCCCGTTGGGGCCAACCCTCCGGCTGGATCGGGGCGGTTCGATCTCGACGCGATCCTGTCTGGCAAGTGGGACTCATACATTGACGGGTGGGCGCTTCAGGCCAAGGGGTTTGGGAAACCCTTGTTCGTCGCTTGGGGGCTCGAGATGAATGGGTTCTGGTTTCCCTGGTCCGGATACTTTTATGGAGCCGGCAAGCCACTGCAGGGCTGTGCCCACTGCTTTGCGGGACCCGAGAAATTCAAGAGCGCCTATCGGTATGTCGTTGATCGGGTGCGCGCCCAAGGAGCATCGAACATCCTTTGGGTCTGGCACGCGAATAATACTTCCGATCCCGATCAGCCATGGAACGCCATGGCGCAGTATTACCCCGGCCCACAGTACGCCGATTGGCTCGCGCTCAGCGCGTATGGCACGCAGTATGCCACCGAGGGGTGGGTTAGCGTCGATGACGCGTTGGGGGCTCCGTACAAGACACTCTGCAAAGTGGACGCCAACAAGCCATTGATGCTCGCCGAGTGGGGCGTTGGGAAGTTTCCGAAGGTAGGAAGCAATGCCAAATGGATCGCCGAGTTCTTCGAACGCGTGTCCAGGGACTTTCCGAGAATCCGCGCCGCTGTCTTCTGGCATGAGCGTTGGCAAAACGCGGATCAGTCCATCAGCAACCTGAGGGTCAATTCCTCCGCGGAAGCACTCGAAGCCTATCGGAGAGGGGTCAGCAACCCCTTTTGGCTCTCGAGACCCCTCTTTGGCCAGTAACCGAGGGTCCATCTCATGCCGCGGGCATGGGGCGCTCAACCTACCAGGCGTATGCCTCGGGAGCCTCGCCGCCGGGCCCGGGCCAGATCGTGTCGATCTCGGCGAGATTCTCCTTCGACAGCTGGATCTCCAGCGCGCGCGGGGCGCCCTCGAGTTGCGCCCGCGTGCGCGGGCCGAGGATCGGCGAGGTGATCGCCGGGTTGGCGAGCAGCCAGGCGATGGCGACGTCGGCGGGCTCGGCGCCGAGGCGCGCGCAGAGCGCCTCCCAGCGCTCGAGCTGCGGCCGCTTCTCCTCCACCCGCTTCTGAATGCGCTCGGAGGAGCGCCGCCCTTCGCGCACGTTGCGCAGCACGCCGCCGAGCAAGCCGCCGCCGAGCGGGCTCCACGGCAGGATCGCCACGCCGTGCCCGCGGCAGGCCGGGATCACCTCGAGCTCGATGGTGCGCGCGGTCAGGTTGTAGAGGCTCTGCTCGGAGACGATGCTGAGAAAGCCCCGCCGCGCGGCCGCGGCGTTGGCATCGACGATGTGCCACCCGGCGAAGTTGCTGCTGCCGACGTAGATCACCTTGCCTTGCGCGACGAGCTGCTCCATCGCTTGCCAGATCTCGTCCCACGGCGTGTCCCGATCGACGTGATGCATCTGGTAGAGGTCGACGTGATCGGTCCGCAGGCGCCGCAGGCTCTCCTCGCACGCGCGGCGGATGTGGCGGGCGGAGAGCCGTACGTCGTTTGCGTCGCTGCCCATCCGGCCATAGACCTTGGTGGCGAGCACGATCCGGTCGCGCCGCCCGCCGCCCTGCGCGAGCCAGCGGCCGATGATCTGCTCGGTCACCCCCTCGCCGGTCTTACCGCCGTACACGTTGGCGGTGTCGAAGAAATCGACGTCGAGCTCGAGCGCGCGGTCCATGATCGCGAAGCTCTCGCGCTCGTCGGCTTCCCGGCCGAAGTTCATCGTGCCGAGGCACAGGCGGCTCACCTTGAGGCCGGTGCGGCCGAGCTTCACGTGCTGCATGTCGGGCGTCTCCTTTGGTTCACTGGACGAGCGGCTGGCGGCGCGTCTCGTCCGTCGTCGACCGAAAGCCGCGGGGAAGGTTCCTTCTCTTCCCCCGGCTTTCGTAATAACTTGCCGAGATCACTCAAGGAAGACGGAGGACGGAAATTCCATGGCCGTGCGCTCACTGGACAGCTTCCAGACCCGCAAGACACTCGCCGTCGGCGACCGCCGTTACGCGATCTTCAGCCTCGAGCGCCTCGATGCTGCCGGCTTCTCCGTGCAGCGGCTGCCGTTCTCGCTGAAGATCCTGCTCGAGAACCTGCTGCGCAACGAAGACGGCAAGGCGGTCGACGCCGAGGCCATCCGCGCGCTGGCCGGCTGGCAGGCGAAGAGCGTCGGCGCGCGCGAGATCTCGTTCATGCCGGCACGGGTGCTGCTGCAGGACTTCACCGGCGTTCCCTGCGTGGTCGATCTCGCGGCGATGCGCGATGCCATGGCGGCGATGGGCGGCGATCCCGAGAAGATCAACCCGCTGTTCCCGGCCGAGCTGGTCATCGACCACTCGGTGCAGGTCGATTTCTTTGGTACCCCCGACGCGCTGCGTAAGAACGCCGAGGTGGAGTTCGAGCGCAACCAGGAGCGCTACGCGTTCCTGCGCTGGGGGCAGTCGGCGTTCGACAACCTGGCGGTCGTGCCGCCCGACACCGGCATCGTCCACCAGGTGAACCTCGAGTTCCTGGCACGCGTGGTGTTCGACGCGGCGGCGAACGGCGAGACGCTCGCCTACCCCGACACGCTGGTCGGCACCGACAGCCACACCACGATGGTGAACGGGCTCGGCGTGCTCGGCTGGGGCGTGGGCGGCATCGAGGCCGAGGCGGCGATGCTCGGCCAGCCGATGCCACTGCTGATTCCGGAAGTCGTCGGCTTCAAGCTGAGCGGCACGCTCGCCGAGGGTGCGACGGCGACGGACCTCGTGCTGACGGTCACGCAGATGCTCCGCAAGAAGGGCGTGGTCGGCAAGTTCGTGGAGTTCTACGGCGGTGGTCTGTCGAGCCTGTCGCTCGCCGACCGCGCGACGCTCGGCAACATGGCGCCGGAGTACGGCGCGACCTGCGGCATCTTCCCGATCGACGACGAGACGCTCGAGTACCTGCGCTTCACCGGCCGCAGTCTCGAACGCGTCGCGCTGGTCGAGGCCTACGCCAAGGAGCAAGGCCTGTTCCGCACCGCCGGCGCCCCCGATCCGGAATACTCCGCGACGCTCGAGCTCGACCTCGGCGTCGTCGAGCCGAGCCTCGCCGGCCCGCGCCGGCCGCACGACCGCGTCGCGCTCTCGCAATCGAAGAAGGCGTGGCTCGGCGCGCTGCCCGAGCTCAAGGCGGCGGCCAAGTCGAAGGGCGAGGTGAAGGACTCGGTGCGCGCTCGGCTAAACGGCGGCGAGGTCTCGATCGGCAACGGCGCCGTGGTGGTCGCGGCCATCACGTCTTGCACCAACACGTCCAACCCCTCCGTGCTGATCGGTGCCGGGCTGCTCGCCCAGAAAGCCGTCGAGCGCGGTCTCGCGGTCAAGCCGTGGGTGAAGACGAGCCTCGCGCCGGGATCGAAGGTGGTGACCGAATACCTGCGCGAATCGGGCCTACTGCGGTCGCTGGAAGCGCTCAAGTTCCACCTCGTCGGCTACGGCTGCACGACCTGCATCGGCAACAGCGGGCCGCTGCCCGAGCCGGTGTCCAAGGCGATCAGCGAGGGCAACCTGGTGGTCGCGTCGGTGCTGTCCGGCAACCGCAACTTCGAGGGACGCATCCAGCCGCAGGTGCGCGCCAACTATCTGGCGAGCCCGCCGCTGGTGGTCGCCTATGCGCTCGCCGGTCGCATGGACGTCGATCTCTACACCGAGCCGCTCGGCGAGGGGCGCGACGGCAAGCCCGTCTATCTGAAGGACGTTTGGCCGTCGCCGGAGGAGATCCGCTCGACGGTCCGTCGGGTCGTCAAGACCGAGATGTTCCGCGAGCAATACGGCGAGGTCTATCGCGGCGACGAGCGCTGGCAGGCGATCCGCGTGCCGGAGGGCGCGCGCTTCGCCTGGGATACGCACTCGACCTACGTGCGCAAGCCGACGTTCTTCGACGGCATCACGCCGACGCCGGCTCCGCTCGTCGATCTCACCGGCGCGCGTGTGCTCGTCAAGCTCGGCGATTCCGTGACCACCGACCACATCTCGCCCGCCGGCTCGATCGCCAAGGACTCGCCCGCCGGCAAGTACTTGATCGAGCACGGCGTCGATCCCAAGGACTTCAACTCCTACGGGGCACGGCGCGGCAATCACGAGGTGATGATGCGCGGCACGTTCGCCAACATCCGCCTGCGCAACGATCTCGTCCCCGGCGCCGAGGGCGCGTGGACGCGACATTTTCCCGACGGCGAGAAGATGGCGATCTACGATGCCGCCGTGCGCTACCAGAGCGAGCGTGTGCCGCTCTTGGTGATCGCCGGCAAGGAATACGGGTCGGGCTCCTCGCGGGACTGGGCGGCCAAGGGCACGATGATGCTCGGCGTGCGCGCGGTCATCGCCGAGTCCTACGAGCGCATCCACCGCTCGAACTTGATCGGCATGGGCGTGCTGCCGCTCGAGTTTCTCGGCGGCGAGACGCGGGAGAGCCTGGGGCTCAGCGGCGAGGAGTCGTACGCGATCTCCGGTGTCGCCGACGGCCTGACGCCGCGCAAGCGCCTCGGCGTGACGGCCACCGCCGCCGACGGCAAGACCAATCGCTTCGAGGTCCTCTGCCGCATCGATACGCCGGTCGAGATCGACTACTACCGCCACGGCGGCATTCTACCGTTCGTGCTGCGGCAGCTCCGCTGATCTACACGTCCGCGGGCGTCACCGCCGGCATGGGACATCACGCTCGCGCTGCAACGGGACGACGCGCGCGCGATGTTGCCCGCCCGCTCGATCTCAACCAGCGCGACGCATCATCGCCACGCCGATGAGGTAGATCGCCACGATCGCCAGCGCGTTCCACGACAGCCGATATCGCTTGCGGCTTGCCCGAAAGGTGAGGCCGACGATCGCCACGGCGGTCATGGTCATCGCGGCCGTGAGCGACACCAGGTGAGCGCGAGAGACGGACGACAGCAGCGTGCCTCGTGTGTAGAGCACGTCGTCGAGGCCGAGGATCGCGACGTTGAAGAGGTTGCTGCCGAACAGGTTCGCCGCCGCCATGTCCACCGCGCCCAGGCGCACGGCCGCGACCGATACGACGATCTCGGGAAACGACGTGGAGGCCGCGATGAAGAGGCTGCCGACGAAGCTCCTCGTCAGACCCGTCTCGTCGGCGAGGCGCTCGCCGACCCCCGGCAGATACGCGGCGGCGGCAACGAGCACGCCCGCCATCGAAGCGTAACGCACGATCGCCTGCCGGATGCTCACGTGGCGGTACGACTCCTGCTCGGGGAGCTCGCGGCTGACGGCCGCGAGCCGCGTGCTCTCGAAGACGAAGATGACTCGCATGGCCAGCACGTAGAGCGCGATGAACACGAGGCTGTGGACGCCGATCCAGCCGAGAGCCGGAGCCTGCGGCCCGGCGAGGATCGCCAGCAGGACCATGCCGAGCTGAACGATGCCGAAGGCGGCGGTGAGCACGTGCCCCTGATGCACGCGGGTCGAGAGCGGAACCGGGTGAAGGACGTCGAGCAGCGTGAGGATCACCAGGTTGAACATGCAGCTACCGATGGCGTCCCCCGCGGCGATGTCGGTCGCGTCGTAGACGAGCACCGAGCTCCCCCCGGTGATCAGCTCGGGCAGCGAGGTCACGGCAGCCATGAGGAGGAGGCCGATCCATGTGCCGCCCATGCCGGTCTTCTCGGCGATCATGTCGCCGTATCGGGACAGCTTGACGCCCGCCCAGAGGATCAGCGCGGAGCAGACGGCGAGT
This sequence comes from uncultured delta proteobacterium, assembly GCA_963708955.1. Lineage (GTDB taxonomy): Bacteria > Desulfobacterota > Binatia > JACPRU01 > JACPRU01 > JACPRU01. Next base: position 28,822 of record CAVPWJ010000230.1, read on the forward strand.
TGCAGCAGGATGCTAACCAATGGATTCATGTGCATTGCGTGCGGTGCCGCTCGCTGGCGGAATCGGCAAGAAGGTGCTGGTGCGGACTGGAGCGTCTGACCTGAAGAGGCCGGTGCGTCCGGGGCGCGCAGCACGACCGCCCGCTCGGTCGCCACCCGCTCATGCTTTCACCATCTGTTCCAGCCACTGGGCAAGATACCCCAGGGCGGGTACGAGCAGGCCAAGTCGATGGCGAGGCTTTGATTCCCACCGAAGAGATGCCGGGCAGGATGCTCTGGCGCGAGAAGCTCTTCGCCTTCCTGTCGCGTAACGTCGCTCGGGCGACGGCTTGCTACGGTATCCCGCCGGACCGCACGGTCGAGCCCGGCATCCAAGTGGAGCCGTGAGGCGAAACGGGAGTTGAGAGCCACCGCCGGAGGTGTCATCAGGGTGTGCGGAAGTCGGCGAGAGTCTCCTCATGATGGAAGTACTGAACCAGCTACTCGCCACGCGCTGGCTCGGGAACACGGCCCAGGATTGGCTGATCGCCGGGCTGCTGTTCGCGAGCACATTTCTCGGGTTGAGGTTTGCCAAGGCGATTCTGACCCGGCGGCTCGCGCCGCTCGTTCGGGCGACGTCGACGGAGGTCGACGACTTCCTCCTCCGGCTCCTTTGCCACATCGGCCCCGCCGTCTACGTCGTCGTCGCCGTGCTGATGGCGATCCGCAGTCTCACGCTCCCGAATCGCCTCGGTCAGTTGATCGACGGCGCGCTGTTCGTCGTCCTGGCGTTCAAGGCGATCCAGCTTCTGCAAGACCTCCTCGTCTTCTTCCTCTCGAGGTCGCTGCTGCGCAACAAGGGAAAAGATCCGGCGGCGCTGACCGCCGCGCGAAACGTCTCGCTCCTCGCCCGGGTGGTCCTCTGGACGGTCGGCGTGCTCTTCGTCGTCAGCAACCTCGGGATCAACGTGAGCTCGGTCGTCGCGGGACTCGGGGTCGGAGGGGTCGCGGTCGCGCTCGCGGCGCAAGCCGTCCTCAAGGATGCGTTCAGTGCCTTCGCGATCTGGATGGACAAGCCCTTCGAGGTCGGCGACTTCATCGTCGTCGGTGACATGCTGGGCACCGTGGAATACGTCGGCTTCAAGACCACGCGCTTGCGCAGCCTCGGAGGCGAACAGCTCGTGTTTTCCAACACCGACCTCACGGACAGCCGAGTTCGCAACTACAAGCGCATGGAGACCCGGCGCGTGCTCTTCCAGTTCGGCGTCGTCTACTCGACGCCGACGGAGAAGCTGCGCGAGATTCCGGGGATCGTCCGCGCGATCGTCGAGGCGGAGGAGCTGGCGCGCTTCGATCGCGCGCACTTCGCGAGCTACGGCGACTCCTCGCTCGACTTCGAGGTCGTCTACTACGTGCTCTCCGCCGACTACAACCGCTACATGGACGTTCAGCAGTCCATCAACCTGCGGCTCAAGGAGGAGCTCGAGCGGCGGAGCGTGGAATTCGCCTTCCCGACGCGGCAGATCTACCTGGCGCGCGCCGGTCCCGAGTAAGCCGGCGGATTCTCTCCCGAAGCATCCTCCGCCGCTCCGAGCCTGCTGGGCCACCGTAGTGTCGATGCCGGCAGGGAGAAGCCGGTGATGAGCGCTTCACTTCAGCCCGATCGAGCGAGGACTTGGTCGCCGAAGATCGTTCACCACTGCGTGACCACTCACCCAATCCACGATGCTCTTGTTCCACGTCAGCACCAGCCGTGCTGGGCTGACCGGCGGTCAACGCGTTCGGACGGCCCCGGACCTAGAGGCTCCATTTACCATTCGAAAGAGTCAGCCGTGCATCGCTCCGACCCGGACGCCGTTGGCTCGGCTGCACCATGTGGAACGACCGGCATCGGTCGTAGAATCGTCGTCGTGAACGACCCCGGCGGGAGTGGAGGCGCCGTCGCCATCTCGCGGGTGGGCGCCTGTGGCGCCGAAGCCGCATACGGAGGAGGCTCCTGTTCCGAGCCTCGCGACTTGCGGCGGTTTCGGGCGCCGGCTAGGGCAGTTTGCTATGGCTCGCCGGCGACTTGATCGCAACGTCGTCACGCTCGGCGTGACCAGCTTCTTGAACGATGCGTCGAGCGAGATGATCTTCCCCCTGCTTCCGGCGTTCCTGACGACGGTGCTCGGCGCCAGCCCGACGGTGCTCGGCGCCATCGAGGGCGCGGCGGACAGCGCCGCCAGCCTGCTGCGCCTTCCGGCCGGATGGCTCTCCGACCGATTGCCGCGAAAGCCGCTGGTGGTCGGCGGCTACGCGATCGCTAACCTCGCAAGACCGCTCGTCGCGGTGGCGACCGCTCCCGCGCACGTGCTGGCGGTCCGGCTGCTCGATCGCGCGGGGAAGGGGCTGCGTACCGCGCCCCGCGATGCCTTGCTCGCCGATTCGGCGCCCGCGGAGGACCGCGGCCGCGCCTTCGGCTTCCATCGCTCGATGGACCATGCCGGCGCGGTCGTCGGCCCGCTCTTGGCGAGCGGTCTGTTCGCGTGGCTCGGCGGAAGCTACCGCATGCTCTTTCTGCTCGCCTCGCTGCCCGGATTGCTGGCGGTGCTGTTCGCCGCCGCCAGCGTGTCCGAGGTGTCGTCGCTGCCGAGCTCCACCGTGGCGCTCGAGCGCGCGCAATCGCTTCCCGCCGCGCGCGGCCTGGACCGCCGCTTCGCCTTCCTCGTCGCTGCCGTCGCCCTGTTCGGTCTCGGTAATTCTTCCGACGCCTTCCTGCTGCTCGCGCTCGAGCGAGCGGGCGTGAGCGTCGGCGCGCTGCCGTTCCTGTGGGCGGCCCTGCACGTCGTGAAGGGCGCCACCGCCTATCCGCTCGGCCGGCTCTCCGACCGGCGCGGCCGGGTGTCGATCATTCTCGCCGGTTGGATTTACTATGCCGGCGTCTACGCGGCGTTCGCCGTGACGACGGACGCGGCCGCTCTGTGCTCGCTCTTCGTCGCCTACGGGCTCTTCTACGGCCTCACCGAGGGGGTGGAGCGCGCGCTGGTGAGCGACCTCGTGCCGGCCGAGCATCGGGGGCTGGCGTTCGGGGTCTACAACGCCGCGGTCGGCGTCACGGCGCTGCCCGCGAGCTTGCTGACCGGGGCCCTCTGGCAAGCCTACGGCCGGCCAGCGGCGTTCGGCTTTGGCGCGCTGATGGCCGCGCTCGCCGCGATGGTGCTGGTCGGCGCACGGCTCACGCGCCCGCGTGACCGGCGAGCCGCATCGCGCGGCGCCGGGACGACCGGGGCCCCGACTGCTTGACGAGATCGCCGGCGCGGCGGCGGGTTCATCGCCGCGCGTTCAACGCGACCGCTTCGAGTAGCACCTCGGCGGCGAGCACCATGTCGTTGACGTCGAGCCACTCCTTCACCGTGTGGATGTCGCGCATGCCGGTGCCGAGGTTGGCGACCTGGAATCCACGCCGGTTGAGGATGTTGGCGTCGCAGCCCCCGCCCATCCCGGTGACGGTGACGCGGCGCTGCAGCCGCTCGCCCGCGGCGACGATCAACCGCACGATCGGCGCGGCGTCGGGCACGTTCATGGCTTCGTATTCGCGCGTGGCCATGAAATCGACGCGAGCCTGGATGGTCGCTCCTTCCAGGCTGACGCGGTGGCGAGCCGCGGCCTGCTCGAAGCACTGCCGCATGTGCTCGGTCTGCGCGGCCAGCTTCTCCTCGCCGTGGCTTCTCACCTCACCGTGGATCTCGACGAGCTTCGGCACGATGTTGGTCGCGGCTCCACCGTGAACCACGCCGAGGTTCGCGGTGGTCTCCGCGTCGATGCGGCCGAGCCGCATTGTCGCGATCGCTTCGGCGGCGATCTGGATGGCGTTCAAGCCCTTCTCGGGAGCCATGCCGGCGTGGGCCTCGAGACCGTGGACCCGCACTTCGAGGTGGTTCGCGGCGGGCGCGCGGGTGAACAGGAACCCCGGCGAGTCGCTGTCCAGCACCACGCCGGTGCGCGCGCGCAGCGCGGAGACGTCGAGGTGCTTGGCGCCGGCTAGGCCTTTTTCCTCGCAGATCGTGAAGACAACGTCGATCGGGCCGTGGGGAATCCGGCGCTCGCGGAGCACCCGCAGCACCTCGCAGATGATGGCCACGCCCGACTTGTCGTCGCCGCCGAGCACGGTGGTGCCGTCGCTGCGGATGACGTCGCCCTCGACGATGGGCCGAACGCCCTCGCCGGGAACGACCGTATCCATGTGAGCGGACACGAGCAGCGGCGGAGCCGCCGGTGCGCTGCCCGCGAACAGCGCGATCAGATTGCCGGTGTCGCCGCCGACCTTCTGCCCGGCGTCG
>CAVPWJ010000231.1:0-15860 GCA_963708955.1 uncultured delta proteobacterium
AGCACCAGCAGCGCCTTGGCCAAGATCGACACCCGGCGATCACGGAACAACCGCCAGTACAGGCGCGCGAAGTCCGGTAGGTGCCGCAGGATCTGCAGCGCCCGCCCGGTGAACAGGAACCGCGGCAGCGAACCCGGCATTGGCCCCACGGCCCCATGCATGACCCGATGCCCCGCGCCAGTAAAGGGGTCGAAAGGCATTCCCCATGCCTCGGAAAAAACCTCCAACCCCTTCACGGATTCGCGCTCTCCTCGTGGATGAACCGCACGAGGGCGGCGACCGGCGCGACGGGCGTCTCGGGGAGGATTCCGTGCCCGAGGTTGAAGACGTGCCCGCGCCGCCCGCGTACGCGAGAGAGGATGCCGCGCGCGGCCGCGGCCAGCTCCGGCCACGGGGCGAGCAGCTTCACGGGATCGAGGTTGCCTTGCACGGCGACGTCGGCTCCCACCCGATCCCAGGCCTCGGCAAGATCGATGCGCCAGTCGACACCGATCACGCTGCCGCCGGCGCGGCGCATGTCGCCGAGCAGTCCGGCGGTCTGCGTGCCGAAGTGGATGACCGGCACGCCGCTCGCGGCGATCGGCTCGAGCACGGCGCGCGTGTGCGGCAGTACGAAGCGCCGGTAGTCTTCCGGCGAGAGCACCCCGACCCAGCTATCGAAGAGCTGCACGGCGTCAGCGCCGGCGGCGATTTGCAGGCGCAGGTAGTCGGCGGTCAGCTCCGCCAGGCGCGACAGCAGGCGGTGCCAGGCGTCGGGCTCGCCGAACATCAGGCGCTTGGTGGCGAGGAACGTCCGCGAATGGCCGCCCTCGACGAGGTAGCTCGCCACCGTGAACGGACCACCGGCGAAGCCGATCAGGGGCACACGTCCGTCGAGGTCGGCGACGATCCGGCGCACCGACTCGGCGACGAAACCGAGCTCGGTCTCGACGTCGACCGCGGGCAGACCGTCGATGTCGGCGACCGTCCTGACCGGACGGCGGAAAGTCGGACCGTCGCCGGCGACGAACTCGAGGCCGACACCGAGCGGCTCGAGCGGCAGCAGGATGTCGGCGAACAAGATCGCCGCGTCCACGCCGAGCCGCTCGACCGGCTGCAGCGTGACTTCCGCGGCCAGCGCCGGCGTCTTGCAGATCTCGATCAGCGAGCGGCGCGAACGCAGCGCGCGGTACTCCTCCATGTAGCGCCCCGCCTGGCGCATGAACCACACCGGCGTGGCATCGACCGGCTCGCGGCGGCAGGCGCGCAGGAACCGGTCGTTTCGGATCGGCGGCTTCACGGAGAGATCCTCCATGACACGTCGAGATGAGCGAGGTAAAGCGCCCGGCGGTTGCGACGGCCCCGCCAAACGGGCCATAGAGAGGCATGCGCGCGCCGCTCCTCGTCGTTTCGCTGGTGCTGGCGCTGCTCGCGCCGGCGCGCGCCGCGACGGCCACGTCCGGCGAGCTCGTGGTGTTCGCCGCCGCCTCGCTGCGCGAGGCGTTTTCGGCGATCGCCGAGCGCTTCGAGACGCAGCATCCCGGCACCCGCGTGGCCTTGAACCTGGCCGGCAGTCAGGACCTGGTCGCGCAGCTCGAGCACGGCGCCGTCGCCGACGTGTTCGCCAGCGCCGACACCGCCAGCATGGACAAGCTCGCCGCCCAGGGGCTCGTGGAGCCGGCGCGGGTCTTCGCCCGCAACGCCCCGGTGCTAATCGTCGCGCGCGAGGCAGCCGACCCGGTGCGCAGCCTCGCGGACCTGCCCAAGGCGGATCGCATCGTGCTCGGCGTGCCCGAGGTGCCGATCGGCCGCTACGCGCGGCAGATCCTCGACCGCGCCGGCCAGCGCTACGGCGCCGACTTCCGCCGCCGCGTCGAGCAGCGCGTGGTGTCGAACGAGCTGAACGTGCGCCAGGTACTCGCCAAGGTGGTGCTCGGCGAAGCCGACGCGGCGATCGTCTACCGCACCGACGCGGCAACCGCGAAAGACCGCGTGGCGGTCGTTGCCATTCCGGACGAGGTGAACGCGGTCGCCGAGTACCCGATCGCCGTGCTGACCGGCGCGCCGCACCGCCCGCTCGCCGATCAGTGGCTCTCCGCGGTGCTGGACGCCGACGGCCAGCGCGCGCTCGCCGACCTCGGCTTTCTGCCCCCGGCCGGCGTCGCCGTTCGGTGAGCGCGCTACCGCGGCGGCCGTCGCGCGCAGCTCGCGCTCTCGGGCGGGCGCTGTCGGTACTTGGCGCGGCGGCGCTGCTCGGCTTTCTCTTGCTGCCGATCGTCGCGCTGGTGGCGACCACCGGCGTCGCCGATCTGCTGGACGGCCTCCGCCACCCGCTGGTGCTGCCGGCGCTGCGCTTGAGCCTCCTCACCACCAGCGCGAGCCTCGTGCTCGTCGTGGTTCCGGGTACCGCGCTCGCATGGCTCCTGGTGCGGCGCGAGGGGCGAGTGAGCCAGTGGATCGAGACCGCTGTGCAGCTCCCGGTGGTCATCCCCCCGGCGGTCGGCGGGCTCGCGCTGCTGCTCGCCTTCGGCCGCCGCGGGCTGCTCGGCGGATCGCTCGCACACTTCGGGTTGGCCATCCCCTTCACGACCCTTGCCGTCGTCCTCGCCGAGGTGTTCGTCTCCGCGCCGTTCTTCGTGCTGGCCGCCACCGCGGCGTTTCGCCGCTTCGACCCCGCGTTGTGGATCGTCGCCCGCAGCCTCGGCGCGTCGCCGGCACGGGCGTTCTTCCGCATCGCGCTGCCCGCGGCCGCACCGAGCCTGGCCTCGGGAGCGGCGATGAGCTGGGCGCGCTCGCTCGGGGAGTTCGGCGCCACGCTGATGTTCGCCGGCAACTTGACCGGGCGCACGCAGACGCTGCCGCTCGCAGTCTACACGGCGCTCGAGTCCGACGCGCGCGCCGCGCAGGCAATCTCGATCGTGCTCGTGCTGATCGCCTTCGCGCTCCTGGTGGTGCTGCGGCGGGGCGCGTCCGAGGTGGCGGCGCTCGGCTTTCCGGCCGGCGCCGGGCGCGAGCGGGAGCCGCGGCGATGAGCGTGCTCGCCATCGACGTCGAGGCGCGCATCGGCGACCTCGATCTGTCGGTCCAGCTCGCCACCGGGGAAGGGCCGATCGTGCTGGTCGGGCCGAACGGCGCCGGCAAGACGAGCCTGCTCTTGCTCGTGCTCGGCGCGCTGCGCCCGCGGCGTGGCCGGGTCGAGCTCGACGGCGAGCCGCTCTTCGACGCCGAGGGCGGCATCGACCTCCCGCCCGAGGAGCGCGGCCTCGGCTACGTGCCGCAGAACTACGGCCTGTTCCCGCACATGAGCGTACTCGGCAACGTCGCTTTCGGCCTCGAGTGCCGCCGTCGTTTGCGCCGCGCGGAGCGCCGGCGCCGCGCGCTCGCGCTGCTCGAGGATCTCGAGGTCGCCCACCTCGCGGAGCGTCCGCCCGCATCGCTCTCCGGCGGAGAGGGCCAGCGGGTGGCGCTCGCCCGCGCCCTCGCCTCGGCGCCGCGAGCGCTGCTGCTCGACGAGCCGCTGGCCGCGCTCGATGCCTCGGTGCGGCGCCAGCTCCGCGACTTTCTTCCCGAGCGGCTGAAGGCGCTGCGGCTACCCGCCATCGTCGTCACGCACGACGCCGACGACGCGGCGGCGTTCGGCGCGGACGTCGCCGTGCTCGAGCGCGGGCGGCTGGTCCAGCGCGGGACGCTCGCCGAGCTGCGCGAGCGACCGGCGAGCGAGTTCGTGCGCGAATTGGTCGCCGCGCCGAGGAGTCCATCCGGGTCCTCCGGACCGAGCCGACGAGTCGAACGGGCTGCTAGAGCGCCTTGATCGCCCGCCCGCCGTCCACGGGCAGCGCCACGCCGGTCACTTGGTCGCTCTCGGCGAGGAACAACACCGCGCGCACGACCTCCGCCGCGCCCACCCAACGGCCGAGCACGGTCTGGCTCCGCACCATCTCGAAGTCGGCTGGGTCGAGCCCCTCGGGCGCGACGACCGGCCCGGGCAGCACCGCGTTGACGGTCACGCCCGGCGAGCGGCTGCCGAGCTCGAGAGCGAGCACCTTGGCGAGCGTCGGCACCGCCGACTTGGAGACGATGTACGGCGCGTAGTGCCGATAGACGGCCGCTCCGGCGCTCCAGTCGCCGAACAGCACGATGCGCCCCCAGCCGGCCGCGACCATGCGCTCGCCGAGCATGCGGCCGAGCAGGTACGGAGCGGCCACGTGCACCGCCCAATCGCGCGCCAGCATGTCGGCGTGCGCACCGGCGTGGCTCTCGAGAAAGGGCAGCCGCGAGAACGTCGAAGCGTTGTAGACCAGCACGTCGACGCCGAAGTCGACGGCGCGCGTGGCCAGCGCCTGCACGGCCGTGGGGTCGCGGAGATCGGTCTTGACCGCTTCGGCGCGCACTCCGAGCCCGCGGCACTCGTCGACCAGCCGCGCGGCGTCGGCCGCGGAGCGGTGGTAGTGAACGAGGCAATGCGCTCCGCGCCCCGCCAGGCCGAGCGCAATCTCGCGTCCGATGCGCCGAGCGGCGCCCGTGACCAGCGCGGTTCTGCCGCCGAGCGAGCTCACGCCGCCTTGGTAGCAGGGCGGCGCCGGCAAGGAAATCCGACGTGACCGAGCAAGGACGATCGGCTAGGACGGGCGGGTGCAGCGACGCCGCATCGTCTTGCTCGTCGCCGGCCTGGCGGTGCTGGTGTTCCTCTGCCGCCATCTCGGCCTCGGCGAGATCCGCCAAGGGGTCGAGCGCGCCGATCCGGCGCGCTTCGCGGCCTTCCTCGCGCTCAGCGCCGCGGTGTTCATCACCTACGCGGTCCGCTCGGGCGTGGTGCTGCGAGCGATCGATGCTTCTCGCCGCTCGCCGTCGACGGCCGAGCTGGTCGGCTTCCGCGCCGCCGAGCACGCCGTCAGCACGCTGCTGCCGTCGGCGCACCTGAGCGGCGAGCCGGTGCGCGTGCTGCTGCTGCGCCGCCGCGGCCATCACTGGGCGGAGTCGATCTCGGCCGTCGCCATGGATCGCATGCTCGACGTCTCGGCCAGCTCGATCGCCGGGCCGCTCTACGTCGGCTGGTTCTTTCTCGCCAACCACGGCTCGGCGTGGGCCGCGCCGTGGATCCTCGCGGCGATGATCGCCGGCATGCTTGCGCTGCTGCTGTTCTACGTCCAAGCCTACCGCGGCGCCACGCTGATCTCGATCTTCGCGCAGCGGGGCGCGCTCCGCGCGGCGCGCGGCGCGCTCGAGGCAACCGACCGCCATCTCGCCCGGTTCGTGCGTACGCCGAGCTTCCGCGTCGCCCTCGCGCTCTCGTTTCTCGCCGAGGCCCTGGTGCTCGCCGAGCTGTGGATGCTGGCGCGCGCCTTCGCGCTGCCGATCTCGCTGCCGACGCTGGCCGGCGTGATGGTCGGCATGGGCATCGCCCAGCTCGTGCCGGTGCCGGCCGCGCTGGGCTCGCTCGAGGCGACCGAGGTCGGCGTGCTCGCCCTGGCAGGCGGCTCGGCTTCCCTCGGGCTCGCCGTCGGCCTGCTAGTGCGGGTGCGCGAGACGCTGTGGATCCTGGTCGGCCTCGCCGCGCTCTATCTCGAGGGACTGACCTGGCGCGGCTCCGAGCTTCCCGCCCGCGGGATCTCGGGAAAGACCTCGGCGATCGAGCCGAACGAGTGACGGACGAGTAAGCGCTCGAGCTTGCCGTAGAGCCCCCGCCGCCCCACCCGCTTCAACCGCCGCACCGGCCGCGACAGCGAAGACGCTTCGGGCCCCTCCTCGTCGATCTCCCACGGATGCAGGTGCACCACCGCCGGGCCGACCTCGCGGTGAAACTCGGCGAGCCGCCGCTCGACAAAGGCGAGCGGCAGCGCGCGCAGCGCGAAGCCGCCGAGCAGCGGCAGGTTCCAGAACCAGTAGCGGTTGACCGCCACCGGCACCTCCCACACGCCGCTCGCCAGACGATAGGGCGCGCGCGGCGACACCAACTCGAGCCCGGGAGGACGATCGATCGGCAGCACGCTCGAATCGTAGCCCACGCCGAGCTCGGCGAGCACATCTCCCGGCCAGTGTACCCCAGCCTTGATCGAGAAGTACGGCGCGCGGTAGCCGCCGACGCGCGCGCCCGTCAGGTCCTGCAAGCGCGACATCGACCGGGCGACGTCCTCGCGGAACTCGCGGCGTAGCAGCGTGACAATCGGCCGATGGCGGTCGCCATGGCTGGCTATCTCGTGTCCGCGCGCAAAGGCCTCGCGCACGAGGCCCGGAAACCGCTCCGCCACCTCGCCGAGAAAGAAGAGCGTCGCGTGCACGCCGCTTTGCTCGAGCAAGTCCAGGAGGCGCTTCAGGTTGCGCTCCACGCGCGGCTCGGGCGGCACCACGGCGCCGCGCGCGGCGAGACCCGCGGCGTCGTGGTGCCAGTCCTCGACGTCGATCGTCAGCGCGTTCTGGATCGCGTTCATGGTGCCTCATCGTACCTAACACCGCGCTCGGCACTCCGGCCAGCGAGCAGCGTCATCAGCGCCGGCACCAGCACCAGCGTTGCCAGCACGCACAGCGACAAGCCGAGCGCCGCCAGCCAGCCGAGGCGGCTGAGTGCGGGAAAGTGCGACAGGCCGAGCGACCCGAAGCCGGCCACGGTGGTGGCGACCGCCAACAGCAGCGGGGCCGCGCCGCGCCGGACGCCAGCATCAAGGCCCCCGGCGTGGCGCACGTGCGCCACCAGATAGACACTGTCGTCGACCCCCAGGCCAATGAGCAGCGGCAAGACGATCACGTTGATCGGGTCGATGGCGATACCGAAGGCGCCGATCAGGCCGAGATAGAGGACGAGCGCGACGAGCGTCGGCGCGAGCAGCGCCAGAGCGCGCAGCAGGTGGCGCTCGGCCGCCAGCACGAGCAGTAGGTTCAGCGCCAGCGTCGCGGCAAGGAACCACACGAGCTCGCGTTCGAGGAGCGCGGCGAACTCCTGCTCGGCGAGCTCCCGACCGGTGACGGTCAGCGGATCGTCCGGCAGGTCCGCGTGCAGGCGCGCGCTCACCTCGGCGAGCGACACGCCCGGCCCGGGGACGAAGTAGGTCGCCACCGACGCCCCATCCGCGCCGGCGTCACGCAGGTGCTGCTCGAGCAGGCCGGCAAGCGGTCCGGCGCGCACTTCGTCGACGGCGATCGGCGGGCGCACCTCGCGCACGAGGTCGTCGAGAAACGGCGCGAAGGCCGACGCGTCGAACCCCTGCGCTTCGAGCGTGCGGCGCAGCGCCGCCGCGGCTCGCGCCCGCGGCAGCGATCGGAAACGCGCCAGCCGCCGCTCGGCGGTCTCGACCGAGGGAACGAACGCCGTGAGCGTCGAGTACAAAGCGACCAGGCCGAGCGCGCGGTAGCGCTCGAGCGCCGCAGCGACGCGCTCCGCCCCGCGCAAGCAGGTCTCCACGTCCGTGCCGCGCACCAGCACGATGCCCCGCGCGTCGACCCGGCCGAACTGCTCGCGGATCGCCTGCTCCACGCGCTCAGCCTCGCCCCCGCCCGGGCGCAGATGGGTGAAGTCGGTGTCGAGGCGGTTCCCCGCCGCGCCCAGCACGCCCACCACGAGCAGCGCCGCGGTCACGGCGAGCACAGTGACGCGCCGCTCCGCGAAGCGCTCGCTCCAGCGGGCACAGGCGAGCGCGAAACGGCTCGGCCGCGCGAGCCGCGCGGGAATGGCCCGCAGCCCCCAGGCGAACACCATCGCCGGCAGCAGCACGAACGTCGCCACCACGTTCAGCGCCATCGCCAGCGCGGTCATGATGCCGAGCTGGCTGACGCCGGTGAAATCCGAGAAGCCGACCACCAGAAACGCCACCGCCGTGGTCGCGGAGGCCACCACGCTGGCGCCGCCGATTTCGCGCAGCGTCTCGGCGACGGCGGCGCGCACGCCGGCGGCGTCGAGCGGCGCGCGCGCAGCCGTCTTGTCGCGCAACAAACCGTAGAAGTAGATCGAGGAATCGATGCCGAGCCCGTAGAAGATGCCGGCAAAGGCGACCGACACCATGTTCAGGCCGCGGAACAAGAGCAGCGACAGCGCAAACGTGACCGCGGTGGTCACCAGCAGCGGAAACGTCACGAACGGCACAATGCGCAGCGTGCGCAGCCCGAGGTGGAAGATCAGCAGCACCGCCAGCGGCGCGAACACGAAGTAGACCCTCAGGTCCGCCTGCAGCACCTTCTTGTCGGCTAGCGCATAGACGTAGCTGCCGGTGTGACCGACGGTGATGCCGGCACCGCGGAATGATCCGTCCAGCAGGTCAGCCTCGGCGGCGCGCACCTCAGCGAGCAGGCGCTCGGCGAAAATCGTGTCGAACGCCGAGCCCACCGGCCGCACCAGCAGCAGCAGCGAACCGCCGTCGCCCGAGCGGAAATACTCGCCGGATGGCTGGAACAGCGGGTCGGCGTAGCGCCGCTCGATGGTACGACCGGCGAGATCACCGACGCCGAGCGGGTCGTCGACCAGCCAGCGGCGGGCGCCGAGGTTCATCGGCATGGCGAGGGCGCGTTTCAAGCCGCGCACGCGCTCCTCGATCGCGGCGGGCTCCAGCCGGCGGGCGAGCTCGGCGAAGTCCGCCTCGTCGAACAACGCGTAACGATGCGGCTCGAGGAACTTCCGGCGCACCTCGTCGAGATCGACACGGTAGCGCACCGAGCCGATATCGCTCATCCGCTCGAGCTTCTGCGCCAGCGCCTCGGCGAACGGCACCAGGCGCGCGGGCTCGCCCGAGACCAGCACTACCAGGCTATCGAAGGCGCCGAAGCTCTGCAGGAACCGCCGGTAGTCGCCGAGCGCCTGCGAATGCGCGGGAAGCTGCGACAGCACGTCCATGTCGAGACGCAGGCGCAAGAGCGACAGCGCCGAGCCCGCCAGCAGCAGGGCCGAGACGATCAGCACGGCACGGTGGCGGCGGTCGACGGCGGCCACCAGCCGCTCGTAAGGGAAGCCGCGCGGCATCAGAATTCGAAGAGCTTCGGTTCGACCGGCTGGTTCCGGGTGTACCGCTGGACGTCGATCGAGAGCGTCGTGGCCCGGGCCGGATAGCGCACGCGGATCGCGAACGGCATCGCGAAGCCGTCGACGGCGCGGTAGTCGCCGTACTCGACGGCGAGCCGCGGCGCGCCGTCGGCGCCGTATAGCGTCTCGATCTCGACGCGGCCGTCCTGCTTCGACACGTAGAGCTCCCGCCGGCCGCCCGGCCCGGCGAGCGCCACATGGTAGCGCTCTCCGGCATCGTCGACGCGCGCCGAGTCGGCGGGCGCCTCGAGCAGGAACAGCGGCCGGAGATCCTCGCCGAGGGCCGCCGGCTCGCCCGCCGCCGGCTCGCCGAAGCGGCCGATGCGGTCCACCCCCTCGAGCGGACGCCGCACGTGATAGCGATCACCAGCGACCGTGTAATCGTAGGCGGTCATCACGCCGAAGGAGAAGATCTGCAGGCGCAGGTGGTCGGGGCGGACGACGACCACCGCGCCGCGGCCCGATTCCCTCGAGCCGTCCGAGCGGATGAGCTCGAGCTGGAACGTCGCCGTCATCGTCGCGGTCTCGCCGATGCGCCGAGCGAGCAGCGCACGCACTTCGTCCGCTCCCGCCACGGCCGCGGGCGGCGCCGGTGGACGTCGAGCGCAGCCCGCGGTCAGCGCCAGGCCGAGCGCGAGCGCCGCGGCAGCGAGCTGGCGGCGAGCGCTCATGGCGCAAACGCCGCGTCGTCGAGCTCGGGGTTCACCACGATGTCGCTCAGCGTGATCTCGGTCGTGTCGCCGCCCGGCTCCTGGAGGAGGATGCGGGCCGGCGTGCGGGTCTTCGCATCCACCGTGATCTCCATCGCCGCCAGCCAGGAGGCGAGCGCCGCGGAGCGCGGCTTCAGGCGCAGCCGGTCGTCGCCGAGCCGCTCGACCGCGAAGTCGCGCTCGGTCTCCTCCGACACACCGGCGAAGATCTGATTCAGGGCCTCGAGCAGCGGCAGCGGCGAAAACGACGCGCCGGCGCGGTCCGCGCCCTCGCCGCCGACCCGCTTGCCGCCGGCGAAGACCCCGTCCCTGCGGATGACAATGCGCGCCGGCTCGGGCTCCCGCACCTCCCAGGCGATGCGCCCGCGCTTGTCGAGCAGGAACGTCCCCGACGAGCGCAGCACGTCGCGGACGATCGCCACGTGCTTCTCCTGCACGAAGTGCGCGCGTAGCGTCGTCACCCTCGCGCTTTCCCGCCCGAGCTGGCGGAGCATCGGACCGAGCTTCGGGTCGGCCGGCTGCGCCAGGGCAAGCGCGCCGCACAGCAAGAGCGCCGCCACGGCGAGGCGCCGGCAAGGAAACGCTGGCCGCCCTCTCACGACGCCTCGACCGGGCGCGCGAGCTCGACCACCGCGACGGCGCCGCCGCGCGCGGCGCCGAGCACGAGCGCGCTCGACCATGGGCCACGGAGCTCCGCGCGCGGAAACGTGAACGCCGTCTCCGGCCACGGCTCTTCCAGGCCGAGGAGGGGGGGCAGGCGCTGCGAAGAAAGCGCGAGCGCCGCGGCGGCGACCGAGCAGAGACCTTGAGCCGGGTGGCTGCCGACCGCGCCCGCCAGCGCGTAGAGCGGTCGCCCGGCGCCCGCCATCCGCGACAGCAGCGCGAGCTCGAGGCGATCGCGTTCGGGGGAGGAATCGGCGCCGCAGAAGAGCACGTCGGCGGCCGATCGCGGCACACCGGGCGCGCGCCGAGCCGCGTCGAGCGACGGCCAGAGGTGGGGGTCCGCCGCTTCGAGCTGGAAGCGCTCGACCGCTTCGACCGACGCATAGGCGCGCCCGCCGCGGCGGCGCACCACCTCGGCGCGCTCGATCACCAACGCGGCCGCGCCCTCGCCGAGCACCGGCCCGTCGGCGGCGACATCGACCGGCGCCGATCGCTCGCGCCCGTGCCGGCGCGGCGCGAGATGGCGAAAGTCTCGGAGCGTGCGAAACACCACCTCGCTCAGCTCCTCGCCCGCCGCCACCACCACCGCGCGCGCCCGCCCGCGCCGCAGCAAGCCAAGCGCGACGTCGAGCGCCGCTTCGCCGGAGATCTCGCCGGCCGACACCGTGAAGTTCGGCCCATGCCAGCCGAGCGCCATCGAGATCTGGCTCGCCGGCGCGTTCATCACCAGATTGGGGAACAGCATCGGGTTGGCGAGCGCCGGGCCCTTGGTGAACACGCGCTCGAGGAACTGCGCCGACTCGCTGAGGTTGCCGAGCGCCGAGCCGACCACCACGGCGAGCTCGTCGGCATCGGCCGACTTGGCTGTCATGCCAGCGTCGCCAGCGGCCAGCACCGCCGCCACGCCGATCATCTGCGACACCCGGTCCATGCGCCGCACCAGCGCCGGCGGCAGGAACTCGCGCGCGGGAAAGTCCGGCACCTCGGCCGCCTGCCGCGGCGATACTTCGCCGGGGTCGAAGCGGCGGATCGGCGCGATCGCCGAGCGGCCGGCGCACAGCGCCTCCCAGAACGCCGCGGCGCCGATGCCGAGCGGGCTGACCACGCCGATTCCGGAAATCACCGGCGCGCGCGCGTCGCTCACGCGTAGGCCCTCAATGCGACCTCGTAGCCGCAACACCGGTGGGCCCTGAAGCGTGGAATCTCATGTCTTCGTGGGGAAGCGCGAAGTTCTGCCGTAAGAGCGCAGCACCACGCTGGTGTTGTTGCCGCCGAAGCCGTACGAGTTCGCCAGCGCGACTCCAAGGCGACGCTCGCGCGCCTCGCGCGGCACGTAGTCGAGGTCGCACCGCGGATCGGGCTCGTCGAGGTTCACGGTCGGCGGCACGAAGCCGTAGCGCAGCGCGAGCACCGTGGCGGCGATTTCGATCGCTCCGGCCGCGCCGAGGCAGTGACCGGTCTGCGACTTCGTCGAGCTGACCGCCAGCCGCCGGGCGTGATCGCCGAACACCGTCTTGATCGCGCCGGTCTCGATCGGATCGTTTTGCGCCGTACCGGTGCCGTGCGCGTTCACGTAGTCGACTTCGGCGGGCTCGACGCCCGCCTCGGACAGCGCGCGGCGCATGGCCAGCACCGCCCCGCGTCCCTGCGGGTCGGGCGCGGTCATGTGGTACCCGTCGGCGCTGGCGCCGTAGCCGGCGAACTCCGCGAGGATCTCCGCGCCGCGCCGCCGCGCGTGGCCCTCCGCCTCGAGCACGAGCATCGCCGCTCCTTCGCCGAGCGACAGCCCGGCTCGGCGGCGGTCGAACGGGCGGCAGACGTCGGGGTCGAGCGCCTGCAGCGCGTTGAAGCCCGCGTAGGTCATCTTGCAGTGGGCATCGGTGCCGCCGGCCAAGGCGGCGTCCGCGCGTCCCTCCTGAATAAGGTCCGCGGCGAGACCGATCGCGTTCGCGCTCGACGAGCAAGCGGTCACCACCGTGAGCCTCGGACCCCGGCAATCGAGCAGTGCCGCCACGGCCTCCACGCTCGAATGCACCGGCATGGCCGCCAGACCGTGGATCCGCATGCGCGGAATCTCGCCCGCGCGGCGCCGGCGCAGCAGATCCTCGGCTTCGAGCATGCCGCCGGTCGTGGCGCCGATCACCACGCCGATGCGCTCCGCGCCGAGGCCGGCATCGGCGATTCCCGAGTCCCGCCAGGCTTCGCGAGCGGCCGCCAGCGCCATGCGGTCGGAGCGCGACAGGCGCCGGTCGAGCGAGGCCGGCACCCACTCGCCGAGCGCGGTCGGCGGCGCCACCGCCGCGCGGTGCGTGCGGAAGCCGTCGGTCGGGAACAGCGTCATGTCGCCGATCGCGCAGCGCCCGTTGCGCAGCGCATCGAGAAACACCGCGGCTCCGCCGCCGAAGCCGTTCCAGCTCCCGATCCCAGTGATCACGACGCGGCGCATGGAGCGTGGGGACATGACGAAATTCCTCCGAGTGTTCTTGACGGCCTCGGGAGCCTACGCCGCCGCCTCGGGCTCGAAGAACCGTCTAGCTCGTGGATTTCGCGAGCTCCCCGCCGACGTACTCGGTCAACGCCTCGATCGAGGCGAACGCGCGCTTGCCAACGTCTTCGTCCGGGATCTGGATGTTGAACTTCTCCTCGACCAGGACCACCAGCTCGAGCGCGTCGACCGAGTCCAGACCAAGGCCATCGACGAAGATCGCCGACCCATCCTCGATGTCCTCGACGCGCAGATCCTGCAGGCGCAACCCGTCGATCACCAGACGCTTCAGGCTCCGCTTGAGCTCGTCACGATCCATCGAGGAACCCTTATCTCGCATGCCGATACCGGTTGGCAACCTGAGGGGATCTGTTCACGCGAGTTGCCGATAGAGCCGCTCGTAACCGACCGCCATGGCCTCCATCGAGAACTCGGCGGCAACGCGCTCACGTCCCGCCAAGCCCATGCGGCGAGCGCGTTCGAGGTCGCCCGCGAGCTCGCGTACCGCGGCGCCGAGAGCGTCGGCGTCTTCGGCCGGAACCAGGAGCCCGGTGCGGCCCGGGTCCACCGCCTCCGGAAGGCCGCCGACCGCCGAGGCGACGACCGGCAGCGCCATCGCCATGGCCTCGAGCAACGCCACGCCGAGGCCTTCGTGGCGCGACGGCATCACGAACAGGTCGAGCGCGGCGAGCACGTCGGCGACCTGGCGCTGCTCGCCGAGAAAGCGCACGTGCGCGGCGATGCCGAGGTCGTGGGCCAGCCGCTCGAGCGACGCGCGCTGCGAGCCGTCGCCACAGAAGAGGCAGCGAATCGACGGCTGGCCGCCGAGTCCGGCAATCGCACGCAGCAGCACGTCGTGGCCTTTCCGCCGCTCGAGCGCCGCGACCACGCCGAGGGCGACCTCGTCACCGACGCCGAAGCGCGCTCGCGCGGCGGCGCGGCCGGCCGCCCCCGGCAGCCCGGCCGGGACCTCGACGCCGCTGCGAACGAGCGAGATCCGCGCCTCGCCAACCCCGGCGGCGAGGAGCCGCCGGCGCACCTCCTCGGAGATCGCCGCCACCACCGCGACCGAACGGTTGTAGAGGAGATCGGTGCGCCATCCCCGGCGCAGCACGTAGTCCATGCGACGGGTCACGACGCCCCGGGTAGCGGCGACACGGCCGAGCCACGGGCTCATCGCGTGCGCGCGCGAGGTGTGGAAATGGATGACGTGCGGGCTCTCCGCTACGATCAGCCGGCGCAGCCGAAGCGCCGCGAGCAGATCGACGTCGTTGCGGATACGCAGCGGCCGCAGGCGCGCATCGGCGGCGGGAACGACGGCGGCGAGCGGCGCTTCGGGCGCGGCGGCGAGAACGTTCTCGTGGCCGCGCCGCGCCAAGTGCCGGATCAGCCCGGCCACCTGCCGCTCGCCGCCGCCGAACGCCATCTCGGGATCGACGTGCAGGATCTTCAAACCGGCCTTCCTCTAGCACCGGCGGAGGAGAAGAAAAATGCGCGCAAGCGCTCGGCGCGGTCTGGGCCCCTGGCCCGCAGGGTCGATTTTCCGCTAAGCGTCGGCCATGGGCGGAATCGTCGTCGTCGGCGCGCGCGGGCAACTCGGGCAGGCTCTAGCGGAGAGGCTCGCCGACCGATCGCCGCTGCTGCTCGATCGCGCTCGGCTCGACGTCGGCGACCCCGGCGCGGTTGCCCGCGCGATCGCCGAGATCGCGCCCGAAGTCGTCTTCAACGCCGCGGCCTTCAACCACGTCGACGACGCGGAGCAGCGAAGCGACGAAGCGTTCCGCTCGAACGCCCTCGGCCCCTGGGCGCTCGGGCGCGCCACCCGCGCCTGCGGGGCGCTGCTCGTCCACTTCTCGACCGATTACGTGTTCGGCGGCGACGCGCGCGCGCCGTACGGAGAGGACGACGCGCCCGCTCCGCAAAGCGTCTACGCCGCCTCTAAGCTCGCCGGCGAGCGACTGGTGGCCGCGGTCAACCCGCGGCACCTCCTCGTCCGCACCGCTGGCCTGTTCGGCCGCGTCGGCGCGAGCGGCAAGGGCCGGAATTTCGTCGACACCATGCTGCGGCTCGGCGCCGAGCGAGAGCGCCTGCGGGTGGTCGACGACCAGCGCATGGCGCCGACCTTGGCGGCGGATCTCGCCGCCAAGACGATCGAGCTGGCCGACCGCTGGCGGGCGAGTGGCGCGGCCGAGCTGCTCGGCCTCTACCACGTCACCAACGCGGGCGAGTGCACGTGGTTCGAGCTCGCGCGCGAGGTTCTTCGGCTCTCCGGGTCGAGCGCCGTCCTCGATCCCGTCTCCACCGCCGAATACGGCGCCCGTGCCCCACGCCCCGCCTACTCGGTGCTAGCCCGGCGCCGTCTCGATCGGCTCGGCCTCGACGACCTCCGCCCCTGGCCGGAGGCGGTCGCCGAGTACGTGGGCGAGCGTCTCAGTCGACGAAGCGGAACTTGATGATCGACCACAGCGCCGAGACGCCGTCCACCCAGCCGATCTTCTTTCCCTCGTCGTAGGTGCGGCCGCTGTAGGAGATCGGCACCTCGTAGATCCGGCAGCGCGCCTTGGCTACCTTGGCGGTGATCTCCGGCTCGAAGTTGAAGCGCTCGGAACGGATGCGGATCTTCTCGAGCACCGGGCGGCGGAACACCTTGTAGCCGGTCTCCATGTCCGAGAGGTTCAGGTTGGTGAACACGTTCGACAGCCAGGTGAGCACCTTGTTCGCCAGGTAGTGCCAAAAGAGCAGCACGCGGTGCGGGCCGCCGAGGAAGCGCGAGCCGAACACCACGTCGGCGCGACCGTCCTCGATCGGCTCGAGCAGCTTCGGATAGTCGCGCGGGTCGTACTCGAGGTCGGCGTCCTGGACGATCACCACGTCGCCGGCGGCCGCCGCGAACGCGGTGCGCAGCGCGGCTCCCTTGCCCTGGTTCCTGCCGTGCTCGATCAAGCGGATCCCCGGCAGCGAGCGCAGCAGCTCGGCGCTGCCGTCGGTCGATCCGTCATCGACCACCAGGATTTCCGCA
>CAVPWJ010000232.1:0-5324 GCA_963708955.1 uncultured delta proteobacterium
GGAGATCAACATCGTGACGATCGAGAACCCGATCGAGTACGAGCTGAAGGGCGTCTCGCAGATCCCCATCAACGAGAAGCAGGGATTGACGTTCGCGTACGTGTTGCGATCGGTCCTCAGACAGGATCCCGACGTGATCTTCGTCGGCGAGATCCGGGACCGCGAGACCGCGGAGATCGCCCTGCAAGCCGCTCAGACCGGTCACCTCGTGCTGTCGACCGTGCACACCAACGACACGGCGGCCACCGTGACCCGCCTCGTCGAGCTCGGCATCGAGCCGCACGCGCTGGGAGCGTCGCTTCTCGCCATCATCGCCCAGCGGCTGGTACGCAAGGTCTGCACTGCTTGCACGGAGCCGTTCGTGCCTTCCGAGGAGGTGCGCGCGGAGATCGGCCTGCCGAGCGACCGCGAGCTGCGCCACGGACGCGGCTGTCCGAAGTGTCGCAACAGCGGGTTCTCCGGGCGGACCGGATGTTACGAAGTGCTCGAGGTGACGAAGGGCATCGAACAGATGATCGCCGACAATGCCTCGGAGACCGCGATCCGGGTGCTCGCCGAGGAGCAGGGCATGACGTCGATCATCGAAGACGCGCGCCACAAGATCCTCGACGGCACGACCACTCCTTCGGAGGTCCTGCGAGTCGTGGAGCTCGACACCAAGCGGCGCTTGTCGTGCCCCTCGTGTCACGGCGCGATCGAGGAGAACTACACGACGTGCCCCTATTGCCGGGCGCACCTGCGGCACACCTGCTCGGGCTGCGGCATCTTGCTGAAGGAGAAATGGGCGACCTGCCCGTATTGCGGGACCGACACGACCTCGGTCCACGGCGCCGCTCCGTCGCCGCCGGTCGGAGCGCCGGACGCTTCCGAAAAAACGTGAGGGGCCGAGATTGCTCCCGGCCCCTCACGTCGGCTGGAACACTTACACGCTCAGTGGCGCGAAAAGATGGTCTTCAACTCTTCCATGATCTTTTCTTCGGGAAACGCGCGAGCGATCGCCAGCTCCTTGACGAGCAGATTCCGCGCGGTGTCGAGCATCTTGCGCTCGCCGAACGACAACTCCTTGTCTGCCTTCAGCACAAACAGGTCGCGCAGCACCTTGGCGATCTCCAGAACCGATCCCGTCTTGATCTTTTCGGTGTACTCCCGATAGCGACGATTCCAGGTCTGCTGATCGATCTCGACCTTCTTCTCGCGCAAGATCTTGTAGACTTTGCTGACCATGTCCTTGCCGATGATGCGCCGCAGGCCGACGGTCTGCACGTTCTCGGTAGGGATCATGATCATCATCTCGCTGTCGACGATACGCAGCATGTAAAACTTCTTCTGCGTCCCGGAAACGTTTCGTACCTGCAAGCTCTCGATGACGCCGACGCCGTGAGCGGGATAGACAACCTTTTCTCCGACCTTGAACTCAGCGCCTGCCTTGAGCATTCCGACTCTCCTTAAAACGAGCTGGGGAGCATAATAACTGCAAGATTTTAGACTACTTAGGCGATCAGGTCAAGGTGACTTCTCGTCGCCTTCGAGCGTGCCGATGAACTGCGTCAGGCGATCGACTCCTTCCCGTTCGAGGAACGTCTTGATTTGGTTGAGGATCTTAAGTCCCGCCGACGGATCGTAGAGATGAGCGGTGCCCACCTGCACGGCACGTGCCCCGACTAGCAGGTACTCGAGAGCATCCTCGCCGCTCGAGATTCCGCCGACGCCGATCACCGGAAGCCGACAAGCGCGCACCACCCGATGCACCGCGCGCAGAGTCAACGGTTTGATCGCCGGGCCGGACAAGCCTCCGCTCACGTTGCGCAGCACGGGTCGCCGAGTCCGCAGATCGATGGCCATGCCGACGTACGTGTTGGCCACGGAAAGCGCGTCGGCGCCTTCCGCCTCGGCGACGCGGGCAAACTCCACGATATCGGTCACGTTCGGAGACAACTTCACCCACAGTGGGCGACGGGTGCGGGCGCGCGCCGCGGCGACGACCTTGGCGGTGCGCTTGGCGTCGGTGGCGATGATTCGTCCCCACTCGCGCTTGTTCGGGCTCGAGATGTTGATCTCGATCGCCGCGATGCCCTGGGCTGCCTCCAGCGTGGCCACCACTTCACCGTATTCTTCGACCGTCGTACCCCAGCAATTGACGACGACCGTCACGCGCCGCTCGCGCAGCCACGGAAGCTTCTCCGCGACGAAGCGTTCGACGCCGATGTTCTGAAGGCCGATCGCGTTCAACATGCCGGCCGGGGTCTCGACCATCCGCGGCGCCGGATGCCCGGAGGCCGGGCGCAGCGATAAGCCTTTCACGACCACCGCGCCGAGCGCCGCCGGATCGGTGACCCCACCGTATTCCACCCCGTAGCCGAAGGTGCCCGAAGCGGCGATCACCGGGTTGGCGAGCGAGAGGCCGCCGCCGAGATCCACGCGTAGGTCAGGCGCCGCCACGAGCCAGTCGCAGATCCATCAGCAGTGCGTCTTCACCATCCGCGTAGTAGCGCCGCCGGATTCCGGCCTCGACGAAGCCAAGCGATCGGTACAGACGAATCGCCGGCTGGTTGTGGTAGCGCGCCTCGAGAATCGCGCGCTCGGCACCGTTCTCGGCCGCCTCCGTCAGCACGTTCTCCACCAGCGAGCGGGCGATCGAGCGGCGCCGCCAGTCGGGATGAACCGCGACGTTCTGGATCTCCACCTCGCCAGCCTTCAGCCAGCGACAGATGTAGCCCACCACGCCGCCCGCGCCTGCTCCACTCGAGCGCGCAACGACGATCTTGGAGAACGGCAAGCGCAGCTCCCGCAGGAACAGCCGCGCGGTCCAAGGTTGAGCGAACGTTCGCCGCTCGATCTCGACGACCGCATCGAGATCCACGCGCCGCATTCGATCGAGGGCGATCCCGGGCTCCGCCTCGGCGGAGAGTCTGGCGGAGGCGGATCTCACCAGCCCATCGGAACCAACGCCGAGGTAAAGCCGGCGCCAAAGGCGGCGAGACGAACCAGAGCGCTCCGTCCCGCACGCGGCCGGCCTCCGCCGCCTCGTAGAGCGCCAGCGGAATCGATGCCGCCGACCTGGCGCTCTGGGAGGTAGTGACCCATCCCCAGAACCTTCAACACTTCCCGGCTGCATATTGATTTCCCAATTTCCTGTCAAACCGCCCCTTCGCGCTCGTCAGGCGACCGCGCCGAAAGCACACCAGCACAACACGGTGTTTCAGTTGACAATTGCTTGGGAGTTCCGGAAAGATGACAATGTCCTGTAAAGAAAATCGGGGGCTGGTCTCGAGCATGACGATGAAACGCAGTTGGCTCTGCGTATACGTGGCGGCGTGGCTGGTGTTCGGGTTCTCGGACCTCGCTTCGGCCCGCCAACATCATCGCCAGCGCCCGGTGGCGCGTCGCGCCCCCCCGGTGACGACGCCGGCGCGCATGACTCCGCCCGAGACGCCTCCGCAGGGGCCCTATGCCTCGGCGCTGCTAGTCGATGGAGACAGCGGGCGGATTCTATTCGACAAGGATTCGTCGGATCCGCGCCCGCCCGCGTCGATGGTGAAGATGATGGTGGCCTTGCTCACCTTCGAGGCGCTGGAGCGTGGCGAGGTGCGGCTTGGCCAGGAAGTACCGATCAGCCTCGTCGCCAGCCGCACCGGGGGATCGGGCGTGCTGCTCAAGGTCGGCGAGAAACTGCCGCTCGAGGATCTGCTCAAGGCCATGCTGGTCGCTTCGGCAAACGGAGCGAGCGTGGCGATCGCCGAGACGGTGGCCGGCAGCCAGATGGCGATGATCACGCGCATGAACCAGCGCGCATTAGAGCTCGGCATGAGTGAGACCGTCTATCGAACGGTCAACGGCTTGCCCCCTCGGCGCGGCAAGGGCCTTCCGGACATGACGTCCGCGGCCGATCAAGCTATTCTCGCGCGCAAGCTGCTCGTGCATCGCGAGGTGTTCCGCTACTCGTCGCAGCCCTTCGTGCCGATCCGCAACGGGACGGTGCTGATTCGCAACACCAATCATCTGGTCGGCCGGATGGCGGGGGCAGACGGGCTGAAGACCGGATACTATCGTCGCGCCGGCTTCAATCTCACCGCCACGGCGAGCCGCGACGGGATGCGCCTGATCGCTGTGGTGATGGGATGCCCGACGCTCCAGGCGCGATTCTTGGTCGCTCAAGCGCTCATGGAATGGGGGTTCGCCCACTTCTCCAAGCTGAAGGTCGTCGAGGAGGGCCAGCTGCTTTCGGTCGAGGTGAGGGTCGTGGGCGGAGCCACCGATCACATCCAGCCGATGGCCGCGCAGAGCCTGAATTACCTGGTGCGCAACGACCAGAGGCGAGATCTCCACGTGACGTTTCAGATGCCGAGCATCGTGTCGGCGCCGATCGCCAAGCATCAAGAGCTCGGCGAGATCATCATTCGCGATCAGCTCCGCGTTCTCGACGTCATTCCCGCGGTTTCACCCGTCGATGTCGTGAGTGGAACTCTGCGCTCCGGCCAGCCGCTGAGCCCCTGAAGGGGAACTCGCCCCAGGGATCGCCCTTCGCGTCCATGGTGATCTTGCGAGCGGGGGCTATTTGTGGGATATTCGCCAAAGCTTCTCGAGCAAGGAGGTGATGGAAAGATGAGGACAACGTGGAAGACGATCGGCTTGCCTGTCCTGATCGGCGGATTGCTAACTTTGACGATGGCAACCGGTTGCGCCGAGAAGGTAGACACCTCAGCGTGTCAGGCTTGTGCGTCGAACGCGAGCCGGGTGGACGCCGCAGCATCACGGGCCGAGGCCGCAGCCAGCCGTGCTGAAACTGCTGCTCAGCGTGCAGAGGCAGCGGCGCAAAAGGCTGAAGCGGTGTTCAGCAAGACGGTCCGCAAGTAGCGGCCGCACTTCGTTCGCAAAGAAGGCGACGCCACTCAGGGCGGTCGCCTTTTTTGTTGTGGCGCGGCGCTTCTGCGCAGCGGCGGTACGTGTTAGTTCATCGGACATGCCGCTGCGGGGGCTACGAACCGCGGTCGACCTGATCATCGAGCTTCCGTCGAACCGGATCGTACTCGTCCGGCGGCGGAATCCTCCACCCGGTTGGGCCATCCCCGGCGGATTCATCGAAGAAGGAGAGAAGGCCGAAGACGCCGCCATCCGTGAGGCGCTCGAAGAAACCGGCCTCGACGTCGAGCTGAGCGAGCTCTTCAACGTCTACTCCGATCCGCAACGCGATCCCCGGCACCACACAGTCAGTGTGGTCTTTCTGGGACGCGCCCGAGGCGAGCCGGTAGCCGGAGACGACGCGGCGGATGCCCGGTCCTTCGACGAGCCGGAAGCAATACGCAACGAAGTCGAGCAACGACATA
>CAVPWJ010000233.1:0-7940 GCA_963708955.1 uncultured delta proteobacterium
CGGCCGCGCCAAGCTTGCCCGGGAACGGGATCGCCTGGCTCAACTGGTATCGCATCAGGCCGGGCGAGCCGCCGCTGGTGGGAATGCCGTCGGGTCCGACGGCGACGAACGGATCGCTCGGCACCCCGGCCGGGCCGGCGCGGCGCTCCGTCGCCTCCGCGCGGCGCCTTGCGGCGACGATCGCCGGGCTCGCCGCCTCGACTTCGGCGAGGTAGGCGCGGAGATCGAGGAAGGCATGGTCGAGCTCAGCGGCGCCGCCCGGGCGGAGCGCCGCCCCGAGGAGCGCGATGCCGAGCGCGAGCCGCCGCGCGCCCGGCATGCGAAACGTCGCTCCGCACCGCATCACGCCCGACGCCTCAATTCACTGCGCGTCCTTCGCCATCTGACGATGGGCCGCCGCTAGATCCCGCGCGTCCTTCGCGACCTCCCGGAATCGCTTGGCGATGTCGGCGCAGTGCTGGTCGAGGTGCAGCTTCTCGATGACCCCGCCGCCGGCCTTTTTGTAGTTGGCCGCCATCCGATCGTGGCTGTCGGCCTTCTTCTCCGCGGACTTCGCCTCGCCTTCGTAGAAGGCAGCGATGCTCTCGTGATCCGCCGCCGTCTTTGCGTCGGCGATCGCCTGCTCGATCTCCCGCCCTTTCTGGGCGAACGCACGGGCCGCCGGCAGCGCGAGCGCGGCTGCGACGAGCAACGCGACGGGCAAGAGTATCTTCTTTCTGTCTCTCATGGCTTCGATCTCCCTCCCGATATCTTCGGCTCGAGCGTGCTGCCCGAGCACGGCTCTGCTCCTATACGTGACTGCAAGGAGTGCGCCAGGGTGGAAGGGGGAAAATCGCGGTTCTCCCTTGGTCTCGTCGACTACCGGATTTCCGATGGATGGGAATCGAGGGGTCGGCGTCACCAAGATTCGGAGGCGATCGTGCGTTCCTCCAGCGCGCCGGGGCGAATCTGAAAGAGCCCGCAAATTCCGCCTAGCCGATCGATCGGCAGGCTGTCATGAGCCGCCGCGGTGACTGCCTTCCGCGACACGCTGACCCACGGTAATCTACGGAAATCTATGGAGATCGAACGCCTGAGCGCCGTCACGCTCGTCACCCGCGACATGCGCGCCGCGGTGCGCTTCTACCGGTCGCTCGGCTTCCGCCTGCGTTACGGAGGCGAGAGCGCGTCGTTCACCAGCTTTGCGGTCGGCCCGAACTTTCTGAACCTGGAGGCGGTCGCGGCCGGCCCGCCGTCCGCGTGGGGACGAGCGATTTTCTACGTCTCCGACGTCGACGCGCTGCATCGGCGGGCGCTGGACCTCGGTCTGGCACCGTCGACCGCCCCGCGCGACGCCCCGTGGGGCGAGCGGTATTTTCACCTGCACGATCCCGACGGACACGAGCTGAGCTTTGCGCGACCGCTGTGAGCCGTCATCGGAGCGCGCGCTCGGCACGCTGCTCGGTCGAAGCGATTTTCCGACGTCCCGGTCGCTATCCGCGGCGACGAGCGGCGGGCGCGGGAACGTAGAGGACCTCGAACTTGCTGATGTTGCGCTTGCGCCGGCCATCACCGATCAGCCGGCGGATCTCTTCGAGGATCTCTCGCTCGTAAGCCTCGTCCTGCGGCAATTTCTCGAGCAGGTCGAGAATCGCGACCTCGATGGATTCGATCGCCGTTCCCGGCACGACCGTCAGCAGGTGGCGGCCCGGCGTCACCTCGGCGAGCTTCAGCCAGGGGATCCGGCGTAGGCAGCGGCTCGGCATCACCAAGATCACCGCGACTCCCGGCGCCACCTCGACGACCTCCACGGGCTTTGCGCCGTTCTTCTTGCCGGACAGCGCCGCGTCGACGAGCTTGACGATCGCGCTGGCGCGGTCGGCGTCGACGGCGGCGAGCGCGTGAAGCGTGCGCTCGGGCAGCGTCAGCGTCACCGGACGGCGCGGCTCGTCGAACTTCGGCGGCCTGCCGCCCGCGCGGATCTTGGCTCTTGCGGGCATGCCAGTTGCTACGTAGTATCACCGGCGCTCAGATAGTTTCAACGTAGAAACAGGCCGATCGGCTGATGAACGTGCATCGGCTCCCGCTATCATCGGGAGTCCTCGCCAACCAAGCCGCGCGCTCCGTCGCGGCGGAGCGGATCCCATCGCCGGAACGGGCCGCGGCGCGATGGCCGATCGCGGCGGGGCTGCTCGTGCTCGCCGCGGCGCTCCGCTTCTGGGGACTCTACTGGGGCGCGCCCGCACGCATCGATCTCCATCCCGACGAGATGGAGCACGTGATGAGCCACGCGCTCGCCCTCTCGCTCGCCGACCCCGACCCGAAGTTCCTCAACTACCCTTCGTTGCTGATCTACCTGATCGCCCTCGCCAACGGTGCCCTGGCTCGTCTCGGGCTGGTCACCGAGCCGTGGCAATCGTACGTGGTCGCGCGCTCGATCGTGGCGACCTTCGGAGCGCTGACCGCTCCGGCGGCGTTCTGGCTCGGCCTCGAGCTTGGCGGCTCGCTGCTCGCCGCGGCGCTTGGCGGCCTGTGGGTCGCGCTGCTGCCGCTGCACGTCTGGGAAAGCCATTTCGCCGTCACCGACGTGGCCATGACCTTCTGGATCGTGGTCGTGCTCGGCGCCTCGGTGCGTCTCTTGCGGCGCGGCGAGCTCGGCGACTACACGCTCGTCGGAGCGGCAATCGGCCTCGCCGTCGCCAGCAAGTACACGGCGGCGCTGGTCGGCGTCTCGCCGCTGCTCGCGACCCTGCTCGCGCGCCGGTCCGTCGCTCGCTCGCTCGGCGGCCTCGCCGCGCTCGGCCTGGTCGCGCTGGCGCTGTGCTTCGTCGCCACGCCATTCACGTTCCTCCACTTCTCGCAGTTCCGCACGGCGATGGCCTTCGAGTATCAGCACACGCACAGCCTGCATTACGGCTTCAGCCTGCCCGCGGCCGGCTGGCAGTATCACAAGTACGTCTACGAGCTGTTCGCCGAGTTCCCCTTCAGCCTGGGGCTTGCGCTCTACGCCAGCGCCGCGGTCGGCACCGCCTGGGTGCTGCTCGGCCTGCGCCGCGAGCATCTCGTCGTGCTCGGCTTCGTCGTGCCGTTCTTCGCGATCCTCGGCCACTGGACGTTCACGCCGCTACGCTACATGTTGCCCGTGGAGGTGGTCAGCGCCGTGTTCGCCGGCCTCTGGCAAGGGAGCTGGATCGAGTCGGGGCCGGGATGGCGGCGAACGATCGGCGCGGCGGCCGTCGCGCTCGTGCTCGGCTATACCGCGCTCTTCACGCTCTCGACCACCGCGCGCCTTCGTCACGACACGCGCGTCGAGGCGGCGCACTGGCTCGACGAGACGCTCCGCCCTCGCGAGCGTCTGCTCCTCTGCGGCTTCAGCCCGTACATGGCGATCCCGACCGACCCGCGCATCGCCGTCAACGCGGTGGGTGAGGTGTGGATCTCCCGGCTCGCCGCGCGAAACGACTTCGATCTCGTCGAGCTGAGCTCGCTCCACTTCTGGCGCTACGAGCGCCACCACCACCCCGCTTTCGACCCCGCCTACCGGAGCTTCCGCTCCGGGAAGCGCGGCTTCCACCTGGTCAAACGCTTCGAGGGCGACTTCCTGAACCGCGACCTCTACCGCCGCCTCGACCCGATGTTCGCCGGCTACTTCATCTCGCCGACCATCGAGTTCTACGCGCGGAACGAGGCCGCGGCGCCGGAGTCGTCGTCGCGGCGGAGCCAGTAGCAGTGGTCGAGTTGCCGCCGAACGAGACCCAGCGATAGCTCGTGCCGTCGAGCGCCTGGTCTTTGCCGACGCCGAGGAAGGCCGGACCGGGCGAGGACGGCCCGCGGGCGCTACTTTGCGGCTTCCACGAGCGGGCCATACAGCATGTCTGCGGCCGCGGCGTGGCCTTCGGGCCTCAGGTGCTGATCGTGCTTCCAGAAGACCTTTCGCCGGCCGATCCTGGCGAGCGGCGGGCCGAGCTCGACGTGCGGCACGTGACGGCCCTCCGCCCAGTCGCGGATCCAACGGTCGCCGCGGCCGTAGTCGAAGCGCGGGTCCTTCCGCTCCGCCCAGAGCATCTGCTCGGCGATCTCGCCGATTGCCTGCGGCCCGGAGAGGCTCGCCAGCACGAAACGGGCGTGGAGCCTCTGCGTCTCCTTGCGGACGACGTCGAGGAGCTTGCCGGTGCGCTCGAGCGCCGCGGCGTAGTCGGCAGGCAGCGGGTTTCGATAGAGGCCGAGCTCGGGGCTCTCGAGATCGTCGCGGGAGATCGCCGGGTCGAAGCGGTCGAGGTGCTCGACGTAGTACTCGGTCGCGGCCTCGGCGACGAGGCCGTTCAGCCGCAAACCGGGGAAGAGCAGGAGCTTATCGAAGAAGCGGATCTTTCGCGGTACGACCGCGTGGATGTAGCGCTGGCCGAAGTCGGAGGCCGCGGTGAACGTCGCCTCGTCGTTCTCCATGAAGTCGTTGCCGCAGAAGAAGAGAAGCAGGATCATGTCGGGCCGGTAGATCGGCGCGTACTTCCGCATCCACTCGATCTCCCGCTCCTGCGCGCTGCGCCCCTGTCCGAAGGCGATCACCTGGTAGGAGCCCCGGCCAAGCGGATCTTCCTTCTCGAGGCGCGCCTCGAGGCGCTCGTGGAAGGTCTCCGCCAGCGGCACCTCCCAGGCGGCGACGTAGGAGTCGCCGAGCACCAGGATGCGGTAGGTCGTCGGCGTGGGCCGCTCGGCAGGGTAGTCGCGATCATGGAAGCCGAGCGCGTTGAGCTTCACCCGATTGGCGAAGTCCTCGACCCCTCCGGGCAGATAGCCGTAGTAGGTGAACTCGGCGTTCGGCTCGATGCGGTACTCGCCACGCACCGAATCCTCGAGCAGCACCGGCATGCGGTAGCCGCTCCAGCGCAGCGCGAGCTCGGCGACCGCCGCGGCGGCGAGAAGAC
Organism: uncultured delta proteobacterium; assembly: GCA_963708955.1. GTDB lineage: Bacteria > Desulfobacterota > Binatia > JACPRU01 > JACPRU01 > JACPRU01. The sequence goes on from CAVPWJ010000233.1 coordinate 4,905, forward strand.
CCAGCAGCAAGGCAACGAGACGCGCGGCGAGGCGCGGCACCCCGACCGTTCGCGAGCCGCGCGAGCCGGACGCCGCGGATTCTCCCGGAGTCGCGGCGCGGGGGGGGGACGTATCGGAATTCTGCGTATGGCCGCCGGCTAGTTTCTACGTTGGAACTCTGACTAGGAGAGGTTTTTAGCGTGCGAATCGCCGACGATCAAATCGCCGGGCGCCAGCGCGGGGATGAAGAAACCCGCGCCCTGCTTACAACGATTGCGCCACGAGCTTTCGGCTACGGGCCGGAGGACGAGGATGGCTGGGCCGCGGCCGGGGGAGATCGGCTGTCCTCTACGAGCCAATGCGCGCGCGCATGCCTAGCTCTTGGGCACGAGCGCGCCACCGGGTCGACGAAAAGCGACGCGCTCTCGTCTGGCACGCCGCTTGCCTTGGAAATCGCAATGGGCTCCCATGAAGTGTTCGCCGGAGATCTCTTCAGTACCCGGGAATCTCTTTCGCGTGAATTTACGAGGGTGGGGCTGAAACTTCCGTGCGGTCCGTGATAGAGAGATGGGCGGCAGTGGCCGAGAGCGATGCCGGCCGAATCCGGCTGGGCTCCCCTTTGGAAAATCAGGCTCTCGAACGTGCCGGAGCAGTGATGATGGGAGAGAGGTTTCTTCGCGACACGTGGGGTTTGATTCTCGGCGGTTCGAGCGGCTTCGGGTTGGCGACGTCACACGCGCTCGCTCGCCATGGCATGAACCTGGTGGTGGTGCATCGTGACCGGCGTGGCGCGATGCCGCGAATCGAGCCCGAGTTCGCGAAGATCCGAGAGCACGGAGTGGATCTCGTCGCGTTCAACGCCGACGCGCTCGACGCCACGGTGCGTGGGCGGATCCTCGACGATCTCGCCGCGAAGCTGGGTGGCCAAGGACGGCTGCGCGTGATGCTGCACTCGATCGCGTTCGGCAACTTGAAGCTCGTCGCTCCCGAGCGCCCGGCCGGGACGGAAGCGGCCAAGGCACTCGCGGCCGCGATCGGCTGCGAAGAGCGCCGCCTGGTCGAAGCCGCCGATCGCCTCCTCGCCGAAGGCGTCGACGCGGTGCACGCGATCGCCAGCCCTCCGTCCTACGCGAACGACAGCTTCATCGACGAAGAAGATCTGGCGCGCACGATCCACAGCATGGGCACGAGCCTGCTCGGCTGGACGCAGGAGACCTTGAAGCGCGGCCTGTTCGCACCGGACGCGCGCGTCATCGGGCTCACCAGCGAGGGAAACACGGTCGCCTGGAAGGGTTATGCGGCGGTCGCCGCCGCCAAGGTCGCGCTCGAAGCGATCGCCCGAGCGATCGCCGTCGAAATGGCGCCGTACGGAATCCGCTGTAACGTCATCCAGGCCGGCATCACCGACACGCCGGCGCTACGGCTGATCCCGGGCAGCGCCCACCTCAAGGCGCACGCTCGCCTGCGCAACCCGTTTCGCCGGCTGACCACCCCCGAGGACGTCGCCAACGTCGTCTACCTGCTCTCTCGCGACGAGGCCGCGTGGATCAACGGCGACGTCATCCGCGTCGACGGCGGCGAGCACATCTCCGGGGCGACCGCATGAGCCTCTTCGTTCACGGCCTCGGCCACTTCCATCCCGAGAACGAGATCACCAATCGGTTTCTCGTCGATCTCGACATCGGCACCACCGACGACTGGATCGTCGATCGCGTCGGCATCTGCTCGCGCCGGACCGTGCTATCGCTCGACTACATCCGCACCACGCGCAACCAGGACGTGCGCGCGGCCTTCGAGGCGTCGCTCTACACGAACGCCGAGCTCGGGCGGCGCGCCGCCGAAATGGCGATCGCCCGCGCCGGGATCCACGCGCAAGACGTCGGCATGGTGCTCGCCGGCGGCTCGGCTCCCGACACGGTCACTCCCGCCGAGGCCTGCAACGTCGCCGCTCTTCTCGGCCTCGAGGTTCCAGCCTTCGACGTCAACTCGGCGTGCACGAGCTTCTTCGCGCTGCTCCACGTGCTGTCGATCGCCGACCCGGCGAAGCTCCCCAAGTTCGTGTTGCTGGTCTCTCCCGAGGGCTTCACCCGCACGGTCGACTACAATGATCGCTCGACCGCGGTGCTGTGGGGAGACGCGGCCGTCGCCGCGGTCGTATCGACCAAGGTTCCCGGTCGGGTGGAGCTGCTCGGCAGCGCGCTCGAGTCGAGCCCGGCCGGCAACGCCAAGGTCGTCGTGCCGCGGGTCGGACACTTTCGCCAAGAGGGGCGCGCGGTGCAGATGTTCGCGATTCGCCGCTCGGTGGAGGGCGTCGAGCGCCTCCGCAATGCCTATGCGCAAGAGGGCAGGCGGTTTCACTTCGTCGGCCACCAGGCGAATCTGCGCATGCTGGAGACCGTGTGTCGTCAATGCCGCATTCCTCCCGAGCTCCATCACTCGAACGTCCAGCAGTTCGGCAACACCGGAGCGGCCAGCGGCGGCTCGGTGGTGTCGATGCACTGGGACGAATTCACCGGCCAGGACGACGTGGCGATGGTCGGCGTGGGATCGGGGCTGACGTGGGCGAGAGAGCTGCTGCGCTTCGGAGCGCGCGGGTGACGTACGCCGAGTTCCGCGAGCGACGGCGCTTCGCGCGGGAAGAGCTGCTGCGCTTCGCCGAGGGCAAGCTTCTGGTGGACGCGCCGAGCGGCTTTCGCTCGCGACTGCCGACGCCGCCGATGCTGATGGTGGATCGGATCGTCGAGATCGAGCGCACCAGCCGGCAACGCGGCCGCATGATCGCCGAGCGCGACGTCCACCCCGATGACTGGTACTTCGCTTGCCATTTCGTCGGCGACCCGGTGCAGCCGGGTTGCCTCGGCGTCGACGGCATCTGGCAACTGCTCGGCTTTTACTGTGCGTGGAACGGCGCGATCGGCATGGGGCGAGCGCTCGGCAGCGCCGAGATCGAGTTCAGCGGCCAGATCCTGCCCGACCATCGTCTCGTGCGTTACGAGATCGACGTGGTGCGCTATACGGAGCTCGCGGCCTCGGGCGCGGCGATGGCGATCGGCGAC
>CAVPWJ010000234.1:0-20060 GCA_963708955.1 uncultured delta proteobacterium
GGCCGGGCGCCGTTCGTCGTCGTCCCCCCGCCCCGCCGCCGCCCCGCCCCGCCGCCGCCGCCCCGCCGCCGCCCCGCCCCGCCCGCCGCCGCCGCCGCCGCCGCCCCGCCGCCGCCCCGCCGCCGCCGCCGCCGCCGCCCCCCCGCCGCCGCCGCCCCCCGCCGCCGCCCCGCCGGCCGCCGCCCGCCGCGCCGCCCCGCCGCCGCCGCCGCCGCCGCCGCCCCGCCGCCGCCGCCGCCGCCGCCCCGCCGCCGCCGCCGCCCCGCCGCCCCCGGCCGCCCGCCCCGCCCCGCCGCCCCGCCCGCCCCGCCGCCGCCCCGCCCCCCCGCCGCCCCGCCCCGCCCGCCGCCGCCGCCCCCGCCCCGCCCCCCGCCCCGCCCCCCCGCCCCGCCCGCCCCCGCCCCCGCCCGCCCCGCCCCGCCGCCGCCCCGCCCCCCCCCCCCGCCCCGCCCCCGCCCCCGCCCCCCCCGCCCGCCCCCCCCCCCCGCCCCCGCCCCCGCCCCCCCCGCCGCCCCCGCCGCCCCGCCGCCGCCCCGCCCCGCCGCCGCCGCCGCCGCCGCCGCCGCCGCCGCCCCGCCGCCGCCGCCGCCGCCGCCGCCGCCGCCGCCGCCGCCCCGCCCCGCCGCCGCCGCCGCCGCCGCCGCCGCCGCCGCCGCCGCCGCCCCGCCGCCGCCGCCGCCCCGCCGCCGCCGCCGCCGCCGCCGCCGCCGCCGCCGCCCCGCCGCCGCCGCCGCCGCCGCCGCCGCCGCCGCCGCCGCCGCCCCGCCGCCGCCCCGCCGCCGCCGCCGCCGCCGCCGCCGCCGCCGCCGCCGCCGCCGCCGCCGCCGCCGCCGCCGCCGCCGCCCCGCCCCGCCGCCGCCGCCGCCCCGCCGCCGCCGCCCCGCCGCCGCCGCCGCCGCCGCCGCCGCCGCCGCCGCCGCCGCCGCCGCCGCCGCCGCCGCCGCCGCCGCCGCCGCCGCCGCCGCCGCCGCCGCCGCCGCCGCCCCGCCCCGCCGCCGCCGCCGCCCGCCGCCGCCGCCGCCCCGCCGCCGCCGCCGCCGCCGCCCGCCGCCGCCGCCCCCGCCCCGCCCCGCCCCGCCGCCCCGCCTCGCCGGCCGGCCGCCCCCGCCCCGCCCCCGCCTCCCGCCCCCCCCTCCCCTCCCGCCCCCTCCCTGCCGCCCCGCCCCGCCCCGCCCCGCCCCTCCCCCCTCCCCCCCTCCCGCCCTCCCGCCCTGCCTGCCCCGCCCGCCCCGCCCCCCCAATATATATATATATATATATATATATATATATATATATATATATATATATATATATATATATATATATATATATATATATATATATATATATATATATATATATATATATATATATATATATATATATATATATAAGTTCCGCACCAGCAAGGGCGAGGAAGTGGCCAAGGTGGGCGTGGCGACCGGGCTGGCCTGGACGGAGCTCGGCGGGGAGCTGCTCGGCATCGAGGTGACGGTGATGCCCGGCAAGGGCAAGCTGACGATCACCGGCAAGCTCGGCGACGTGATGCAGGAATCCGCGCAGGCGGCGATCAGCTACGTCCGTTCGCGAGCTGGAGATCTCGGGCTCGATCGCGACTTCTACCAGAAGGTCGACGTCCACGTTCACGTGCCCGAAGGGGGAATCCCGAAGGATGGGCCCTCGGCGGGGATCACCATAGCGACCGCCGTGGTCTCCGCCCTCACCCGCTATCCGGTTCGCCACGACGTGGCGATGACCGGGGAGATCACGCTGCGCGGCCGGGTGCTGCCGATCGGCGGTCTCAAGGAGAAGATCCTGGCGGCTCACCGGGCCGGCATCAAGACGATCCTGCTGCCGCTGGAGAACGAGAAGGACATCTCGGACATCCCCGCGGCGATCGTCAAGACGCTGCGTCTCGAGCTGGTCGAGCACATGGACCAGGTGCTGCGAAAGGCTCTGATCGTTCCGGATCCCGAAAACTTCTTGCGCGGAGAAGTCGCCGATCCGCTGGTCAAGCCGGTTCCTCCGATCGCCGCGGCCGATCCGGCGACTCCGGGGGTGGTGGCGCACTGATCGAGCGGGACAGATCTTCGCGCTTCTCCACGAAGACAGGAGGAGTGATGGATCACGAGGCCGACGGCGTTTGGGTTGCGGCTGCGAGGCTGCGCTGAGGGGAGCAACGAGATGACCAAGTCCGACCTGATCGAGGCGCTTTCTGCGAAGGCCGAGTTGACGCGGCCGCGAGCCGAGGAGCTCGTCGATTACTTGCTCAACAACGTCAGCGATGCTCTGAAGCGCGGAGAAAAGGTGAACATCTCCGGCTTCGGCAGCTTCACCGTCTCGATGCGCAAGGCGCGCACCGGCCGTAACCCCAAGACCGGCGAGCCGATCGAGATCCCTGCGTCGCGCTCTGCCAAGTTCAAAGCCGGAAAGACCCTCAAGCAAGCGCTAGGAGCGTAGAGCCGGCTGGCCGTGCGGCTGACCACCGGGGGGCGCGCGACCGATTCGTTGACCCTGCCCGCTCGCGGTGTTAAGGGACTGGGTTCCGCATCCCGCGCGGAGAATGCGAGCCAGGAGGGCGGTTAGCTCAGCGGGAGAGCGTCTGCCTTACACGCAGAGGGTCATCCGTTCGAATCGGATACCGCCCATGGAGGAAAAGCCGAGAGCCGGAGGTCGAAAGCGGATCGTCGGAGCCCCTCGGGTGCTCTGTTCGACACCCGACTCGATAGACTCGTGAAGAAGCTCGCCGAGGGGTCGTAGTTCAGCTGGTTAGAACGCCTGCCTGTCACGCAGGAGGTCGCGGGTTCGAGTCCCGTCGACCCCGTTTCGAGCGCTCGCGAAGAGAACGCCGATGAAAAAGACCACGTTCGTGATGTCGAAAGAGGAGGCGCTCGCCAAGCGCCGATGGTTCGTGCTCGATGCCGATGGAGCGGTGCTCGGTCGGCTGGCGACCCGTGTGGCGAATCTGCTGCGGGGCAAGGGGAAACCCTCCTTCACGCCGCACGTGGACTGCGGCGACTTCGTGATCGTCATCAACGCCGCCAAGGTGAAGCTCACCGGCAACAAGGAGAGCGACAAGGTCTACCATCACCACACCGGCTTTCCCGGAGGCATTCGCTCGGCGCGCGCTCAGGACCTGCGGGCCCGCCACCCCAAGCGGCTGGTGGAGCGGGCGGTGATCGGCATGCTGCCGAAGAACCGGCTGTCGCGCGCGCTGATGACCAAGCTCAAGGTGTACGGCGGCGCGGAGCATCCCCACGACGCGCAGAGACCCGAGGCGATCGTCGCGCTCGGCTGAGCGATCGTCGCGCTCGAAGAAACGATCAAGGAAGGAAGTCATGGCGGAACAGGAAGGCGCGTACTGGGCGACGGGACGACGGAAGACCTCGATTGCGCGGGTCCGGCTGATGGCCGGAGACGGGAAGTTCCTGGTCAACGAGCGCACGCTGGAAGCCTACTTCGGACGCGAGACCTCGCGGATGGTGGTTCACCAGCCGTTCGAAGTCACCAATACCCGGAGCCGCTTCGACGTGATCGCCAAGCTCCAGGGCGGGGGCGTCGCCGCGCAGGCGGAGGCGTTGCGGCACGGCATCTCTCGCGCGCTGTTGCTGGCGAGCGGCGAGCACCGGCAGCCGCTCAAGAAAGCGGGCTTCCTGACTCGTGATTCGCGCGAGGTCGAGCGCAAGAAATACGGCCGTCACAAGGCGCGCAAGCGCCCGCAGTACTCTAAGCGCTAGACGCCGCGGGCCCCGGCCTCCGGCCTCCTCAGAGAACATGGCCGACAAGATCCGCGTCGCGGTCGCCGGCGGGACCGGCTACATGGGGATCGAGCTGCTGCGGCTGCTCGCTCTGCATCCGCGCGTCGAGGTGCGGCGAGCCACCTCGGAGCAGTACGCCGGTAAGCGCGTCTCGGACGTCTACCCCTCGCTCCACCGCCGGCTCGACCACCTCGTGCTCGAAGATCTCGACGCGGCCGGGCTCGCCGACGGCGTCGACGCGGTGTTTGCCGCGCTGCCGCACGGCAAAGCGGCCGAGACGATCGTCGAAGTGCTGAAGAGCGGTGTGCCGGCGTTCGATTTGAGCGCCGATTTCCGGCTGCGAGACGCCGCGGAGTTTTCCCGCTGGTACGGCGCGCATCCCGCCCCGGAACTGCTTGCCGAGGCGGTGTACGGGATCCCCGAGATCGCGCGCGAGCAGATCCGTGGAGCGCGCATCGTCGCCGTGCCGGGCTGTTATCCCACGGGAGCGCTCTTCGGACTGGTGCCGCTCGCCCGCGCCGGTCTGATCGGCGCGGGCACCGTGGTCGTCGACTCGAAGTCGGGGGCGAGCGGGGCAGGGCGAGCGGCCAAGACCGAGATCCTGTTCGCAGAGGTGCAGGAGAACGTTCGCGCGTACGGGGTCGGCCGCCACCGCCACCTTCCCGAGATCGAGCAGGGGCTGCGCGCCGCCGGCTGCACCGCGCCGGTGGCGTTCACGCCGCACCTGCTGCCGATGCGGCGCGGGATCCTGACCACGCTCTACGTGCCGCTGACCCGCGCGGCCGATCTCGCCGAGGTCTATGCGAAGAGCTTCGGTAGCGAGCCGTTCGTGCATCTTCTCGGCGAGGGGCGTTTTCCCGACGTGCGGGACGTCCGCGGCACCAACGCCGTGCAGATCGGCTGGACGGTGCTCGAGCAGAGATCGATGGCGATCGTCATCACCGCAATCGACAATCTCGGCAAGGGCGGCTCCGGGCAGGCGGTGCAGAGCTTCAACGTGCGCTTCGGCCTCGCCGAGCAGACGGGCCTCGATCTGATCGCCGCGGTCCCCTGAACGGCCGCCGCGGCTCCGCGTTCAGGAGGCGCCGAGCAGCAGGAAGATGCCGATGGCGGCGAAGATTCCGTTCGCGGTCCACGCCGACACGACCGGGGGCAACGCGCCGCTGTGCCCGAGCGATACGGCGAGCGCCAGCACGAACCAGTAGCTGGCTCCAATCAGCAGGCCCACGCCGATGTTGTTGGCGAAGCTCGATCCTCTCAGGTTGCGCATGCCGATCGGCATCGAGATCAGGCCCATTACCGTACAGATGAACGGGACCGCCAGCTTGAGCTGCAGGTCGACCAAGTACTCCGTGGTGTCGAGGCCCTTCTTGCGCAGGTTGTCGATGAGATCGTGCAGCTCGCGATAGCTGAACTCCTCGGCATCGCGTCGGGCCGCCATCAGATCCTCCGGCTTCTCCCGCAGGTCGAGCGTGCCGCCGCCCAGAGCGGTGGTCTCGATCTCGCCGCTCGGCGTGAAGCGGCGCTCGACGCCCTGCCGAAAGCTCCAGGCGCGGCCGTCCCAATCCGCCTGCGGGATCTCGACGAGCCCCTTCAAGTGAAATTCGGTGTCGATCGGGTAGATGGTGATGCCGACCAGCGTGCGAGTGCGCGCATCGAAGGATTGCACGTTGTAGAAGGTGTCCTGGCCGTGCGCCCAAATCTGCTGGTCGCCGAGTAGCCCTTGCATCGGGCGCTTCTTGATCTCCACCGTGTTGAGGTAGTGCGCGCGCGTGGCGAAATGCGGAACGACCTTCTCGTTCCACGCGAAGACCCCCACGGACAGCAGCAGGCACGTGCCGAGGAGAGGAGCGACGATCTGCACCGACGACAGGCCGCAGGCGCGCATCGCCGTCAGCTCGTTGTGCCGCGACAGGCCGCCGAGGCCGAGCAGCATCGCCGCCAGCACGGCGATCGGCAGCACCTGGTTGATGATCAGCGGGATCTTGACGAGGAAGTAGCGAACGATCGCTCCCATCGGCGCCTGGTGCTTCAGGAAGTCGTCGATGCGGTCGGAGAAGTCGGCGATCAGGTAGACGACCAAGAACGCAAGCAGGCAGAGGGCGAGGATGCGGAGGAACTCCTCGACGAGATAGCGGAAGAGGATGCGAGCGAACGGATTTCGCGTGGCAGGGGGGGTCATGACGTTCCCCACCGGCGACGGCCGTTCGTCCAGAGAGAGCGCGCCCGCCGCCGGAAGACTTCCAGGCGCTCGAGCTGGCGCGACGGGATTTCGCGAGCGGCGTTGACGAACAGGAAGATGCCCAAACCGAGGAAGGCGAGATTCGGCAGCCACAGGCCGAACACCGCCGGAACGTAGCCCTTGTCGGCGAGCGTCTGCCCGACCGTGAGCGGGATGTAGTAGAGGAAAATCAGCGCGAGGCTCATCGAGAAGCCCCGCGAGCGCACGGCTCGCGAGGGCGGGATCGACAGTGGAATGCCGACGAGCATGAAGACGACGCAGGCGAAGGGAATCGAGAACTTGCGGTGGAGCTCGATCTCCTCTTCGTTCGCCGGCTGGCCCTGGGAACGGCGCTCGGCGATGCGCTGCCGCAGCTCGGTGAGCGTCATCTCCTTTGGATCCTTCTCGCGCGCGCGCATGTCGCCCAGGTTGGTGAGTGCCAGGCTCACGTCGTACACGGTGAAATCGGTCTTCTGGAAGCTGTCGTCGCTGCCGCCGACTCCGTAGATCGTCCCGTCGAGCAGACGCAGCGTCACGGTCTTGGCGTTCTCGTTGGGGACCAAGAGGCCGATCTTGGCGATCACGGTGTTGCGATTCTGAGGATTGCGGGTGTCCGAGATCAGCAGGCCTTTGAGCGTGTTGCCGCCCGGCTCGATTTCCTCGATGTAGAGCACCAGCCCTGGGAAGTCGGTGTTGAAGATCTTCTCCTTGAAGCCGGCCGACACCCGGCTTTTGACGACCTCGAAGAGCTGATTGCGCAGCGCGCCGTTGGCCCAGGGCCGCACCCAAATGGCGGTGACGAAGGTAGCGATCGAGGCGAGGATCGTGAACGTCACCACCGGCCCGGTCATCTGGTAGAGGCTCACCCCCGAGGTCTTCAGCGCGACCACCTCACTGTCGGAGGCCAGTCGCCCGAAGCCGAGCAGGATCGCCAGCAGCAGGGCCATCGGCACCGTGACCTCGAGGAAGGCGGGCAGGATGAGCGCGAAGGTCTTCAGGATGTCGAGCAGCGGGACGCCGCGATTGACGACCAGCTCGACGAGCTTCAAGATGCGTGCGATCAGCAGTACGAACGTGAAGACGGCGAGACCGAAGAAGAACGGAACGAGGATCTCGAGGAAGAGGTAGCGGTTGAGGATTCTCCCCATCGATTCGCGCGATTCTATCCGGGATTGCCGATGAAGTCCCAGGGGCGCAGCGGCCGCGACTTGTAGCGACAGAACCGACGAGATGGAAGGGAGCGAAGCAGGATCGAGGCCTCCCCGAGCTTCGCCGGAGCTGCTGGTCGGCGTGAACCCGATCCTCGAGCAGCTGCGTCGCGATCCGGGATCCGTCCACCAGGTGCTGGTGGCGCGGGGCGCGCGCGGCGGGGCGGAACGCGTGGTCGAAGCGGCGCGCCGGGCCGGCGTGAAAGTCGCTCACGAGGATCCTCGTCGCCTGCGCGAGCTGGGAGGCGGCTTGGCGCACCAGGGCGTCGTCGCGCTGCGCAGAGCCGGCGAGCTGCTCGCGCTCGAGGATCTGGTCGCGCGGCGCCCCGCGTGCTTGCTGGTCGCCGACCAGGTTACCGACCCGCGCAATCTGGGCGCGCTGCTGCGCTCCGCCGAAGCCACCGGCGTTGGCGGGGTCGTCGTCCCGCGGGACCGCTCCGCGTCGGTCACGCCGATCGTCGCCAAGGCATCCGCGGGAGCGGTCGCCTTCGTGGCGATGGCCCAGGTGGTCAACTTGGCGCGCGCGCTGCGCGAGCTGCAAGGCGCGGGCTACTGGATCGTCGGCCTCGACGGCGACGCGCCTCAAAGCGTGTTCGACTTTTCGTTCCCCGAGCGCTGCGCGCTGGTCGTTGGCGCCGAGGGCAGAGGGCTCCGCCCGCTCACGCGGTCGAGCTGCGACTTCCTCGTGTCGATCCCGATGCTCGGCCACGTCGGCTCGCTCAACGTCTCGGTGGCCGCCGCCGTGGCGCTCTACGAGCGCGTCCGCCAGGCGGGTGTCAAGAAGGCGTCAACGGATTGACTCCAAAGGGAGTGTGGTGATAAGTAACTTTTTTTACAGTTTGGTCCGTGTAGATTGCGAACGGTGGTTTCCGACGAGCATTTTTCCTTTTCGATTCTCGAGCCTGGGAGGTGGCGGCGGTCGCCGCCCCCGGGGGGCCGCTGAACACTAGTCTAAAACGAACCGTCCCGAGCGAAACCGAGGGTAGCAAGACCGGGAATCGGGTCGTTTCCCAGAGCACCGGTGTCGGAGCGAACAGCGCAGTGAAGATCGCGAGACACGATTCGCAGGCTGACTGCCCGCGGGCCGACGTAGCTCAGACGGCAGAGCGGCTGACTTGTAATCAGCAGGTCGCCGGTTCGACTCCGGCCGTCGGCTTTCGCCGATGGCATGGAGAGACCAGTACGTGTCGCGGGAGTAGCTCAGGTGGTAGAGCATCAGCCTTCCAAGCTGAACGTCGCGGGTTCGATCCCCGTCTCCCGCTCTTGCAAGAGATCATCCGGGATCTCGCCATCGCGGAGCGGGGGGCAGACGGTCGCGCGCGCAGCGCGGAGCCCTGGAAGCGTGCTCCAGGTGCGCCGAGGAGCAGAGCGCGAGCACGCGGCAAGATGCCCCGTGATCTGCGATCGCGGTGTGCCCAGGTAGCTCAGTCGGCAGAGCACGTCCTTGGTAAGGACGAGGTCGGCGGTTCAATCCCGCTCCTGGGCTTGTCGAAGGACGGCGGACGCCAGCGCGTCCGGACGCAGCTCGAGCTGCGGTCGCCCGAGGAGAGGTACCCAAGCGGCCAAAGGGAGCAGACTGTAAATCTGCCGGCGTATGCCTTCGGAGGTTCGAATCCTCCCCTCTCCATCCTGGCGCTCGAGATCGGCGCCGTCGATCCAACCGGCGATCGAGCGGTCCGTCGCTAGAGGAGGAAGGCATGTCGAAGCAGAAGTTTGAGCGGAAGAAGCCGCACTGCAACGTGGGAACGATCGGGCACGTGGACCACGGGAAGACGACGTTGACGGCGGCGATCACGAAGGTGTTGGCGAAGACGGGAGGGGCGACGTTCGTTCCGTTCGATCAGATCGACAAGGCGCCGGAGGAGCGGGAGCGGGGGATCACGATCGCGACGGCGCACGTGGAGTACGAGACGGGCAAGCGCCACTACGCGCACGTGGACTGTCCTGGGCACGCGGACTACGTGAAGAACATGATCACCGGGGCGGCGCAGATGGACGGAGCGATCCTGGTGGTGTCGGCGGCGGACGGGCCGATGCCGCAGACGCGGGAGCACATATTGCTGGCGCGCCAGGTGGGGGTGCCGGCGATCGTGGTGTACCTGAACAAGGCCGACATGGTGGACGACCAGGAGCTGCTGGAGCTGGTGGATCTGGAGATTCGGGAGTTGCTCACGAAGTACGAGTTTCCTGGGGACGAGATACCGATCGTGGTGGGGTCGGCGCTGAAGGCGTTGGAGGGGGATGGGTCGGAGCTTGGGGAGGGATCGATTCTGAAGCTGATGGAGGCGGTGGACAGCTACATACCGCAGCCAGTGCGGGACGTGGAGAAGCCGTTCATCATGCCCGTGGAGGACGTGTTCTCGATCTCGGGACGGGGGACGGTGGCGACGGGGCGGATCGAGCGAGGGAAGATCCGGGTGGGGGACGAGGTGGAGATCGTGGGGATCAAGCCGACGACGAAGACGGTGGTGACGGGAGTGGAGATGTTCCGCAAGCTGCTGGACGAGGGGATGGCGGGAGACAACGTGGGGTGTCTGCTGCGGGGGACGAAGCGGGAGGAGATCGAGCGTGGGCAGGTGTTGGCGAAGCCCGGGTCGATCACGCCGCACACGAAGTTCAAGGCGGAGTCGTACGTGTTGACGAAGGAAGAGGGGGGTCGGCACACGCCGTTTTTCAACGGGTACCGGCCGCAGTTCTACTTTCGGACGACGGACGTGACGGGGGTGGTGACGCTGCCGGAAGGGACGGAGATGGTGATGCCTGGGGACAACGTGTCGATGGAGATCGCGCTGATCACGCCGATCGCGATGGACGAGGGGCTGCGCTTCGCCATCCGCGAGGGCGGCCGCACCGTCGGCGCCGGCGTCGTCACCAAGATCAACGAGTAGCCGCCGAGAAAGCCTCCAGATGAACGAGAAGATTCGCATCCGTCTCAAAGCGTACGATCACCGGCTGCTCGATCAGTCGGTGAAAGATATCGTCGAGACGGTGAAGCGTACCGGCGGACGGGTGGCGGGGCCGATTCCGTTGCCGACTCGCATAGAGCGGTTCACGGTGAACCGCTCTCCGCACGTCGACAAAAAGTCACGCGAGCAATTCGAGATGAGGACGCACAAGCGCCTGCTCGATATTCTCGAGCCGACCCAACAAACCATCGACGCGCTCGGCAAGCTCGACCTAGCGGCCGGAGTCGACGTCGAGATCAAGCTGCAGTGAGCCGCGCGAGCGATCCATGGCAACCAGCAAGGTGAGCAAACTGGGATTGATCGGCAGGAAGATCGGCATGACGCAGGTCTTCGCCAAAGGCGGCGAGCTCGTGCCCGTGACCGTCATCATCGCCGGTCCGTGCACGGTCGTGCAGAAGCGCACGGCCGAGAAGGATGGCTACGAGGGCGTGCAGCTCGGCTTCGGCGAGAAGAAGGCACAGCGCATGACCAAGGCAGAACGCGAGCACCGCAAGAAGGCCGGAAAGATGGTCGCGACGCTGCGCGAGTCCCGTGGTGGCAAAGATCTCGAGGTCGGCGGCGAGGTGAAGGTGGCGGACCTCTTCCAGGAGGGCGACCGGGTGGACGTGACCGGCGTGACCAAGGGCCGCGGCTTCCAGGGCGTCATCAAGCGTCACGGCTTCAGCGGATTTCCCGCGACGCACGGCACCCACGAAACCTTCCGCCACGGCGGCTCGATCGGCAACCGTACCCATCCCGGCCGCGTGTTCAAAAACAAGCGGATGGCGGGCCAGATGGGTGCGGTCCGCGTCACCACGCAGAATCTCGCGGTGGTCGCCGTCCGTCCCGACGACAACGTGCTGCTCGTGCGTGGAGCGGTGCCGGGCGCGCGAAACGGCCTGGTGTTCGTGCGGCCCGCCGTCAAGGCGCAAGGGGAAAACCGTGGCTGAGGCCCCGCTTCGCGTCCCGGTGTATTCGCAAGCCAAGCAGACGGTCGGCGAGGTCGAGCTGCCGCAGGCGATCTTCGCCCAGCCGCTGCGCTCGCATCTTCTCTACGAGACCGTGAAGATGCAGCTCGCCAATCGCCGGCGTGGCACGCACTCGACCAAGACCCGCGCCTTCGTCAGAGGCGGCGGCAAGAAGCCCTGGAAGCAAAAGGGAACCGGCCGAGCCCGTCAGGGCAGCACGCGCGCCGCGCAGTGGGTCGGTGGCGCGACCGTGTTCGGACCGCTGCCGCGCGACTACTCGTACCGCCTGCCGGCCACGGCCCGTCGTCGGGCGCTCTGCGTGGCGCTCTCCGCGAAGAATCGCGAGGGCCGCCTGGTGGTCCTTGACCGGCTCGTCGTCGAGAGCGGCAAGACCCGCGACATGGTGAAAGCGCTCGCGGTGCTCGAGGTTCGCTCCGGCCTGATCGTGCTGCCGGCGCAGGACTCCTTGCTTGAGCGCGCCGCGCGCAACATTCCGGCTCTCAAGGTCATCGCGGTCGCCGGCCTCAACGTCTACGACCTGCTCGCTCACGAGCACGTGATCCTCACCGCCGAGGCGCTGAGGCGCCTCGAGGAGCGTTTGTCGGCATGATCTCTCCGTTCGAGATCCTGATCGCGCCCCTGATCACCGAGAAGGGGACGTTGGTGAACGAAACCTCGAACCAGGTCGTGTTCCGCGTCCGCCGGGAGGCCAACAAGGAAGAGATCCGCCGGGCCGTCGAGGGCTTCTTCAAGGTGAAGGTCGACAAGGTACACACGGTCAACTTGCTCGGAAAGCGACGGCGCACCGCCAAGGGAGTCGGCAAGCGATCCGACTGGAAGAAGGCGTACGTCACCCTCGCCGAGGGCCAGACGATCGACTTCTTCGAGGGGGCGTAAGAACGATGGCTCTCAAGATCTACAAGCCGACTTCGAAGGGCCGCCGCTTCATGACCGGTTACGACTTCGCGGAGATAACGCGGAGCACGCCGGAGAAGAGCCTGCTCGAGCCGCGCCGCAAGACGGGCGGACGCAACAATCGCGGCCGCATGACCATGCGGCACATCGGCGGCGGCCACCGCCAGCACTACCGGATCATCGACTTCAGGCGCAACAAGGACGGAATCCCCGCTCGCGTCGCCTCCATCGAGTACGATCCCAACCGTTCGGCACGCATCGCACTGCTGCATTACCGGGACGGCGAGAAGCGCTACATCATCGCGCCGATCGGCTGCTCCGTCGGTGACGAGGTGGTGTCCGGCAGCGGCGCGGACATCAAGCCCGGCAACGCCCTCCCGCTGCAGCAGATCCCGCTCGGCACGATCGTGCATAACGTCGAGCTCCGGGCCGGCAAGGGGGCTCAGCTCGGGCGCAGCGCGGGAGCGAGTATTCAGCTGATGGCCAAGGAAGGGCCGCACGCGCTGTTGAAGATGCCGTCGGGGGAGCTCCGCCGCGTGCGTATCGAGTGCCGCGCCACCGTCGGGCAAGTCGGCAACCTCGACCACGAGAACGTCTCGATCGGCAAGGCCGGCCGTACGCGTTGGCTCGGCAAACGTTCGAGCGTCCGTGGAGTGGCGATGAACCCGGTCGACCATCCGCACGGCGGCGGCGAGGGCCGCTCCAAGGGCAATCATCCGCAGACGCCGTGGGGCGTGCCGACCAAGGGCTACAAGACGCGGCACAACAAGCGGACGAACAAGGACATCATCAAGCGGCGAGGCCGGAAATGAGAGTGTCTTATCCCCGAAAACTCTCGCCAGATTCCGCGGCTATCGCCGCCGCCGGCTGGGTTGCTCTTCCTCAGAATAGTGCAGGGACCATTTTTCGCCGTCGCGCCTTGCCAGCGACGGCGATAGCCCGCAGACTCTGGCAAGCTATTGCGGAGACGAAAGACTAATGGCGCGCTCGATCAAGAAGGGACCGTTCATCGACGGGCACCTGCTGAAGAAGGTGCGGGCGCTGAACGAGGCCAACCAGCGGAGTGTGGTGAAGACCTGGTCGCGGCGGTCGACGATCGTACCCGACATGATCGGACACACCTTCGCGGTGCACAACGGACGGAAGTTCATTCCGGTCTACGTGACCGAGAATCTGATCGGCCACAAGCTCGGCGAGTTCGCGCCGACTCGCACGTTCCATGGCCACTCCGGGGACCGCAAAGCCGAAGTCAGAAGCACGGCTGCGGCGAAGCCGGCGGCCGCTCCCGCCGGACCGAGAGCCTGATCATGGAATCCCGGTCCACCCCGGAAAACGAACGAGCCGACCAGGCGAAGCGGCGGACGAAGAAGCGCGTCCGCGCCGAGCGGCGCCGGTTTGCTCGCCCGAAAATCATGTCCATCAGCCACCACGAGCGAATTTCGGCGCAAAAGGTGCGCTTGGTGTGCGATACGATCCGTGGCAAGCGAGTGGAAGAGGCGCTGTCGGTGCTCGAGTTCACGCCCCGTAAGGGAGCCAAGCTCGTCGCTAAGATTTTGCGCTCGGGGATCGCCAACGCCGAGAACAACAAGAGCCTCGACGTCGACACGCTGTTCGTGAAGCGCATCGAGGTCGGGCCCGGCCCGACGATCAAGCGCTTCCTGCCCCGCGCCCAGGGCCGCGCGACGCCGCTCTTGAAGCGCACCAGCCACATCACGATCGTTCTCGACGAGAAGGCGGAGTAGCGATGGGACAGAAAACGCATCCGCGGGGCTTCCGCCTCGGCGTGATCGAGAGCTGGGACTCGCGCTGGTTCGCCAAGCGCGACTACGCCGAGTTGCTCCACGAGGACATCCGGCTGCGCAACTTCATCAAGAAGCGGCTCTATCACGCCGGGATCTCCAAGGTGGAGATCGAGCGGGCGGCGAACAAGGCCAAGATCAACATCTACACGGCTCGGCCCGGGATCGTCATCGGCAAGAAGGGCGCCGAGATCGAGAAGCTGAAGCAAGAGCTCTCCCGCATGACGGGCAAGGAGCCCTACATCAACATCCACGAGGTGCGCCGGCCCGATCTCGACGCTCAGCTCGTCTCGGAGAGCGTGGCGCTGCAGCTCGAGCGGCGAGTCGCCTTCCGCCGCGCGATGAAGGAGAGCGTGGCGCGGGCGATGCGCATGGGCGCGCAGGGCATCCGCATCCAGAGCAGCGGGCGGCTCGGCGGGAGCGAGATTGCCCGCCGCGAGTGGTATCGCGAGGGCCGCGTGCCGCTCCACACGCTGCGCGCCGATATCAGCTACGGCTTCGGCGAGGCGAAGACCACCTACGGGGTGATTGGCGTCAAGGTGTGGATCTTCCGCGGCGAGGTGTTGACCCGCGAGGAAGAAGAGCAAAAGGCCGCGCTCGGAGCCTGACGGACGGAACCATGTTGCAACCGGCAAAGGTCAAGTGGCGGAAGATGCAGAAGGGCCGGCGTCCCGGCCTGGCGTGGCGGGGGTCGAGCCTGTCCTTCGGCGACTACGGGCTGCAGGCGGTCGATCGGGGGTGGGTTACCGCCCGGGAGATCGAGGCCGCGCGTGTCGCGCTCACCCGGCACATCAAGCGTGGGGGACGCGTGTGGGTGCGCATCTTCCCCGACAAGCCGCTCACCAAGAAGCCCGCGGAGACGCGCATGGGCAAGGGCAAGGGCCCGCCCGAGGTGTGGGTGGCGGTGGTCAAGCCGGGGCGGATGATTTTCGAGATGGAAGGCGTGACCATGGAAGTGGCGCGTCAGGCGCTGCGGCTGGCCGGCAGCAAGCTGTCGATCGCGACGCAGATCCGTACGCGGGGAATCGGACATCATGCAGGCTAAGGAACTGGTCGAGCTGGCGGTGGACGAGTTGCGCGTGAAGGAGCGGGATCTCCGCGAGGAGATCTGCCGGCTGCGGCTGCGCAAGGGGACGACGCAAAGCGAGAGCCCGATGAGGGCGCGGCACTTGCGGCAGGATCTCGCGCGGGTGTTGACGGTGCTTCGCGCCCGTCACGGCGTGCGGAAAGGGGCAGCGGATTGATGAGCGGCGAGCGCGGGCTGAGGAAGGTTCGTGACGGCTTGGTCGTCAGTGACAAGATGATGAAGACCATCGTCGTCGCCGTCGACCGGCAGGTGCAGCACCCGAAGTACCGGAAGTTCGTGCGCGCGCGGAAGACCTACAAGGTCCACGACGAGAAGAACGAGTGCAAGACCGGCGATCGCGTGCGGATCGAAGAGACGCGTCCGCTCAGCCGCGACAAGCGGTGGCGACTCAAGACCGTGCTGGAGCGGGCGAAGGTGTGAGAGTCCAATGATCCAAGCGCAGACCATTCTCGACGTGGCCGACAACTCCGGCGCCCGCAAAGTGATGTGCATCAAGGTGCTGGGTGGCTCCAAGCGCCGCTATGCCTCGATCGGCGACGTGATCGTCGTCGCCGTGAAGGAAGCGACCCCCAACGCCAAGGTGAAGAAGGGGGACGTTGCCAAGGCGGTGATCGTGCGCACGGCGAAGGAGATCGGCCGTTCCGACGGCTCCTACATCCGCTTCGACACGAACTCCGGCGTGCTGATCGACGCCCAGAACGAGCCGATCGGCACGCGCATTTTCGGCCCGGTGGCCCGCGAGCTGCGCGCGAAGCGGTTCATGAAGATCATCTCGCTGGCTCCCGAGGTGCTGTGACGACGATGACTTGCAAGCTGAAGATCAAGAAGGGCGACACGGTACTGGTCGTGTCGGGACGCGACCGAGGCAAGAGCGGCAAGGTCATGCGGGTCGCGCCGGACGAGCGCAAAGTGTTCGTCGAGCGGCTGAACGTCGTCAAGCGCCATCAGAAGCCGCGTGGGCCGCAGGGCGGCGGGGGCATCGTCGAGAAGGAGGCGCCCCTCCACGTATCGAAGGTCATGCTGCTCTGCGGGAAGTGCAACAAGCCCGTGCGCCTCGGGCGCAACACCCTCGAAGACGGGCGGCGCGTGCGCGTTTGCCGCGGCTGCGGCGAGCAGATTGACGGCTAAAGGGACCGAGAGAAGGCGATTCATGTCGGCACGACTGAGAGAGCTCTACCACACGCAAGTGATTCCGACGCTCCGCCAGGAGCACGGCTACGTCAACGTCTACCAGGTCCCAAGGCTCGAGAAGATCGTTCTCAACATGGGCCTCGGAGAGGCCATCCAGAACGCCAAGATCCTCGATTCGGCGGTGGCCGAGCTCGCGGCCATCACCGGTCAGCGGCCGGTCATCACCAAGGCGAAGAAGGCGATCGCCAACTTCAAGCTGCGCAAGGGATTGCCGATCGGTTGCATGGTGACGCTGCGCGGTAAGCGCATGTACGAGTTCTTCGATCGGCTGGTCAACGCCGCGCTACCGCGCGTGCGCGACTTCAAGGGCGTGTCGGACAAGGCGTTCGATGGCCGGGGAAACTACTCGCTCGGCATCCGCGAGCAAATCATCTTCCCGGAAGTCGACATCGACAAGATCGACAAGGTGAAGGGCCTGACGATCAACATCTGTACCACCGCGAAGAGCGATGCAGAGGGCCGCGCGCTGCTCAAGGCGCTCGGCGTTCCGTTCCGAGCGTAAGAGGAAGCGAGGGAGAGACCAGTGGCTCGAACGTCCCATCTCATGAAGGCGATCCGGAAGCCCAAGTTCCAGGTGCGCCAGCACAACCGGTGCACGCTATGCGGGCGTCCGCGCGCCTTCTACCGTCGCTTCAAGATGTGCCGCATCTGCCTGCGGCAACTCGCGCTCAAGGGACAGATTCCCGGCATGGTCAAGGCCTCCTGGTAGGAGCGCACGAACTATGATGACCGATCCAATCGCCGATCTGCTCACCCGCATCCGCAACGCCAACCGGGTACGTAAGGACTGGGCCGAGATGCCCTGGTCGAAGCTGAAGGAAAGCATCGCCCGCGTGCTAGTCGACGAGGGGTTTCTGCGCGAGGTGACGGTGGCGGAGAACGACGGCAGGAAGACCCTGCGGGTCGCCCTCAAGTACGACGAGTTCCGCCAGCCGGTGTTGACCGGCATTCGCCGCGTGAGCCGGCCGAGCCTGCGCGTGTACGTCGGCACGCGCGAGATCCCTACCATCCGCAAGGGTCTGGGGGTTTCGGTGCTGTCGACGCCGAAGGGCGTGATCGCCGACCGCGTGGCGCGCAAGGAGAAGGTCGGCGGCGAGGTGCTTTGCTCCGTCTGGTAAGCGACCCCGAGGAAACGCGATGTCTCGAATCGGCAAACTTCCGATCCCACTCCCGCAGGGCGTGAAGGTCAAGCTCGACGGAGCCTCGGTTCACGTCGAAGGCGCCAAGGGCAAGCTCGACTTGACGGTCGATCGCTCGATGAGCGTCGAGATCACCGACGGCAAGGTCGTGGTGCTACGCAAGGACGATTCTCGTCACTCCCGCGGCATTCACGGGCTCACCCGCAAGCTGCTGGCCAACATGGTCGAAGGCGTGAGCAAGGGATTTTCGCAGACGCTCGAGATCAACGGCGTCGGTTATCGCGCCGAGGTCAAAGGCGACTCGATTCAGCTCGCGCTCGGCTTCTCCCATCCGATTGTGTTCCAGTTGCCGCCCGGGGTGACAGCAAGAGCCGACAAGCAGACGGTGCTCACGCTCGAAGGCGCTGATCGCCAGGTAGTCGGCGAGGTGGCGGCGATGATCCGCGACTTGCGGCCCCCCGAGCCCTACAAGGGCAAGGGCGTCAAGTATGCGGAGGAGACGATCCGGCGCAAGGCCGGAAAAGCCGCCGGGGCGGCGGGCGGCGGCTGAGCGGGGAGCTGCGGAGAACCAGCATGTTCGACAACGAAAAGACGACGAGTCGCCACCGCCGCCAGGGGCGCGTGCGCAAGCGCGTGCGCGGCACGGACACCAAGCCGCGCCTATGCGTCTTCCGCAGCGCCAAGCACATCTACGCGCAGGTCATCTCGGATCAGGGCGGCAAGACGCTGGTCTCGGCCTCGACCCTGTCGACGGAGCTGCGCAACGGGGAGGCGAAGGCCAAGAAGGTCGAGGCCGCCAAGCAGGTCGGCGAGCTCGTCGCCAAGCGGTGCCTCGAGCAGTCGATCTCCCAGGTGATCTTCGATCGCAACGGATTCCTCTATCACGGCCGCGTGAAGGCGCTGGCTGACGCCGCCCGCGAGGCGGGTCTGAAATTCTAAGGGAGACAGCCGCTCATGCCGCTTGCGCCCGTCCAACGGATCGATCCCCAAGGCCTCGAGTTCAAGGAGAAGGTCGTCACCATCAATCGCGTCGCGAAGGTGGTGAAGGGCGGCCGGCGCTTCAGCTTCAGCGCGCTGGTGGTGGTCGGTGACGGTAACGGCCACGTCGGCTTCGGCATGGGCAAGGCGAAGGAGGTCCCCGAGGCGATCCGCAAGGGCATCGAGCGCGCCAAGCGCAGCCTGGTCTCGGTGCCGATGATCGACGGCACGATCCCCTTCGAGGTCACCGGGATGTTCGGCGCGGGGCGCGTGCTGCTCAAGCCGGCCTCGGATGGGACCGGCATCATCGCCGGCGGCGGCGTGCGCGCGGTCATCGAGCTCGCGGGCGTGCGCAACGTGCTCACCAAGTGCTTGGGATCGAACAATCCGCACAACATGATCAAGGCGACGCTCGAGGGTATCGGCCGCCTGCGCCTGCCGGAGGAAGTCGCCGGGATGCGCGGCAAGTCGCTCGAGGATCTGCAGTAGGAGCGGCCATGGCGGGCGAAGCGCGAGGTTTACGAATTCGGGTGCGGCTCTGCCGCAGCGAGATCGGCGGAACGCAGCGGCAGCGGCAGACGGTGCGCGGATTGGGATTGCGGCGCATCGGCGATTCGCGAGAGCTGCCGCGTACGCCGGCCGTGCTGGGGATGATCAAGAAGGTGGCACATCTCGTCGAGGTCGAGGAGGCGAATGCCGGTGGTTGATCTGAAGAGTCTGCGCCCCGCCAAGGGCGCGGTGAAGCAGAAGAAGCGCCTCGGCCGCGGAATCGGCTCGGGCCTCGGCAAGACGTCCGGACGCGGCCAAAAAGGCGCGGGGTCGCGCAGCGGCGCGAAGGTCAACCCGGGGTTCGAGGGCGGGCAGATGCCGCTGGCGCGGCGGCTGCCGAAGCGCGGCTTCCGCAACCCGACCCGCGTCGCTTACCAAGTCGTCTCGCTCGCTCGGCTCGATCGCTTCCCGGCCAATGCGGTGGTCGACCAGGACGCGCTGCGGCGCGAGCGTGTCGTGCGCGGCCGTGGGCCGATCAAAATCCTCTCCGATGGGGATCTCGGCAAGCCGCTGGTGGTGAAGGTGGCGGCGGTGAGCGCGAAGGCGCGCGAGAAGATCGTCGCGGCCGGCGGCACGGTCGAGGTCACGGAAGCCTGACGGTCGTGCTCGACGGCTTCCAAAACGCCACGCGCGTTCCCGAGCTGCGTCGGCGGGTGTTGTTCACCCTGGCGATGCTGGCCGTCTATCGCGTCGGCGTGGCGATTCCTACCCCGGGGATCGACGGCCAGGCGCTTGCGGCGTTTTTCGAGCAGGCGCGCAACACCATGCTCGGGTTGGTCAACATGTTCTCCGGCGGGGCGCTCGAGCGTTTCTCGATCTTCGCGCTCGGCATCATGCCGTACATCTCGTCCTCGATCATCCTGCAGCTCTTGACCGTCGTCTTTCCTTACTTCGAGAAGCTCTCCAAGGAGGGCGAGCTCGGGCGACGGAAGATCACCCAGTACACGCGCTACGGCACGATCGTGCTGTCGGTGGTCCAGGGAACGTTCATCAGCATGGGCCTCGAGCGCATCCAGGCGCCCGGGGGAGGCTCGGTGGTCTTCGATCCCGGCTGGAGCTTCCGCGCGATGACCGTCATCACTCTGACCTCGGGCACCGCGTTCATCATGTGGCTCGGCGAGCAGATCACCGAGCGAGGAATTGGCAACGGCATTTCGCTCATCATCTTCGCGGGAATCGTCGCCAACTTCCCCTCAGCGGCGATTACCAGCTACCAGTTCGTTCAAGAAGGCGAGATGTCGCTGTTCCTGCTGATCGGCCTCGCTGCCTTCATGGTGGCGGTGATCGGGATCATCGTCTTCATGGAGCGAGCAATTCGTC
>CAVPWJ010000235.1:0-11436 GCA_963708955.1 uncultured delta proteobacterium
CGGCGGGGAGCCTGTGAGCGTCGCGGAACTGGTCGCCGGCCCGGTGCCCGGCACGCTGGTGCTGAGCGCCTTCTGCGTATCGCTGGCGCAGGCTCGCATCGCGCAGCGGCACGGATACGGCCCGGGCAACTGGCTCGCGCAGACCGAGCCGAAGGCCGTGATCGGGCACGCGTACTACGTGTACGAGATCCCACCCGCCTGCGTTTCCGGCGAGCGCGCTGGCCTCGCTTGTGGTCCGTAGTGGGCCTCGTTACCGTCGCTGTCGATGGGCAAGCGAGCGCTGCTCGACGAGGGGGTTCAACACCTCCGGCAGACCATGCTCCCCTCGGGCGGCTGGGGATATCACGCTCGCGGACAACTGTTCGTCGAGCCGACCGCCCTCGCGCTTCTCGCGCTCGCGCCCCGCGATCCGCCGTCGAAGCCGACCGCGATCGACGGCGACGAGCCGGCGGCAGCATCGCTGCGCGCCCTGCTCTCCTGTCAGAGGCCCGAGGGGTTTTTCGGGACTGCCGCCGAGGACCCCGACGCGAGCTGGGCGACGGCGCCGGCGCTGCTCGCGCTGCTCGCTCACGGCCACCGCGAGCGAGCTTCGACGGCAGCCGAGTGGCTCGCTCGCTGGTACGCGCCGAGCCAGCCCCCGGTGGCCGAGATGCGTAAACGGGTGCGCGATCTCTTGAAGATCGACTTCGCGATCCGCGGCTGGCCCTGGCAAGCGGGGGAGGAGTTCGCCACGGTCGAGCCGACATCGCTCGCGGCGATCGCGCTGCGGGCGTGGGGAGAGCCGGCGGGTGCCGAGCGCATCGCCGAAACGTTGCGGTATCTCGCCGATCGCGCTTGTCCGGCGGGCGGATGGAACTACGGAAACCCCTACTTCTACGAGAACCGGCTCTCGCCGATCACGCTGCCAACGACGAAGGGCCTGCTGGCTCTTGCGCTTTGTGGCTCGGCGAAGGACGTCGATCTCGCGTCCCAGGCGGCCGGCGCGTTGGCCCGCCTGCTGGAAGACAATCCTTCCCGCAAAGCGCACGCGTGGGCGACGCTGGCGTTCGCTGCCTCGCGAGACGTGAAGCGAGCCGTCGAGCACGCCGGCAAGGCCGTCGACTCGGGCGATGGTCGGGGCGCCTGGGGCGGCGGGCCGGACGCGCATGCGCTCGCCGTACTCGCTCTACGCGCGGCCGACGGCGAGGTTCCCCGCTGCCTCTCGTGGGTACGAGCATGAGCGAGAAGAAGGTCGCACGGGGCGGCGTCACGCGGCGGCGAGTACTGATCGGCAGCGCCGTCGCAGCGTCGGCGGTGGTGGTGGCGCGATTGTTTCAGATCTCCCTCCGCAAGCCTTCGATCGAAGCGACCAAGCCGCTGGCGAGCGCCTCACCGGTCGCCGTCATTCCCTGCACTTCGTACCGGTCCGATGCGCTGCGCGAGGCACTCGAGCACGCGTTTCGACTCGCTCCGCCGCCCGACGTGCAGGGCAAGCGCATTCTGCTCAAGCCCAACTTCGTCGAATATTCGCCCGACCGGCCGGTGACGACACACGTCGCGCTGATCCGCGAGACCATCAGGGCGTTCCGCGAACGCGGGGCGGCGCAGGTCGTGATCGGTGAAGGGCCCGGGCACAATCCCGACACGGACGAGGTGTGGACGCGCTCGGGCCTCTACGGAGTCGGCGCCGAAGAAGGCGCGCGGGTCGTCGACCTCAACGTCGACGACATGGTGCGCAAGCGGATGCGCACGTTTCCGGAGGGAAACGGCTTTCAAGGCCGGGCGCTCGAGTACCTCTTCCTGCCCAAGACCCTTCTCGACGCCGACGTCATCGTGTCGATGCCGAAGCTCAAGACCCATCACTGGGCGGGATTCACGCTCGGCATGAAGAACCTCTTCGGCGTCGTTCCGAGCGCGAAATACGGCTGGCCGAAGAACATCCTCCACGTGAACGGAATCGTTCGCTCGGTCGTCGAGCTCGCCGCCACCATCCCGATCGGCTACACGATCGTCGACGGCATCGAGGGCATGGAGGGAGACGGCCCGATCATGGGCACGGCCGTTCCGTCTCATTGTCTGCTCTGCGGGCGATCGGTGTACGGCGTGGACTGGGTAGGCGCACGCGTGATGGGCCTGGATCCGGCGAAGGTCGACGTTCTCCGCCTGGCCTCGGCGACCGGCTTCGGGCCGCTGGCGGACCCGCCGACGGCGGGCGAGAGCCTGCAGTCGTTCCGCAGGCCGTTCGTCATTCCTCCTCGCTTCGATTCGCTGCGCGGCTGACGAGATGACCGAGGGACGAGGGCGGGGAGGAGACGGCGCCGGTGGCGATGCCAGCGCCGCCCCGCGGGAAGCCCTACTGATCGCCACGCTTCTACTGGTCGCTCTCGCCGCTCAAGCCAGGGGCACGGCCTTGCGCGATTCGGTCACCACCGACGAGTTTGTCAGCCTGCCGGGGGGCCTACAGAACCTGCAAGCCGTCGACTTTCGCTCCGCGGCGATGAATCCCCCGTTCTTCAGGAGCTTCGCGGCCTTGCCGCTGCTGCTGACCGGGCCCCTCGCGCCTCGCGTCACGCCCTCGGGGGACCTCAACGACTGGGCGACCGGTTATCGCTTCATGCAGGACTATGGAACCAGCTACCATGAGCTGTTCGTGCCGGCGCGGTGCATGGTGATCTTGACCGCCGTGCTGCTCACCCTGATCGTCTCGCGGTGGGCAACCGAGATCTACGGCTGGCCGGCGGGCTTGGTCGCGCTGTTTCTCTTCGCGTTTTCTCCGGTCGTCTTGGCACAAGCCCATCTCGTGACGCTCGATCTCGCCGGAGCGCCGGGGTGGACGGCGGCGGCGTACCTGACCTGGCGGCTGCTCCTCGCCAACCTGCTCGCCCTCGGCGTACTCAACGGCCTCTACCGATTCGAGGGTTTCGCAGCACGGCTCGGCGACGTCCATTTCGACTCGAAGAAGTTGCTCACGCTCGCCGGCGCTCTGCCGTGGTTGCGGCTACCGCTCCCGCTTCCGTTCCTCAGGAGCCTCGACGCCCTCTTCGTCGGCGACCGTCCGACCGAGCCCGCTTACTATCTCGCGGGTAGCTGGTCGCTCGACGGCTGGTGGTACTATCATTTCGTTGCTTTCGCTTTGAAGACTCCGCTTCCCCTCCTCGCCAGCGGGCTCTTCGCCGTCGCCGCCTGGGCCGCGGGACGCAGCCCGGGGCGTCGCGACTACTGCGTCATCGTGCCGATTCTTTGCGTGTTCGTCGCCAACTCGCTGATGAACCCGCTGAACATCGGCGTGCGGCATGTGTTGCCCGTGTATCCGCTGCTCGCAATCGCCGCTTCGCCGTGGCTCGCGGCGCCGATTCGCGCGCTCTTCGGCGCATCACGGGACATCCGCGACGTGGCCAAAGGGGCGGCAAGCATTGCGCTTCTCGGATGGTTCCTCTATGGTAACGTGTCCGTCGCCCCGCGCTACCTGGAGTACTTCAACGAGCTTGCGGGCGGCCCGGCGAACGGCCATCGGTGGCTCGTGGACTCCAACCTCGATTGGGGTCAGGACTTGATCCGGCTGTCGTCCTACATGCGCGAGCGCCATCTCGACTCCGTACATCTCGCCTATTTCGGGCGCGTCGACCCGAGGGTCTACGGTATCGACTTCACTCCGATCGTCGAGGGCGAGTCGCACGGCATCGCGGTGGTGTCCGCTTCGTTCCTCGTGGGCCGCCCGTATCCGATCTGGAAGCAGCCGGGCACGCTCGCATGGTCGCATCACGGAGCGTTCACATGGCTACAGCGCTATCCGCCAGTGGCGCGAGTGGGCTCGATGTTCGTCTTCGACTTGCCCTGAGGACCGACGGCAACGCGCCTTGCAGCACCCCTCCACCCTCCTCTAACGTAAGCCCCCGCGGAGGCCCCACTGACCCCCATCATCCTCTTCCTCTTCGGCGCCATCATCGGCAGCTTCGCCAACGTCTGCATCCTGCGGATCCCCGCGGAGGAGTCGATCGTCTCTCCGGGGTCTCGCTGCCCGCACTGCAAGCAGCCGGTGGCGTGGCACGACAACCTGCCGCTCGTCAGTTGGCTCGCCCTGCGCGGCCGATGCAGGAGCTGCGACGAGCCGATCTCCTTCCGCTACTTCGTCGTCGAGCTGCTGACCGGGCTCGCCGCGGTGGCGATCTACCTCCGCTTCGGGTTCGGCGTGGAGTGGATCGTGCTGTTCTCGTTCGTGGCGGCGCTCATCGTCATCACCTTCATCGATCTCGACCACCGCATCATCCCCGACGTCATCAGCCTGCCCGGCATGGTGATCGGCTTCGTGCTGTCGCTGCGCGGCGAGCCGGGCGTGGTCTCTTCGGCGATCGGCATCGTGTTCGGCGGGGGGCTGCTGCTGGCGGTGGCCTGGGGCTACCACGCGGCGACCGGGCGCGAGGGCATGGGCGGCGGCGACATCAAGCTGCTCGGCATGATCGGCGCGTTCCTCGGCTGGCGGTCGGTGCCGTTCACCATGCTGCTCTCTTCGCTCACCGGATCGGCGGTCGGCCTGACGCTCATGTGGTGGACCGGGTCGGATACGAAGTACGCGATCCCGTTCGGTCCATTCCTGGCGCTCGGCGCCGTCCTCTACATCTTTAGCGGCGAGCAGATGATCGGCTGGTACATCGGGCTCGGAGCCGGCTGATACCGCGATCCAAGCGGCACACACGCCCGGCGGCCCGGAGAGCGGCCCCGAGCGGGCGTTTGGAAGCGTCGATCGACAACCTCTGTCGTCAGGCGGAGCCCAGCTCCGTTCAGCGTGGAACGACGACCGAAAAGCCTAGCGCTCGTGCCGCGTGGGCCTGGGCA
Organism: uncultured delta proteobacterium; assembly: GCA_963708955.1. Taxonomy (GTDB): domain Bacteria; phylum Desulfobacterota; class Binatia; order JACPRU01; family JACPRU01; genus JACPRU01. The sequence continues at coordinate 4,813 of CAVPWJ010000235.1, forward strand.
TCGTCGTTGGTGAGCAGACGACTCAGGTCGAGCGCGGTCATCACGGCGAGGTGAAGACGGTCCAACGTGGGACAGTAGGCCCGGCGCGGGAGCGGTTGCACCTGCGCCGCCGCGAGCTCGACGATCTCCGCCGGGATCCGCGTGGCCTCGTAGGGCTCTCGGCCCAACAACCCGTCGAGCCGCGCGACGAGCGATCGCGCGGCGGCCCGCGTGAGGATGCCTCCAGCCGCTCGTGCGTGGATCTGCACGATCGCCTCGAGGCGGGCGAGGCTCGAGACGACGACGTGCTCCTCGGCGGCGACGAGCTGCATCACTCGCCTCGTTTCGGGCTCCGGAAACAGAACCTTGAGCAAGCAGCTCGTGTCGAGATACAAGCTCACCGTCTGCCACTACGCCTGTCGGTCGCGCCGCAGCAGCTCGTCCGTCGAAGGCCCGCGCTTTCGGTTTCTCCAGAAGTGATCGAGCCAGCGTTCCTGCTCGGCCGGATCGAAGCGGGCGCGCCGCATTCGGGGACGGGCCTCGTAAGGCACGATGCGGGCGATCGGCTTCGAGTCCCGGGTCACCACGATCTCCCCGATACGCGCGAGGGCCCGCTCTGCCTCCGGCCACTTCAAGCGGATCTGGCGCACCGTCATCGTCTTCATGGGCCGTCGTTAACATGTTTCACACGACCGCAAAAGGCCGTCTTGCGGAAGATGCGCGCGTGGCGGAAGAGCCGCGCGGCCCGCGCCCCCGGAGCTCGATCGAGCGCGAGCGAGCCGTCCTGAGCTCGGCGCTCGGGAGCAGTGCTTTGAATCTTCCGGCGCCAGCAGATATGACATTGTGCCTCAGCCGGCCATTTCCACATGTCCGAGCGCCGTAACCATACGCCACCGCCGTCGACCATGACCCGCGTTCTCGTCGTCGAAGACGACGAGAGCCTCCGACACCTGCTCTCCACGATGCTTCGCCAGGAGGGCTACGAGGTGACCACCGCGAGCGACGGCGAGGAGGGGCTTGCGCTGCTCGCCGACCAGCCGTTCGACGTGGTGTTCTGCGACGTGCGCATGCCGAAGCTCGACGGCTGGGGCTTTCTCGACACGCTCTCCGTGCGCGACCGACCGCCGGTGGTGATCATGATGTCGGCCTACGGGGATCGCGACGCCGCGCTCGACGTCATGAAGCGGGGCGCCTACGACTACATCTCGAAGCCCTTCACCACCGTGGACATCCTCCTCATGCTGCGCAAGGCCGAGGAGCGCGAGCGGCTGCGGCGCGACAACCTGCGCCTGAAGGAAGAGGCGCTGCGGCAGTTCAGCTTCGAGAACATCCTCGCGCAAAGCCCGAAGATGCTCGAGATCTTCGCGATCATTCGCAAGATCGCCGATTACAAGACGACGGTGCTGGTGACGGGCGAGAGCGGCACCGGAAAGGAGCTGATCGCCCGGGCGCTGCACTTCAACTCGCCGCGGCGCGACAATCCGTTCGTGGCGGTCAACTGCGGGGCGATCCCGGCCGATCTGCTGGAAAGCGAGCTGTTCGGCCACGTGAAGGGCTCGTTCACCGACGCGGTTCGCGACAAGAAGGGGCTCTTCGAGATCGCCCACACCGGCACGCTCCTCTTGGACGAGATCGGCGAGCTGCCGCGGGCGCTGCAGGTGAAGCTCCTGCGGGCGCTGCAGGAGGAAGAGATCCGCCGCGTCGGCAGTAGCCACTCCACCACGGTGGACGTGCGGATCGTCGCCGCGACCGTGAAGGACCTGCCGTGCGAGGTGCGCGAGGGGAGGTTCCGCGACGACCTCTTCTACCGCCTGAACGTGCTCTCGATCCACCTGCCGCCGCTGCGCGAGCGACGCGAGGACATCGCGCTGCTCATCGCTCACTTCCTCGAGAAGCAGAGCGGGAAGCACGGCATCCGCAAGCCCGAGGTCAACAAGGCGGCGCTGCGCGTGCTCATGGACTACCCCTGGCCCGGCAACGTGCGTGAGCTCGAGAATACGATCGAGCGCGCGGTGATTCTCGCCAGCGACACCATCACCGCGGAGGATCTGCCGCCGAGCCTGCTCGCGCCGAGCGCGGCGCCGTCACCCGCCGACGACGGCTCCGAGCACCCGCTGTCGCTGAAGCAGCGGGTGCGAAGCCTAGAGGAGAGCCTGATCCGCCGCGCGCTCGAGCTCTCTCATTCGAACCGGACGCGCGCCGCCAAGCTGCTCGACATCAGCCACCGCACGCTGCTCTACAAGATGCAGGAGTACGGGATCAAGTAGGTCTTACCAACCCTCGTCGGGATCGGGAACGTCGCCGCGGAGCAGCGCGACATCCGCCTCGTCCCGCAGGCGTTTGCTGCGCCGACGCGCCGGGTCGGCGGCGGCGCGTTCCTTCATCGCGATCAGGTCCGACTTCTGGACGATGCGGATCGAAGCTCCGGAAACGTCGAACCGTTCGGCACGCTCGATCATGGCATCGAACGCGGGGTCGACGGCGAGCTGCACGGGCTCTTCGCTCGAATGCCGGAAATTGATGCTGTGGGCGAACTCGCCGACGCACCGAAAACCCGCGCCGATCATCGCTCGGACGATTTCGGCCCGGTCCACCGTGGACGCGATCGCGAGATCGGTATCGATGGTGGCGCGCGGGGCGCCGGAATGGATTCCCACGGCCACTCCGCCGATCAGGGCATGTGGAGCCCGCATGGCCTCGAGCACCCGCACCGCGTCTACGAGAGCCGCGATCTTGTCCGGTGCCTGCGCCATGTCGTGCCCCCCCTGACGCCGCCGTGCCGCGATCAGAAGCAGCTCGCGCGCCGTCGCCGCGTCGATCTCACGGAGTTCGCGCACGTTCGCCACTGAGAATACCACCCGAACGGGGTCAGACAACCTTTCCTCCGGTCCCGTCATCAGGACGTACGCATGGGCCTTGCACTGATTCGCGAGCGCGGCGGACTTGGAAGCACCCAGTTTCACCGCCTCCGAATCCGGGCCAGGCGGCGGGCGGAAAAGTTGTCTGACCCCTTTCTGACCGCTGACGGGCGCCCGTCTCCGGGCGGTCCGACCGGAAATGGGCGGCGTGCGCGCCGGGTTGCCCGGTTTCGCCGGATGATTCGTCTTGGCCGGCATCTTGCTGTCGTTCGGCGTATGCTCGCTGAGACACGGCGCCGCGGCTTCACGGTTCTCGAGCTCCTCTGCGCGCTCGGGATCCTCGCCGCGTTGCTCGCCGTCGCACTGCCGAGGCTCTCCGCCGTGTGGCCGCGCGTCCTGGCCGACCAGGCGGTCCGCCAGCTCGCCGCGGACCTGGAGCTGGCGCGCGTCAAGGCGATCAATCGCAACAGCCGAGTGCGCGCGGCGGTGGAGATCGCTTCGGCGGAGTACCGGATCGAAGTCGAATCGGAGGGAAGGTTCGATCCCGAAGGAGGGCCGCGCCGCCTGCCGGAGGGCATCGTCTTCGACGCCGCCGGATCGACGCGCATCGTCGGCGGACGCATCTCGATCACGTTCCTGCCGCGCGGCCACACCGCCGACAACGCGACGATCGCGATCTCTGCGAGCGACGGCCAGCGGCGGCGGGTGATCGTCAGCTCGGCCGGCAGGGTGAGGACGGAATGAGCTCCGGCGCGCGCGGGCTGTCGCTGATCGAGGTGCTGGTCGCGCTTGCCGTCGCCTCGGTGTCGATGGCGGCGGTCGCCGCCTCGGCACGGGGCATTCTGAGCGGTCAGCGCGACGGCGAGCTTCGGCAGATCGCCACGCTGATCGCCGAGAAGAGCCTCGAAGAGCTTCTCGGCCGCGGCGCCCGCCGGCTGGTGGAAGAGGAGAGGCTCGACGTCGTCCGCGATGCGAGCGGCGAGTTCGGGCGCCGGGTGGCCGTGGAGGCCGGTCCGAATGAGAGCCTCTGGCATCTGGTCGTGGCCGTCACCCCGCCCCGCGGCAAGCCTCCGGTGGAGTTCCACACGCTGCTGCGAAGGCCGTGGAGCTCGCCATGAAGGGACTGACCCTCGTCGAGCTGCTGGTCTCCCTCGGCAGCTCCCTGCTGATCGTCGCGGCGATTGGCGGCTTCGCTCGCGACGAGAGCCGCTGGCTCGACCGCGAGGCCCGCCGCCTGCGACTGCGCGAGGCGAGCCGGCGGGTGCTCGAGATGGTGGTGCGCGAGCTGCGCGGCGCGGGGTTCGCGCCCGTCGCCGGCGGCTTCGACGGCGCCAGCGAGGGAGTCTCGGTGGCGCAACCCGACCACGTGGAGGTCTGCTCCGACTTGCACGGCGCCACGGCGGAATCTCCTCCCGACGGGGCACTCGACGCCGACTCCGACGAGCGCATCGGCTTCTTCGCAAGCCCCTCTCGCGGGGTCGTTTCCCAGTCGGTCGGCCGCCAGACGCTCTCGCTGACGCTCGAGTCGATGGTGCCGCCGGGCGGGCTGGCGTTTCGCTATTTCGACGCGTGCAGCGACGAGATTTCCGCCGGCGCCAGCGAGCTCTCGGCCGAAGACCGATCGAGAGTGCGGGTCGTCGGCGCGCGGCTCACCGTGCGCGACCGCGCGGGCGAGACGGTCACCACGGAGGTCTCGTCGGCGCTGCGCAACCGCGCCGGCCTGCACTGCCCATGAACGCGCGGCAGAACGGAATCGCGCTCGTCTCGGTGCTGTTCGCGCTCGTCGGGGTGCTGGTGCTGACGGCGACGCTGTTCTTCTCGGTGTTCATCGACCTGCAGTCGACGTCGAACGTCTCGGCGGGGGACGATGCTCTCTACGTCGCCGAAGCCGGGGTCCACCACCTCTGGTCGCTGCTCGAGCCGGCAGCCGATTTCCGCCGCGAGCTCGACTGGCCCAGCGGCGAGCCGCCGTTCGGGTCGCTCGTCTGGTTTCCCGAGCCGCCGAGGACGTACCGCGTGCGCGTCTCGGCACTTCCCGACGGCCGGCTCGTCGCCGCGTCGGAGGGCACGAGCCACCGCGGGGCGCGGCGCCGCGTGCAAGCAGTCTTCCACCGTGAGGCGGAGTTTCGCCCGCGCGCGGCGCTGCTGATCGGAGAGGGGACGTCGCCCGGCGATCTGTCGGGGACGCTCGAAGCGGGGGTTCCGGAGCCGGTGGACGACGTGACGGGCATCGGCGCGGAGCGCCGGCGCGACGCCGAAGCGCTTCGCGAGGCGCTACCGGGCGGCGCGCAGGTTGCGATCGTCGGCCCGAGTGGACTGCGGGAAGCCGCGGATCGCTTGCGGGGAACCGAGGACACGACGCTTTCGGGAGCGCTCGCCGGCGGATCGTGGGGGGCCGCGGGAAGCCCGGTGCTGGTGCGGCTCGCGGGACTGGGAGACGTGGTCGGAGCGGCTTCGGTGACCGGCGCGCTGCTCGCGGACGCGCCGCTTCGCGTTTCCGGCCGGCTCGAGGTGGACGGTCTTCTGCTCGCGCCGAACGGCATCGAGGTCGACGGCGAGCTGGTGATCCGTGGCGCCGGCTTCGTAGCCGGGCCGTTGATCATCCGGTCGTCGGGAGCGTTGGTGGTCTCCTATGCGACGACGGCGCTCGACGGCGCCGACACGGCGTGTCGGGGCGCCCTGCCGAGGGCTCCGATCCTGGGAGCCTGGAAGGAGGTTTGGTAGCGAGCAGAAGCCGTTTGTCGCCGCGGTCGCCGATCGTGTAGCTTCTGCTCAGAGGCGGACAAGCGGATGATACTGGTCGTCGACGACAACGAGGACAGCCTCAAGATCATCTCGAAGATGTTGCAGGCGGAGGGCTTCGAGGTGACGGTCGAACGGAACGGCAAGGACGGCCTCGCCAGCGCCCGCGAGAAGCTTCCCGACCTCGTGATCATGGACATCATGATGCCGGAGATGACTGGGATCGAGGCGCTCGATCAGCTACGCGCCTCGCCGCCGACCTCGCGCATCCCGGTGATCCTGCTGACCGCCAAGTCGCTCGACGAGGACGTGCTGACGGGATATCGACTCGGCGCCGACTACTACATGACCAAGCCCTTCACCGCGAAGCAGCTCCTCTACGGCGTCAATCTCGTGCTCGGAAAGACCTCCGAGTGACCACCCTGGAGTGAGCTTCGACCCAGCTCCCGGTTCACACGTTTGTTCATCACGATCGAAGGCATCGAGGGCGGAGGGAAGACGACCCAGGTCGGCCTTCTCGCCGCGGCGTTGCGGGCGAGAGAGCTCGCGGTGCGGATCACCCGTGAGCCCGGCGGCACGCGGCTCGGCGAAGAGATCCGCGGGCTGCTCCTGCATTCCGAAACGAGCGTCGGGCGCCTCGCCGAGCTGTTCCTGATCCTCGCCGACCGCGCCGAGCACGTGGAGAGCGTGATCCGGCCGGCGCTCCAGGCTGAAGAGATCGTGCTTTGCGATCGCTTCTCGGATTCGACGCTCGCCTACCAGGCCTACGGGCGCGAGCTGCCCCTCGACGCGGTCCGCACGGTCGAGTCGGTGGCAAGCCAGGGTCTCCGGCCCGACCTGACGTTCGTCCTCGACTGCCCGGTCGAGCTCGGGCTCGCGCGCACCCGCCAGCGGCGCGGCGCGCTGGCCGCCGACCGCTTCGAGGCGCAAGACGAGGCCTTCCACGAGCGCGTGCGCCGCGGGTTCCTGGCGCTGGCAGGCGAGGATCCGCGGCGCATCGTCGTGATCGACGCCAGCCGCCCGACCGAGGAAGTGCATCGCGCGA
>CAVPWJ010000236.1:0-3843 GCA_963708955.1 uncultured delta proteobacterium
CCCGGTCAGGACCGCGAGCATCCCGCAGCAGAGGAAGATCGCCTGGCCGATGGAGAACGTCAGCTTGTCGACCATGACCGAGGCAAACCCGTCCGCCAGCGGCACCCAGCGACGCAGCAGCATCCCCTTGACGACCTCTCCACCCACCGTCGCGGTCGGCGTCAGCACGTTGACGGCGACCCCGGCTGTGCGGGCGAGCAGCGTATCGAACCGCGAGACCGCGTGGCCGTGCCCGGGTAGGCACCAGCGCCACGCCTCGCTGTGCACGACGTCGATCACCAGCTCGAGGGCGAAGATCGTCAGGAAGGACCAGCCGACCGAGTACAGGCCGAGCGCCACCCGCCCGACGCCGGCCTTGTGGACGACGAAGACGAACAGCCCGATTCCGACTAGGAGCAGAAGCAGTTGCAGTTGGCGCATGCAGCACGTTCGGCTCGATGCGGGTGCGCAGTCTCGAAGCGCATCGCGAATCGGCGGGCGATCGCTTAGCAGATTCGCCCGGGGCGCGGAAGCCGCGCGTCGCTCCGGGCTGGCAGCGGTCGATCGCGCCTGGCCGTAGGGAGCCCGTCGCAACGCGCCCGATCGGTGTGGTTTCGCGAGCCACGTAGCCCGAAGCGAAAATCATTTCGACCGAGCAGCGTGCCGGGCCCGTGCGAGCATTTTCGCTTCAGGGCTAAGAAGCCGGCCTTGGTCTCTCCGAGTCGAGCCCGGTTTGATCCCTCTGCGGGCGAAGTCGTATGACGATCGGCGCATGATCGAGGCGCGGAACCTGCGTAAGCAGTTCGGCTCCACCGTAGCCGTGAACGACGTCTCGTTCCGCGTCCAGAAGGGCGAGATCATCGGGCTACTCGGTCCCAATGGCTCCGGCAAGACGACGATCCTGCGCATCCTCGCGGGCTTCTTTCCGCCCACTTCGGGGACCGCCCGGGTCGGCGGGCTGAGCGTCGAGACCGATTCGGTCGCCGTGCGCCGAATGATCGGCTACCTGCCGGAGAGCGTGATTCTCTACCCCGACATCCCCGTGGCCCGCTATCTGCGTTTTTGCGGCGAGCTCAAGGACCTCCGCGGGACGAAGCTGCGCGAGCGGATGGAGGTGGTGATCGAAGCCGTGGGGCTCGGCGAGGTCCGCCATCGCGAGATCGGCAAGCTCTCCAAGGGCTACCGCCAGCGCGTTGGCCTGGCGCAGACGCTGATCGCGGAACCGGCGCTGCTGATCCTGGACGAGCCGACGGTTGGGCTCGACCCTAACCAGGTGATCGAAATCCGTACCCTGATCCGCAACCTGCGTGGCCAGAGCACGATCCTGCTGGCGACCCACATCTTGCACGAGGCAAGCCTCGCCTGCGACCGCCTCATCATCATGCACCACGGCGGTATCATCGCCGAGGACACGGCCGAGGGGCTGAGCCGTCGGGTGCAGGGCGTCTTCCAGACGCTGGTGCGGGTGGATGGGCCGCTGGCGGAGGTCACTACGGCGCTGCGGTCGATCCCCGGCGTGGACGAGGTGATCGAAGAGCCCGTGCCGAGCGATTCGGCGGCGCGGCTGCGGATCGTATCGGGGGAAGGCGAGCCGGTGCGCAAAGCGATCGCTCGGACGATCGTCGACCGGGGCTGGAGTCTGATCGAGGTCAGCCCGATCCATCTGGCGCTCGAGGACCTGTTCGTGCGGCTGGTCCCGCCAACAGTCGAGCGGAAGCTGACGTGAACCGCACCTGGGCGCTCTACAAGAAGGAAGTTCGCTCGTACTTCGTCTCGCCGCTGTTTTACGTCGTGGCGGCCGTTTTCCTCTCCTTGTGCGGATTCTTCTTCTATTCTGATCTGAGCTTCTTCCTCCAGTTCGGCTTCGGGATGGACATCCTCGGCAACTTCTTCCAGCTCCTGTTCGTGGACATGAGCCGGGCGATGCTGATCACCGTGCCGCTGCTCACCATGCGCCTGTTCGCCGAGGAACGTAAGCTCGGCACGATCGAGCTGCTGTTCTCCTATCCGCTCCTCGAGCGCGAGGTCTACGCCGGCAAGTTCTGCGCCGCGGCCACCGTATTCCTGGTGATGCTCGCCGCCACGCTGCTCTACCCGCTCCATCTCTACGGCATCCAGCCCTACGCGTTGCGGGTGGTGGCCGCCGGCTACTGCGGGCTCTTGTTGCTCGGCCTGATGTTCATCGGGGTCGGCCTTTTCGTCTCGTCGTTGACCGACAGCCAGGTGGTCGCTGGGGTCGGTTCGGTCGGCATTCTGTTCCTCCTGTGGTCGGCGTCCTGGAACGAGGCTTCGGGCAGCGAGCAGGTGATGCGCGTGGTCAAAGGGTTCTCCACGTTCGAGCATTTCTCGAACTTCTCGAAAGGCCTGATCGATTCGACCGACGTGCTCTACTTTCTGTTCGTGGCCGTGTTCTTCGCTAATTTGACGCTGCGCTCGCTCGAATCCCGGCGCTGGCGCGGACGGCGATGACCGCGCTCAAGAACTACGGCCTGTTGGCTTTGAACCTGCTCGGCCTGTTCGCCTGTCTCTCGTTCGCGCTGGCGATCAGCTACAACCACAACCTGCGCGCCGACCTGACTCCAGGTCGGGCCTACACGCTCTCGCCGCACTCGCTGAAGATCCTCGACGGGATCCAGGAGGACGTGAGGATTCTCGCCTTCGTGCGCAAGGAAGATCCGCGCAACGACTACCTGCAGGATCTCTTCTGGCGCATCGGCCTGCGCCAGCCGAAGATCACCTCGCGGCTCATCGACATCAACCGCAATCCCGCGCTGGCCCGGGCCTATCGCGCAGAGGCCTACGGCTCGCTGATCGTCGAATGCGGGGCACGTCGCAAGAGCTTCTCCAACGTCGACGAAGAGGACCTGATGGCCGCGATCCTGCAGGTCACGCGCGATTACGAGAAGACCGTCTACGTGCTGACCGGCCACGGCGAGCACGACATCACCGGTGCCGATCGCAACCATGGCTACACCACCTTCCGCAACGTGCTCGAGCAGGAGTTCTACCACGTGGTGCCACTGTCGCTGTTCGGCTCGCGGGCCGTGCCGAGCGACGCGGCGGCGATCTTGATCCCCGGCCCGCGCCGCGACCTGCTGGCGGCCGAGATCCTGAAGCTCGACCGATATCTGCAATCGGGAGGGTCGCTGCTGGTGCTGCTCGATCCCGGCGCGGCCCCAGCGATGGAGGCGTTCCTTCGCCGCTACCGGCTCGAGCTGCCGGCCCAGGCGGTCGGCGACGGAGACTACCGGCTGGCGGCGAGCGAGCCGCTGTCGGCACGGATTCCGCAAAAGTCGCGCGAATCGAGTGTCACCTCCACCCTCGACGCCGACCCCGTATTCTCGCAGTTCGGCCCGATCGACATCCAGCCCGGCGACAACGAGCAGATCGACATCCTGCCGCTGCTCGGCACCTCGAAGAACAGCTGGGCGGTCTCGCTGGGTCGGCCGGCGCTGCCGGAGAACATCGAGTTCGACCAGGAGCGCGGCGACCGCCGTGGCCCGTTCCCGGTGGGCGTGTCGGTGGCGATCCGCCTCGGCGAGCCGCAGACCGTCGAAGAGGGCCAGGCCGTCCGCAGGGCGGGGCGGATGATCGTCTACGCCGACTCCGACTTCGCCAGCAATCAATTCATCGACCTGCTCGGCAACCGCGATCTGCTCGTCAACAGCGTCAACTGGCTCGCGCTCGAGGACGAGCTGATGGGCGAGCGCCCGCAGCGCAAGGTCGCCGGCAAGGAGCAGTTCTTCGTCTCGAGCCGGCAGATCTACTCCGTGTTCATGCTCGGAGTGGTGATCGCGCCGGCCGTGTTCCTGGTCCTCGGTCTGGCGGTGTTCAGCAATACCAGCCGAAACCAGTAGAGGACAG
>CAVPWJ010000237.1:0-14639 GCA_963708955.1 uncultured delta proteobacterium
GCGAAGTGCCAGCCAGACCTCGCTGATGTGACCAAGGTAGACGTAGAGCCCGGAACACTTCCCGAAACCATGTCCGCATGGGTCATCCGCGAGGAGACGATGGGTGAGCCCAAAGACGCCTTCAAGCTCGAAGAAATCGAGACCCCGCAGCCGGGCGCTTTCGAGGTCATCGTGCGCGTGATGGCGGCCGGTGTCAACTTCAACAACGTCTGGGCGGCACTCGGCCGGCCCGTTTCCGTCTTCGGCTACGGCGACCACCCCGAGTACGGGCACCACATCGGTGGTTCCGACGCCTCGGGCATCGTGTGGGCCGTCGGCGAGGGCGTCACCCGCTGGAAGCCGGGCGACGAAGTCGTAGTCCACTGCAACCAAGCCTCATACGAGGACGTCGAAGTCCACGGACTCGATCCGATGGCCGCTCCCTCCCAGCGCATCTGGGGAGACGAGACCATCTGGGGATCGTTCGCCCAGTACACCAAGTCCACAGGCCGCAGCAGCTGCTCAGCGTGTCAAGGAACCGCGCGGCCCAAGGGACTTATGGAGCAGCAATGCAGCGGCCGTTGCTGCGCCGGAGCGTCTTGGTGATGCGCGGCAGCGCGCGCTCCATCTCGGTGCCGCGCGGGTCCGTCCAGTGGTCCGTGCGGTCGAAGCTGACCACGGCCTGATCGCCGCTCATCTTCACGGACGGGTTGAAGCACGACACCTGGAGAAGTATCATGGCCGAGAGCGCGTCGCGCAGGCGTGACGCCTCTCCCTGGGTCGAGATGTGGCCGAGAGCGATCAGCGTGTCGGTGTCCTTGCGCTCGAAGGCGCGGCAGTACTGCTGAATCCACGCCTGTGCCTCGGCGCGCGGGTCGGACGGCAGCGGGCGCTTTTCCACGAACTCTTCCTCGATTGCCGGCGTCGGGGGCGGTGGCGGCTTGACCGACAGCTTCCACGTGTTGGCGATGCTGGCGCCCCACGGCGCGGCGGCGCGGACCTCCACGAGGTATTCGCCCGGACCGTTCGGCCGGAACTCGTATGCCGGGCCGTCGATGCCGAGCGCCGTCTCGCCGTTCACCTGCCAGACGAAGGACACCTTCGCTCCGTCGAAATCCTTGATCGGAGCGCGAAAGTTGACCGGCGCGCCGCCGGCCGTTCGACACTTGCGCGGCGGGCTGAGCCTCGCAAAGCCGAGCGGCGGTGGCTCGGTCTCGAGATCCCAGGTGCGGAGCGACACCGCTCCCCGTCGCGCTCGGCGACCAGCTCGAGCTGGTGCCGGCCCGGCGCCGCGGTGCGGTCGCGACCGAGAATCAGGCTCGTCGCGTCGACGGCTCGCCGGCGAGCCGCCATTCGAGCGAGGCTCCTGCGGGTGCTTCAGCGACGCCTCGAATCGCGTTTCGACCCGGCGACGATCTTCAACACCTTCGCCGCCGGCTTGGCGCTAGCCAGCGCTAGCGGCGGCGGAGGGGGAACAGCCGTCGGCTCGACCGGTGGGGGCAGGGGAGGTGCCGTTGCTTCGAGTACCGGCGGCTCGACCGAGGCGATCGACGGAACGGAGGTCAGCTCGACGGCTGGCGCGACCGTCGGCGCCGGCGGAGCGACGGCGACTTCTGGGTTCGGCGCAGGCCGCGGTGCGAGTGGGACCGCCGTGGGAGTCGCGGGGGCGCGAGCAAGATCCGTCGGCTCCGGGTGCGAGGTGGTCGGACCACTGCGTCTCGTGAGGACGAGTAGGAGCACCGGTAGCAGCGCGGCGAAAGCCCCTGCGCCGGCTCCAACCGCGCGCCAGGGAATCTTGCTCTCCGTGCCCGCCGACTGCGTGGCCGCGTCGCTGGCCAGCGTTTCGACCCACGTCTCGATCTCGCCCAGTCGCCCGGCGGCCTCCGGCGCGTCGCTGGCGCCAAGCGCGGCCGCGACCCCGGCGAGGGATTTGGTGATCGCCTTGCGGCGGCGCTGGATGGCGCGCGAGGGTGGCAGCGCGCCGATCTTCTCGACGACGGCGTCGCGCCGGCGCGACAGCTCGGCGAGCCGATCGAGGCGCTCCGCGCGCTCGATGTCGGCGAGCAGCGCCTCGAGGGTTTTCGCCGCCGCGCCAAAGGCACCAGCGGCCGCCGGGAAGTCTTCGGCGGTGAAGGCTCGCGCCCCTTCTTCGATGTGATCTTTCGCGGTGGCGAACCCTGGTGCGCCGGTCGCGCGATCTCCGGCGCGGTCGGCCCGCTCGAACGCGGCTTCGGCGCGCCCTCGGTGCGAGTTCGCCTCGGCACGCCATCTCGCGCGCTCGAGGTCGGCGCGAGTATCGGCGATGTGGCCCTCGCTCGAGCGGCTCGCCTCTACAAGCGCGCCGAGCTCTTGGCTGAGCGCTCGCCCGGCCGCGGAGATCGGCCAGGCCGAGCGGCGAGGCGCTCGTGATCGCGGCCGGCGATGGCATCGGCGAGGCGGGTCAGTCGCTCGGCCGCCGAGTGCAATTGCGGGAGCGAGGGCGCGTACTCGCCGGCCGCGACGTCCCGCTCGCCGGCGGCGGCGAGCGTGGTCGCCTCGCGCAACTCGTCGGCCTCGGCGCCCCGGCGCCCGGGCCGGCGGCGGCAGCACGGCGCGCCGCGCTTGCGCCAGTGCCTCGACCGCGCGGCGCGCCGCCGGTTCGGCGGCGGCGGTTGCGCTCCGCCGCCTGGAGCTGCCGCTGGCGTTCCGCGGTGTGCTCGGCGACCTCTTTCTCGAGCAGCGTCCCGACCGCCGATACCGCCGTGCCCTCGAGCTCCACGATCGCCGCGACGAGCTGGCTGCGCTCGGCGAGCTGCTGCGCCTGCTGCGCGAGAGAGCGCGCTTGCGCGCGCGCCTCTCGGCGGCGAGCTCGACGCCGGGGCGACGAGTCGAGCGAGGCCAGGCGCGCCGATAGCCCGGTCGCCGTCAGCTCGCCCACCGCGCGCGCCAGCGTCTCGGACCGCAGCCGCTCCAGGGCCGCGAGGGCGGCGACCTCGGCCGCGCCGTGCGCGCCCGGACGAATGCGGCGTCGATCGCCTCGCGAGCCGCCTTGGCGCTCGCTTCGAACGGGGCCGAGATCGATGGCGCCCGGGGCCGCGCGCAGCCGAGCCGCAGGAGCCCCGAGCTCCGCGCGGAGCGCGCAAAGCGCGGCTTCGAGCCGCTCGCAGCCGCGACTGCCTCCAGGCGCTGGTGCTCTTGGTTGGCGCGCGCTTGCGCTTCAGCCAGGTGCTCGTTCGGGCGGGCCAGCGCGCGGCTCGCTGGCGGTGAGGTCGTTGGCGGCGATCGCCCATCGAGTGCCTGCGTGGCTTGCTCGGCGGCAGAGACGTGCGGCGCGGCGAGTTTGTCGGCTTCCACGGCGAGCGCCGCCACGCGTCGCTCGGACAGCGCGGCGAGGCCGTCGCGTAGACGCGACGCTCCCGCGCCTCGACTCGCGCCTCCCGCGCGGCAACATCAGCGGGCGCGCGTAGCGCCGGCACCGCCCTCTTCGAATTGGCGATCGGCGATCGCCGCGTCGCCCTGCGCGAAGAGCTCGTCGCCTCGGCCGAGCTGCGTTGAGGCCGAGATCTGCGGCGCCGGCGGACACGGCGCGCGCTCGCTCGGCGGCCGCGAAGCCGCGCGCGTCCGGCGTCGGTGGCTCGGCGCGCTTGGGAACTTCGTTGAGGATCCGCCGCATCACGGCGCGCATCTCGGTGACGCTGCCGAACCGCTGGTCTCGTTCGACGGCCACGCTGCGCTGGATCAGTCGGCGGGTTCCGCGTGTCCTCGGGGAAGGGGATCGGATGGTCCTGACGTCGCGCTGCATCATGCGCATCAACACGGTGTGTCTTTGGAGAGGCCGGTGAACATGTGGCGTCCCGCGTAGAGCTGAACAGCACCATGCCGAGCGAATAGATGTCGGCGCGCGGATCGATGTCCTTGCCGCGGCGGATCTGCTCGGGTGAGGCGGACCCCACCGTGCCGATCACTTCAGCGTGTGGCCCTGTTCTCGCCGGAGATCACCTTGGCGATCCCAAAGTCCATGATCAGGACTTTCGCGCCTCCCCGCCTTCGATGCGCACCATGACGTTTCCCGGTCTTGCATGTCGCGGTGCACCATGCTGGGGGGCGGCGCGTTTCTGGGTTGACGAAGCCGTGCGCGACCTCCAACCCGCGCACCAGCTCGACGCCGATCTCCATGACCTCCGACAGCGGCACGGTCGTGCTGGAAAACGTAGGAAGCCAGGTAACTCTTCCAGCGTCTGCCCCTCGATGAAGGGCATGACGAGATAGGGGAACTCGCCTTCCTCGCTGTAGGAGAGCACGGGAACGATGTTCTCGTGCTCGAGCATGCACATCTTCTCCGCCAGCGACGCCAGCGTCATGACCCGCTTCCGTCAGGAGGCGGAGAAGATGTGCATGCTCGAGCACGAGAACATCGTTCCCGTGCTCTCCTACAGCGAGGAAGGCGAGTTCCCCTATCTCGTCATGCCCTTCATCGAGGGGCAGACGCTGAAGGATTACCTGGCTTCCTACGTTTTCCAGCACGACCGCGGGCTGCCGCTGTCGGAGGTCATGGAGATCGGCGTCGAGCTGGTGCGCGGGTTGGAGGTCGCGCACGGCTTCGTCAACCCAGAAACGCGCCGCCCCCAGCCCATGGTGCACCGCGACATCAAGCCGGGAAACGTCATGGTGCGCATCGAGAACGAAGGCGGGGAGCGTCGCGCGAAAGTCCTGATCATGGACTTTGGGATCGCCAAGGTGATCTCCGGCGAGGACACGGGCCACACGCTGACCGAAGTGATCGGCACGGTGAGGTACGCCTCACCCGAGCAGATCCGCCGCGGCAAGGACATCGATCCGCGCGCCGACATCTATTCGCTCGGCATGGTGCTGTTCGAGCTCTACGCGGGACGCCACATGTTCGCCGGCCTCTCCGAGCACACCGTGTTGATGCGCATGATGCAGCGCGACGTCCAGGACCATCCGATCCCCTTCCCCGAGGACACGCCGGAGCGCTTCCGCCAACTGATCCAGCGCAGCGTGGCCGTCGAACGAGACCAGCGGTTCGGCAGCGTCACCGAGATGCGCGCCGTGATGCGGCGGATCCTCGACGAAGATTCCGAGCGCGCCGCCACCGACGCGGAGAACGCGCGCGGCTTCGCGGCCGCCGAGCGAGCGCGCGCCGTGTCCGCCGGCGCCGCAGATCTCGCCTCAACGCAGCTCGGCCGAGGCGACGAGCTCTTCGCGCAGGGCGACGCGGCGATCGCCGATCGCCAATTCAAAGAGGCGGTGCCGGCGCTACGCGCCGCCGCTGAGACGTTTGCCCGCGCCGGGGAAGACGCCGTCGAGGCGCGGGAGCGTTCGCGTCTACGCGACGGCCTCGCCGCGCTGTCCGAGCGACGCGTGGCGGCGCTCGCCGTGGAAGCCGACAAACTCGCCGCGCCGCACGTCTCTGCCGCCGAGCAAGCCACGCAGGCACTCGATAGGGCGATCGCCGCCAACGACCTCACCGCCGGCGCCCGCGCGCTGGCCCAAGCCGAACGAGCCTGGCTAGAAGCGCAAGCGCGCGCCAACCAAGAGCACCAGCGCCTGGAGGCAGTCGCGGCTTGCGAGCGGCTCGAAGCCGCGCTTTGCGCGCTCCGCGCGGAGCTCGGGCTCCTGCCGGCTCGGCTGCGCGCGGCCCCGGGCGCCATCGATCTCGGCCCCGTCGAAGCGAGCGCCAAGGCGGCTCGCGAGGCGATCGACGCCGGCGATTTTCCGGGCGCGCACGGCGCGGCCGAGGTGGGCTCGACCGCCCTCGCGGCCCTGGAGCGGCTGCGGTCCGAGACGCTGGCGCGCGCGGTGGGCGAGCTGACGGCGACCGTATCGGCGCGCCTCGCCTCGCTCGACTCGTCGCCCGGCGTCGAGCTCGCCGCCGAGGCGCGCGCGCAAGCGCGCTCTCTCGCGCAGCAGGCGCAGCAGCTCGCCGAGCGCAGCCAGCTCGTCGCGGCGATCGTGGAGCTCGAGCACGCGCTATCGGCGGTCGAGCTGCTCGAGAAAGAGGTCGCCGAGCACACCGCGGAACGCCAGCGGCAGCTCCAGGCGGCGGAGCGCAACCACCGCGCCGAACCGGCGGCGCGCCACGCGGTCGAGGCACTGGCGCAAGCGCGGGCGCGCCTATCCGCGGCCGGCCCGGCACGGGGCGCCGAGGCCGACGAGTTGCGCGAGGCGACCACGCTCGCCGCCGCCGGCGAGCGGGACATCGCGGCCGGCGAGTACGCCGCCTCGCTCCCGCGATTGCACTCGGCGGCCGAGCGACTGACCCGCCTCGCCGATGCCATCGCCGGCCGCGAAGAGCACGAGCGCCTCGCCGCTCGCCTGGCCGATCTCCGCGGCCGGGCGACTACGCTCAGCCAAGAGCTCGGCGCGCTTGGACCTGAGGCGAGCCGCTCGAGCGAGGGCCGCCGGCTGCTCGCCGCGTTCGCGGCCGCGGAGGAGCAAGCGAACCGCGCGAACCTCGCGGCCGCGATCCGCACGATCGAGGTCTCGCTACCGGAGCTCGAGCGCCACATCGCCGATACTCGCGCCGACCTCGAGCGCGCGAGATGGCGTGCCGAGGCGAACTCGCACCGAGGGCGCGCCGAAGCCGCGTTCGAGCGGGCCGACCGCGCCGGAGATCGCGCGACCGGCGCACCAGGGTTCGCCACCGCGAAAGATCACATCGAAGAAGGGGCGCGAGCCTTCACCGCCGAAGACTTCCCGGCGGCCGCTGGTGCCTTTGGCGCGGCGGCGAAAACCCTCGAGGCGCTGCTCGCCGACATCGAGCGCGCGGAGCGCCTCGATCGGCTCGCCGAGCTGTCGCGCCGGCGCGACGCCGTCGTCGAGAAGATCGGCGCGCTGCCACCCTCGCGCGCCATCCAGCGCCGCCGCAAGGCGATCACCAAATCCCTCGCCGGGGTCGCGGCCGCGCTTGGCGCCAGCGACGCGCCGGAGGCCGCCGGGCGACTGGGCGAGATCGAGACGTGGGTCGAAACGCTGGCCAGCGACGCGGCCACGCAGTCGGCGGGCACGGAGAGCAAGATTCCCTGGCGCGCGGTTGGAGCCGGCGCAGGGGCTTTCGCCGCGCTGCTCACGGTGCTCCTACTCGTCCTCACGAGACGCAGTGGTCCGACCACCTCGCACCCGGAGCCGACGGATCTTGCTCGCGCCCCCGCGACTCCCACGGCGGTCCCACTCGCACCGCGGCCTGCGCCGAACCCAGAAGTCGCCGTCGCTCCGCCGGCGCCGACGGTCGCGCCAGCCGTCGAGCTGACCTCCGTTCCGTCGATCGCCTCGGTCGAGCCGCCGGTACTCGAAGCAACGGCACCTCCCCTGCCCCCACCGGTCGAGCCGACGGCTGTTCCCCCTCCGCCGCCGCTAGCGCTGGCTAGCGCCAAGCCGGCGGCGAAGGTGTTGAAGATCGTCGCCGGGTCGGAAACGCGATTCGAGGCGTCGCTCAAGCACCCGCAGGGAGCCTCGCTCGAATGGCGGCTCGCCGGCGAGCCGGTCGGACGCGGACGCAGCCTGATTCTCGGTCGCGACCGCACCGCGGCGCCGGGCCGGCACCAGCTCGAGCTGGTCGCCGAGCGCGACGGGGAGCGGGTGTCGCTCCGCACCTGGGATCTCGAGATCGAGCCACCGCCGCTCGGCTTTGCGAGGCTCGAGCCCGCCGCGCACAGTGTCGAACGGCCGGGCGGCGCGCCGGTCAACTTTCGCGCTCCGATCAAGGATTTCGACGGAGCGAAGGTGTCCTTCGTCTGGCAGGTGAACGGCGAGACGGCGCTCGGCATCGACGGCCCGGCATACGAGTTCCGGCCGAACGGTCCGGGCGAATACCTCGTGGAGGTCCGCGCCGCCGCGCCGTGGGGCGCCAGCATCGCCAACACGTGGAAGCTGTCGGTCAAGCCGCCACCGCCCCCGACGCCGGCAATCGAGGAAGAGTTGAAGCGCCCGCTGCCGTCCGACCCGCGCGCCGAGGCACAGGCGTGGATTCAGCAGTACTGCCGCGCCTTCGAGCGCAAGGACACCGACACGCTGATCGCTCTCGGCCACATCTCGACCCAGGGAGAGGCGTCACGCCTGCGCGACGCGCTCTCGGCCATGAACAACCTCCAGGTGTCGTGCTTCAACCCGTCCGTGAAGATGAGCGGCGATCAGGCCGTGGTCAGCTTCGACCGCACGGACCACTGGACGGACCCGCGCGGCACCGAGATGGAGCGCGCGCTGCCGCGCATCACCAAGACGCTCCGGCGCAGCAACGGCCGCTGGATCGCCGCTCCATAAGTCCCTTGGGCCGCGCGGTTCCTTGACACGCTGCCCCCTGTCTTGAGAGCATTGGCGCAAGCGACACGGTGCGGCACCCCGGTGTCTAGCGAGGAGGGGAGTGGGGAAATGAAGAGCATGCACATGGTTCGCAGCAGGCGTGCCGGCTGGGTCGTTACCATCGCGGTCGTGGGATTCACGGCCTTCGCCCACGCCCAGACTTACCAGACGCTCGGCCAGTTCCGAGCAAACGGCGGTGAAGCGCTGATCGGGCCCGTCGACCAGTCGGTGACCGGATATTTCTCGGCCGTCGAGCGCTTCTCTTTCGTCAACCTGAGCCCCGAGCTGCGTTCGCTGTCGAGCGGCAACCGCCACGTTCCCGGCCTTCCGGCAGTTCGCCGACGAGGCGCGCTCCACGGTCGACGGCGTGCCCTTCCCTTCGGGGTCAACGAGCGTCGCCTATGCCTACGACGACAAGCTCGAAACCTGGGTGCGCTGGCAGCGGCCGCTCGCACCTTCCCTGTCCCAGAATGCCCGCACTAACGGGCGACACGTCCTGACCATCGGCGCCGCATATTCTTACGTCGACTACACGAAGTTCGACGATTCGCCGCTACGGCGTACGGCGTTTTCCGCGGGCGACGTCCCCGTGGTTTTCGCCGACGGCTCGACCGGGGTGGTGCGCGACATCCTGCTCAGCGAGGTCAGCCTTCGCGAGCACATCGGCACCGTCTCGGCGCAATTGGGGATTCTCGACAACCTCGACATCGGGGTATTCATCCCGATCATCGACCTACACTTCCGGGGCAACGCCATCGACCGATTCTTCCTCGAAAGCCGCGCGCCGGACGGGAGAACTCTGCTCACTCCCGCCGACGTCTTCACCGAGCAGGGCCAGTGCTGCGTCTTCCTAGCCGATCCCAACGTTCCCACCTATCGCAGGGTCTCCAGCGTGGATCGTCGCGCTTACCGCGACGTGTCCTACTCGGGTATCCGCCACAGCAGGGACGAGATTGGTATTGGTGACGTCCAGTTCCGCGCCAAGTATTTCGTCGGCAGCGCTGGCCCGGTCGATGCCGGCCTGCTGCTGAACGTACTGACACCACGGGCAACGAGGACGAGATCCTTGGCGTCGGTACCTGGCGGTTCCAGCCGCGGGTCATCCTCTCCACGTCGCAGTCCCGCTTCGCCGGCCACGTAAATCTCGGATTCAATGCCGACGCCGAGGATCACGATCGCGACCGCTTCGACTATTCCGTCGGCGCGGAGCTGCAGCTTCACCCGCGCGTCGCGCTGCTGGTGGACCAGGTCGCGCGCCTCGAATACTTCGGCGACGATCAGGTGCGGAAGTTCGAGGTCGTTCCCGGGGTGAAGATCAACGTCGTGCGCGACTGGGTGATCGGCTTCAACGCCATCGTCCCGCTAAACCGTGAGGGCTTGACCACCAATTTCACGCCGAACGTGCTGATGGACGCGTCGGTCGTTTTCTAGCGCTCCGAGGCACGGCGGACGACTTCACGATCCGGCAACGACTGCAGAATCGGAGACGACCGCGCAGGCAGCGCGGATAATCCGCCGAGGCGCCAGGATCGACCGGACTCGCCCGCGGGCCCCGCGGCTCTATCCGCTCCCGGGTGGAATGAGCTGTGCGCGCGGGATGACGCGAGCGGGGCAGCGCGCAGCCAGCACCTGGCCCCATTCACGCCGCCGCTTCATCGCTTCGTTCGCGCCGCTAGAAACTCACTTCGACGCCGCCCGTCGGAATGAAGTCCGCACGCAGGCCGTCTTTGTTCATCGGTACGAACACGGTGAAAAAGCCGATAGCCGATCCGGCGATGTTGACCTTGAAGCCGGGGGCGAGGTCGACGACGTCGGTGCGGAAGCTCTGCCGCGCTCGTTGGGTTCCGGAGACCTGGCCGCTTTGGTTGAACTGCGGAACGTCGATCTCGATGGTCTCGTCGGTCAAGTTCGAGCTGCCGACCACGTCGACGATCAGCGCCGCACGCTCGACCACCTGCCACGCCACGCCACCCGCATAGCGCACGCGGGAGCGGCTGGTTTCCTCGGGGTCGACCTCGAAACCGGTGCTGGCGTGGAAGTTCAAGCTCGACACGTCAGTCGCCGCGGTGGCGAACGGCGTCAACGTGAAGTCACCAAATCCCTGGAAGTCGTCTTGCTCGCCGGTCGGGAAGCGCATCGACAGCCCGGTGGCCAGGCGTACCCCGCTGAAGTCCCCGAGGCCGAGCTTGGCGCGGAGTTGCAGATCACCGACGCCCAGCTTGCTCTCGTCGGCCGCGCGATCGATGTCGGTCGTCCGGGCGTTGTTGTCGAAGAAGTGGATCGGCGGAGCCGTGGTGTTGTCGATGTGGGCGCGGGCGCGCAGATCGAGCGAGGTGTACACCACGGGAAGCAGCAGGTTGACGTCGAGACTGTCGGTCAAGCCGTAGGTCGCGAACAGCGAGATCGCTTGCGAGGTGAGCTCGAACTTGTCGAATCTGACGTCGATGGCATCGTCCTCGAACCCGGGACTGCCAGGGGTGTTCGGACCGCCACAGCAGTCGTTGTGGCCGAGCACGAATCGCTGGCCCTCGAGGTTCTCGCCGTTTAGCTCGGTGAAATGGACGTAGGCGTACGATAGGCCGAAAGCGACGCGTCCCCGCCCGAGCGTTTCCGGCCGCTCGACGAACACCGGCCCGAGCGACCCCGGAACGGGCTCGAAGACCTGGAGCTTCTCGTCGTATTGGTACGTGAAGCCCGGCACCGTGGAGATCGCCGGAAAGTCGGCGGCCTGCGAAGAAAGCTGCGCCGTGAGCAGTCCGAGCGCCTGCAAGCTGGCGCTCTGGAAGTGAGCGGTGTGCGGCGGAAACTGTGGATTGATCGGCTGCACGTCGAGCGTGATGCCGCTCCTGCCGAACAGCGAATCCAGGGTGGTGGACAGGCTTTCAGCACCGACGCGAGGCACGGCGGCGAGCAGCGCCGCGCACGCCAACCAGAACACAAACCGCATTTTCACCTTGCTCATCCGTTCTCCTTCCGCCGCGCGCCGAGCGCTCGGTCCGTCCCTGCCGTTCATGGACGGCGGCCATGAGAATACGGCAGAAGCCTCCTCTCTAATGAAAAACTCGTCTAATGAAAAACTCGAGGCGCAGTCAAGGAAACGGCGCCTCGCAGCGCCTGCGCGTCACGACAAAGGATCTTGCAAGACGAGCGTTTGCTCGCGCCGCGCGCCGACCGACACGATCTGCACCCGCACGCCGGTCAGCTCGACGATGCGCTCTAGATAGCGCCGCGCGTTGGGCGGCAGATCGTCCAAACCGTGGATGCGCGACAGCTCGCCGAATCCCTCCAGCTCCTCGTAGACCGGCTCGACGCCACCGAGCTTCGCAGTGCTCGCCGGAACGTGATCGATGGCCTCGCCGCCCGACCGGTAGGCGACGCAGATGCGCAGCGGGTCGATGCCGGCGAGCACGTCGAGCTTGGTAATCGCCAGCCCGTCGAGGCCGGACAGGCGCGCGGCGTGGCGCACCACCACCGCGTCGAACCACCCGCAGCGCCGGGCACGCCCGGTCGTCGAGCCGTACTCGTCGCCGTCGCGGCGGAGCTTCTCGCCGAGCTCGCCGTCGAGCTCGGTTGGGAATGGGCCGCTGCCGACGCGCGTCGTGTAAGCTTTGGTGATGCCAAGCGTGCGTGCGAGGAGCGACGGGGCGATGCCGGCTCCCGCCAGCGCTGCGCCGGCCACGCAGTTCGACGAGGTCACGAACGGATACGTACCGTGGTCGACGTCGAGCATCGTGCCCTGCGCTCCTTCGAACAGCACGCGGCGGCCACGCCGGATCTCGGCGTCGAGAAAGCGCGCCGTGTCGGTGACGTGCGGGCGCAGCCGTGCGCCGATCGCGCGATAGCTCTCGAAGATCTCGTCAAAGCCGAACGCCTCCGCGCCGAGCATCGCCCGCAGGTACGCGTTCTTCTCTTCGAGGTTGGCGCGGAGCTTCTTGCGGAACGTCTCTTCCTCGATGAGGTCGACGACGCGAATGCCGATGCGCGCCATTTTGTCCTCGTAGGCCGGCCCGATCCCCCGCCCGGTGGTGCCGATCTTGCCTTGGCCCCGCAGCCGCTCGCGCGCCAGATCAATCGCCTTGTGGTACGGCAGGATGAGATGCGCCTGCTCGCCGACCCGCAGATCCTCGTCGCGCGGCAGGAACCCTCGGGCGCGCAGCGCGTCGACCTCGTCGAGCAGCACCGCCGGATCGACCACCACGCCGTTGGCGATCACGCAGACCTTGCCGCGGTGGAGCACTCCCGAGGGGACGAGATGCAGCACGGTCTTCTCGCCGTCCACGACCAGCGTGTGCCCCGCGTTGTTACCGCCTTGGAAGCGGACGATCACGTCGGAGCGCTCTGCGAGCAGGTCGACGATCTTGCCCTTGCCCTCGTCTCCCCACTGCGCACCGACCACGACCAGAGTTTTCGCATCGACCTTCGCAGCAGTCATCGGGCTCCCCTACCCCACAGTCGAATCGCGGACTCTCACAGCTGGACGAGATGCGCCGAGGTGATCGCCGGAAGCTGACGGATCTCGGCCAGTACCGTCGGTGGAACCGGCTCGTCGACGTGGAAGAAGGAGATCGCGAGCTTGCTTTCGTCGCGGCCGAGCTCGATGCCGGCGATGTTGATGCCGTGCTTGCCGAGCAGCGAGCCCACCGCGCCGACCACGCCCGGAACGTCCCGGTTGTGGAGGATCAGGATGTATCCGTGCGGCACCGCTTCCATGTAGAACTTGTTGATGCGCACGATGCGCAGCGTCTTCTTGCCGAACACCGCTCCGACCACGGTGGTGGTCTCGCTCTTGCGCTTGACCCGTACGGTGACGGAATTCAAGAAATCCGACGGCACGCTCGAGCGCGATTCGACCACGCGAATGCCGCGCTCACGCGCGATGAACGGCGCGTTCACGTAGTTGACCACCGACTCCATTACCGGCGAGAGCAGCCCTTTCAGCACCGAAGCGGTGATCGCCTTGCGGTCCTGGTCGTGCTCGGCGACGTCGCCGCTGCTCTCGATGTCGACCTCGATCGGCGCGCCGCTCACCATCTGCGCCTGCAGCGAGCCGACCTTCTCGGCGAGCACCAGGAACGGCCCGAGCACCGCCAGCCGCTCGGCCGACAAGTTGGGAAAGTTGACCGCGGCCCGGACCTCGCCGCGCGTGAGGAAGTCGACCACCTGCTCGGCGATGGTGACGGCGACGTTGATCTGCGCTTCGTCGGTCGAAGCGCCGAGGTGCGGCGTGGCGATGACGGCGTCGAGAGCGAGCAGCGGATGGTCCTTGGCGGGAGGCTCTTCGACGAACACGTCGAGCGCCGCCCCGGCGATTTGCCCGGCACGGATCGCCACGGCGAGCGCCGTCTCATCGATGATCCCGCCGCGCGCGCAGTTGACGATCCGCGCGCTCTTCTTCATCTTCACGAACGCTTCCTCTCCGACCAAGCCTCGCGTCTCAGGAGTGAGAGGCGTGTGGACGGAGATGAAATCCGCGCGCGAGTAGAGGTCATCAAGGCTCGTCAGCTCGATGCCGCTGCGGGCCGCCGCCTCGACCGTGAGGTACGGATCGTAGGCAATGACCTTCATCTTCAAGCCCTGCGCCCGGTCGGCGACCACCGAGCCGATGTTGCCGACGCCGATGATGCCGAGCGTCTTGCCGCAGACCTCGACACCAGTGAACTTGTTGCGCTCCCACTTGCCGGCCCGAAGCGACGCTGTGGCCTGCGGAATGTTGCGCGCCATCGACAAGAGCAGCGTCAGCGTGTGCTCGGCCGTGGTGACGTTGTTGCCACCCGGAGTATTCATCACCACGATGCCGCGCTTGCTCGCCGCATTGACGTCGATGTTGTCGACGCCGATGCCGGCACGGCCGATGACCTTGAGCGACGTGCCGGCGGCGATGATCTCGGCGGTGGCACGCGTGCCGCTGCGGACGATCAGCGCGTGAAAGCCCGAGATCACGCGGCAGATCTCGTCGGGCTTCAGGCCCGGGCAGTACTCCACCTGGATCCGCGGCTCGCGCTCGAGGACCGCCCGGCCCTGCTCGGCGAGCGAATCGGTGATCAGAACTTTGAAGGTTTCGCTGGGCATGGGCGGCTTCTCGTCAGGCCGACGGCAGGCCTTCGACGAGCACGCGCTCGGCGGCGGCCACGCCGCTGCCGAAGTCCACGCGAGCGCCGAACTTCGCGAGCGCCATCTCGATCGCGGCGATCGCCGTGACGATGTCGAACTCGCCGAAGTAACCGACGTGGGCGACGCGCAGAATCTTTCCCTTGAGGTGATCCTGCCCGCCGGCCAGGCTGACGCCGACCTTGTCGCGAAGGTACTTGGTGAGTTTGCCGCCGTCGATGCCCGACGGCAGGTAGAAGCCGGTGGCGGCCGGG
>CAVPWJ010000238.1:0-7850 GCA_963708955.1 uncultured delta proteobacterium
CTCCCCCGATCTCGACCTGCCGCAGACGTCGTTCGTGAAGGGCGACGCACGCGTCTACTCGATCGCCGCGGCTTCCGTGGTCGCCAAGGTGAACCGCGACCGGCTGATGGTAGCGCTCGAGGTCGAGCATCCGGGCTACGGATTCGCCGGCCACGCGGGTTATGCGACCGCCGAGCACCGCGAAGCCATCCGTAGACTCGGCCCGAGCCCGGCTCACCGCCGATCGTTCACCTTGGTGTAGCGCGCGCGGCGATCTACCGGGCGACTGTTCCGCTTCCAGCGTAGGTTCGATATCTTGACGCGCTCGGAGGGGATGCCATGCCCGTCGATGTCGTCATGCCGAAGCTCAGTGACACCATGGAGGAGGGCAAGATCCTCCGCTGGCTGAAGAAGCTGGGCGAAGCCGTGGCCGTCGGCGACGTGCTGGCCGAAGTCGAGACCGACAAGGCCGACATGGAGATCGAATCCGAAGCCGAGGGCGTGCTCGCGAAGATCCTCGTCGAGGAAGGCGGCTCGGTGGCCGTGGGGCAAAAGATCGCCGTGCTCGACGGCTCGGGCAACGGCGAGCACGCGTCGAGCACAGCCGCGCTCGCTGGCGAAAAATCCGCGCCTGCGGAGCCGGAGCCTGCGGCGCGAAGCCCCCGCCCGGCCGCCGCTCCACGCTTGACCGCTCCCCCGCCGCCGAAAGCCGTGGCTGCGCGACCCCCGGCGTCCCGTGCGGTGCGCACCGTGCCACCGTCTCCGCGCCCGGCCACAGGCGAGGCGCGAGCCGAGGGCAGAGAGGAGCTCTCCAAGATCCGGCGGACGGTCGCGCGCCGCATGGCCGAGAGCAAGCGCGAGGTGCCGCACTTCTACATGACGGTCGAGGTCGACATGGCCGAGTGTGCCCGCCTGAAGGCGAGCCTGGCGGCGGCGCGGCCCGACGCGGCGGCGAGCTACACGCACCTCTTGCTGCGCGCCGTGGCGATGGCGCTCGAGCAGCACCCGCGCATCAACGCCCGCTATGCGGGTGAAGACGCGGTCGAGTTCTCCGCCGGCATTCATCTCGGCATCGCCGTCGCGCTCGATGAGGGACTGATCGTGCCGGTGCTGCACGATTGCCAGTCGAAGGACGTCTTCACGATCGCCGAGGAAGCGCGCGCACTCGTCGAGCGGGTGCGCACCGGCAAAGCGGGGGGCGGCGATCTCTCCGGCGGCACGTTCACGGTGTCGAACCTGGGCATGTACCCGATCGAAGAGTTCGCGGCGGTGATCAATCTGCCGCAGGCCGCCGTGCTCGCGACCGGGGCGGTGGCGGAGCGCGCGGTGGTGCGCGGCGGCCAGGTGGTGTCGCGCCCCACCATGCGCATGACGCTTTCGTCGGACCACCGGGTGATCGACGGCGCCGAGGCAGCGCAATTCTTGGCGACGCTGAAGGAGCGACTCGAGAACCCGCTGAGGCTCGTGCTGTGAGCGAGCCCGCCACGGCGGTCTCCCCGCGCCGGGTAGAAGTCGTCGACCTCGGTCGGCTCGACTACGCCTCGGCGCTCGAGCGTCAGGAACGAGAGATCGAGTCGGTTCGCGCGGGCGGGGTCGAGAAGCTTCTACTCGTCGAGCACCCACCCGTCTACACGATCGGCCGCGGCGGCAACGAGTTGAACCTGCTCGGCGCTCCACAGCGCCTCGGCGTGCCGCTGTTCCGCATCGGTCGCGGCGGCGACGCCACGTTTCACGGCCCAGGCCAACTGGTCGCCTATCCGATCCTGTCGCTCGACCGCGAAGGGCGCGACCTGCACCGCTACCTCCGCCGTCTCGAGGAAGTGGTGATTCGCGCGCTCGGGGGCTTCGGCCTCGCCGCGCAGCGCATCGACAAGAAGACCGGCGTCTGGGTCGGCCATCGGAAGATCGCCTTGATCGGCGTGGGCGTGCGGCGCTGGGTGACCTGTCATGGGCTGGCGCTCAACGTCGATCCCGATCTCGATTACTTCCGCGCCATCGTCGCCTGCGGGATCGACGGCGTCGAGGTTACCTCGATGGCTCGCGAGCTCGGCGCGCGGACGACCCTCGCCGAGGTGCGTGCGCGCCTGCTGGAGGAATTTGCGGCGGTGTTCTCGGTGGGCGTCGATGCGCCGGCAGGGGGCGCCGTCCCGAGGCGGGGGCGCCACTACGCCGCGCGCATCTCCGAGGCAGAGCCCGGCGTCAGCGGCGAGCGCAAGCCGCCGTGGCTTCGCGTGCGTGCGCCGACCGGTGCGGCGTACTTCCGGACGCGCAGCGTCCTCGCCGACCTCCGTCTGACGACGGTTTGCCAAGAGGCGCTCTGTCCGAACATCGGCGAGTGCTGGGCGCACTCGACGGCGACGTTCATGCTGATGGGCGAGTCGTGCACGCGGAGCTGCGGGTTCTGCGCCGTGAAACACGGCGCGACCGCGCGGCTCGATCCGCTGGAGCCGCCGCGGGTCGCGGCCGCCGTCGCGCGTCTCGGCTTGAAGCACGTGGTCGTCACCTCGGTGAATCGCGACGATCTTCCCGACGGTGGCGCAGGCCATTTCGCCGCGACCGCGCGCGCGATCAAGGAGCGCGTGCCCGACTGCGCGGTGGAGCTCTTGATCCCGGACTTTCAGGGAGACGAGGCGGCGCTGCGCACGGTCGTCGATTCGCCCGTCGACGTGCTCGATCACAACACCGAGACCGTGCCGCGCCTGTATTCCGCGGTTCGCCCGGGCTCGAAGTACGCGCGCTCGCTCGAGATCCTGGCGTGCGCCAAGCGAATGCGCCCAGGGCTGCTGGTGAAGAGCGGCGTGATGGCCGGGCTCGGCGAAACCGACGAGGAGCTGCTCGCCGTGTTCGGCGATCTGCGCGTCGCGGGCTGCGACGTTCTCACCGTCGGACAATATCTGCGGCCGAGCAAAGAGCACCTTCCGGTACGGCGATTCGTCAGCCCAGAAGAGTTCGCGTCGCTCCGTAAGCACGCGCTGGCTCTCGGCTTCCATCACGTGGAAGCTGGGCCGCTGGTGCGCTCGAGCTACCACGCGTGGCAGCACGTCGAGCGAGACGAACGCTGAAGCCGCCGACGGCCCTGCCCGCGTGAGCTCAGTGGCTACTGCAAAGGTTCGCGTAGACGTCCTAAGTACCCGCGGGCAGGAATACGTTGCCGTATCTCCGCCCGAGGGTGCTAAGCAAGCTCCTGCGCGCCGGGGCGACGGGCCGCATCGAGCGGCTGATCGACCGTCTCCGCCCAGCCGACATCGCCGAGGTGCTGCCCGGGATTCTCGATCGTGACGACGTTTACGGACGTTTTCGGGTTTCTGTCCTTCCTCGGGCTGGCGACTCTGCTGCTTCGATTCCTGGCCTGAGACCCCGTTCGATGAATTGCGGAGGGAGTGGAAATCCCATAAGGGTGGGGCCTTAGGGCGTGGGTCCGGACGAGGTGACAAAGACGATGAAGCTCTACGATTATCCTCAGTGCCCCTTCGGGCAAAAGGTACGGATCGTGCTGGCCGAGAAGGAGCTCAGCTACGAGCTGGTCAACGTTGACCTGCGTCGCGGCGAGCAAAAGCGCTCGGAATTCCTGAAGCTCAATCCTTTCGGCAAGGTGCCGGTGCTCGTCGACGAAGACGTGGTGGTCTACGATTCCACGATCATCAACGAATACCTCGATGACGAGTATCCGCACCCCCGGCTGATGCCGGAGGATTCCCAGAGGCGTGCCCGGACACGCTTGTTCGAAGACTACGCCGACCTGGCCTTCATCCTGCCGGTGGGCGTGTTGATGACCGAGGTGCGAAAGCCGGAACCCGACCAAGACGCGGAGCGCGTGCGCCGCAGCCGCGAGGAAATCGAGCGGTCGCTCGCGCACTTGAACGACCAGCTCGGCGAGCAGCCGTACCTCGTGGGCGAGTTCTCGGTCGCCGACGCGGCGTTTGCCCCGCGCCTGATGGTGCTGCGCAAGGTCGGGATCGAGCTTAAGCCACAGTGGGAGCCGCTGCGGCGCTGGATACAGCGCCTGTCCGAGCGTCCGAGCGTTCAGAAGCTCGAAGGTCTGGAAGGCTGGCGTTAAAATCGCCGCCGGGTTTGGGTTCGGCCGGCAATGTCGACGCTTGACAGCGTCAGGCCTAAGTATAATAGGAACAGCTATTATTAAATGAAAAGGGAGGATTGATCATGGCCAAACTGCAGGGCACCAAGACGCACACCAATCTCAAGGAAGCGTTCGCGGGCGAGTCGCAGGCGAACCGGCGCTACCTCTACTTCGCGCGCCGGGCGGACATCGAGGGTTACCCGGACGTCGGCGGGCTGTTCCGCGACACCTCCGAGGCCGAGACCGGCCACGCGTTCGGGCATCTCGACTTCCTGAAGGAGGTGGGCGATCCGGCGACGAACTGCCCGATCGGCGATACCGAGAAGAACCTGAAGTCGGCGGTCGAGGGCGAGACCTACGAGTACACCGAGATGTACCCGGGCTTCTCCAAGACGGCCCGCGCCGAGGGCTTCCAGGAGATCGCCGAGTGGTTCGAGACCCTGGCGCGCGCCGAGAAGTCGCACGCCGGCCGCTTCGGCAAGGGGCTCGAGAGCCTCAAGTCCTGAAGCACCGACGGCGCCGGCCCGGCACGGAGTCAGGCGCTCGCCGCCGATTCCACCGGCCCGGCGCCGTCCCGAGACTCGAATGGCCTACAATTTCGACCCCGATTCCCCGGAATTCCTCGACGCTAAACAGGTCGACACGGAGCTCCGGCGCGTCTTCGACGTCTGTCACGACTGTCGGCGTTGCTACAACCTTTGTCCCTCGTTCAATACCCTGCTCGACGGCATCGACGTCGCCATGGAGGGGAAAGACGCTGCGGGCGAGGTTTCGTCGCTCCTCGAGAAGCGCACGGTCGATACCGTCGTCGACCAGTGCTTCCAGTGCAAGCTCTGCGTGCCGCACTGCCCGTACACTCCGCCGCATCGCTGGCAGATCGACTTCCCCCGCCTGATGCTGCGCTCCCGCGCTTCGCGCGCGAAGCACGAGGGCATGCCGATCGTCGACCGCGTGCTCGCCAACCCCGAGCGCATGGGCAAGTTCGGCACGATATCGGCGAAGCTCGCCAACTGGGCGAATCGCAACCCGGTCTTCCGTGTCGTCATGGAGAAGACGCTCGGCATTCACCGCGGTCGCAATCTGCCGAGCTACGCCACGCAGACCTTCGAGAAGTGGTTTCGCAAGCGCGCTCCGTCGGCAGGCGGCGAGAACGGCAAAGCGGCGCTGTTTTTCACCTGCACCGTCAACTACAACGAGACCGAGACGGGAAAGGCGGCGGTGCAGGTGCTCGAGCGGAACAAGATCTCCGTCACCTGCCCCGAGCAGCAGTGCTGCGGCATGCCGGCCCTCGACGGCGGCGACATCGAGGGCGCCCGCGCGCGCGCTCGGGAGAACGTCGCGCGGCTCGCTGCCGCGGTGCGCGAGGGCTGTGACGTCGTCGTTCCGGGCCCGACCTGCAGCTTCATGCTGAAGAAGGAATACCCGCTGCTGGTGAAGAGCAAGGAGGCCGAGGAGGTGGCCGCGCGCACCTTCGATCTCTGCGAATACCTGATGAAGCTGCACAAGGCCGGGAAGCTCGACACCGACTTCGTCGCCGGCGCCGGACGCGTCGCCTACCACGTGCCGTGCCACCTGCGCGTGCAGAACATCGGCTTCAAGTCGCGCGATCTGATGAGGCTCTTGCCCGATACGGAGGTGGAGCTGATCGAGAGCTGCTCCGGGGTCGACGGCACCTGGGGCTTCAAGAAAGCCTACTTCGATCTGTCGCGGAAAGTCGCGCGAGGGCTCTTTCGCGGCATCGAGAACGCGCAGGCCGGAACCGTGGCGAGCGACTGTCCGCTGGCAGGCCTGCAGATCGAGCTGCAGACCGGCAAGAAGCCCCTGCACCCGATCGAGATCGTCCGGCGGGCTTACGGGATCGCGCCGGAATGATGACTTGCCCGAGGTACGATCGCTTACTCCTACACGAAGGCATGAGATCCAACGGATCATCAAGCCGACGTCGTTTGGGTCGTCGCTGCGAGGCCACGGCACGATGGTTCGTCCAGTCACGCTGAACGACGTCGTGGGTCTCGATCGTTACGAGGCCATCCGCGACTCCTTCCGGCGCCGCATCATCGACCTCAAGCAGCACCGGCGGGTGAGCGTCGGCGATCACGTTACGTTGGTCTTCGAGAACTTCGACACGGTGCTGTTTCAGATCCAGGAGATGATGCGCGCCGAGCGCATCGTCGATCTCGATCGCGTGCGTGAGGAGATCGAGGTCTACAACGAGCTGATTCCGGGGCCGAACGAGCTGTCGGCGACGCTGCTGATCGAGCTCCAAGACTCGGCCCGCATCCGCGAGGAGCTGCCGAAGCTCTACGGGCTCGACCAGGCGACCTGGCTCGAGTTCGACGGCGAGCGCATCGCCGGAGTGTTCGAAGGCGGGCGCGCTCGCGAGGACAAGGTGAGCGCCGTGCAGTACGTGCGTTTTCCGCTCGGCGAACGCGCGGAACGGTTCGTGGCCGCCGCTGACGTGCGTCTGGTGATCGATCATCCGCATTACCGCGCGAGCCAGCGCCTGTCGCCCGAGGCGCACCGATCGCTGGCGAAGGACCTGTGGTGAGCTGCGGAGCGATGCGCGCGACTCGCGTCACGCGCCAGAAGGAGGCGATCCTGCGAGCCGCGCTCTCCTCCGGCGATCATCCGACGGCCGACATGATCTACGCGGCGGTGCGCCGCGAGCTGCCGCGTATCAGTCTCGGCACGGTGTACCGCAACCTGCAGCGGCTGGTCGACGAAGGTCGCATGTCGCTCGCCCCCGTCCAGGACGAAAGCGGGCGGAGCGCACGCTTCGATCCCGAGACGCGCCCGCACGATCACTTCGTCTGCGAACGTTGCAAGCGCATCTACGACCTCGCCCGCGACGGCGGAGGAGCGGTCGACGTCGGAGCGTTCGAGCGCCGGGGATTCCACGTGGCCGCGCACACCCTGGCCCTGTACGGCGTCTGCCCGGAATGCAGGGAGTCGGCCGCCCATCCCGTCCGTACGGCGCGTCGCGCCCGCCCGAGGTGAGCGCGACGCGCGGCTGCTCGCTGCGTTTCTGCTGTCGAGCCTGCTCTCGCGAGGAAGTCGGTTAGCTCAAAGGCCCTTCACCTTCGGCGCGTGGTTGTAGAGGTGGTACGTGCCGAAGAAGCCGACCAGCACGATGAGCGTCACCATCAGCGGATTCGCCGCCCAGGTCGCGTGCTGGCTGATCATCGTGAAGACCAGCGGCACGGACATGTAGGTATTGTGCTTCGATCGCCCGCCGGCCAGCGCCACCATCGCCGGGTCGGGCGCCTGGCCGTTCTTGATCGCCGTGATGATCTTCTGCTGATTCGGCCAGATACGGAACCACACGTTGAACGCCATGGTGGTGCCGAACATCGTGCCCAGGTGAATCGCGTAGCCGCGGTAGCTGAAACCGCCGATGAAGTCCGCGAGGAACACGAACACGCCCGCGGCGACCACGCCCGCCCAGAACTGCATCTGCGCATCCGTGATGACGCTGGTCAGGTAGTCGTAGAGGAACACGGCGGTGAAGGTGACGATGATCATGAGGATCGTGCCGATTCCCCAGCCCGAGTCGAGATCGGCGAGCAGGATGCCGCCGTGGTAGTAGACCATCATCAGCAGCACCACGCCGGTCACCCAGGTGAACGCAGCGCCCCAGCGAAACCAGTACAGCGCCCGCGCGCGCAGCTCGGGGATGACCTTCTTCTTCGTCTCGGCATCGAGCGTGGGCTCGAACTGCGAGTTCACCCAGTTGAAGAAGTAGAGATGCCCGATCCAGACGATTCCCGAGCAATACGCTGAACGAGGCGTTACA
>CAVPWJ010000239.1:0-3315 GCA_963708955.1 uncultured delta proteobacterium
GGTGAGCACGCCGATCAGCGACTGCGCGACCTTGTAGGTCCGGGTTCCGCCGCCCAGCGAGAACAGCGCGGCGAGGAAGACGGGATAGCCTGGAGCTCGGCCGAAGTGCTCGTGGCCGTCGGCATCGTAGACGAGCCCGCGGCCGGCGGCGAGGTTCTTGCCGAGGGTCAGATATTCCTGCTCGTCGAGCGTCAGCGGCTTTCCCACCCAGTAGCCGAGCGCGAAGGTGAGGCGAGCCGCGAGCGCGAGAGCAAACGCGAGCGTCAACAGCCATCGTCTGCGGTCCATGCGGCGAATGTCCGGGGCGGGTCGCTTGATCCCGTGGGGATGCTCTTCTAGAGCTTATGCGGCGAAGATGGAAGAGATCTCGGCGCGTGGCGACGCTCGCCCGCACGCTCCGCTGCGTGTGACGATGGTCATCCAGCGGTTTCGACCGTACTTCTCCGGGCAGGGAGTGCAGCTCGAGGAGCTGTCGCGAGCGCTCGCCCGCCGCGGCGTCGACATCACGGTGGTGACCGCCGTGCGCGACGGCGACGCGCCGCTTGCCGAGGCCTCCGGCGGCTACCGGGTGCGGCGGCTGCGCTGCGATCTCGTCGGCGGCCCCGCGCTCGGCCGTCGCCTCTGGTCGCCGACGTTCGCGCTGCGCGCGGCGATCGATCTCTGGTCGCGCCGGCGCGAGATCGACCTCGTCCACGTTCACGGCGTGAACGACGCGCTCTACACCTCGTGGGTGCTCGGGCGCGCGCTCGGCTTTCCGGTCGTCTTCGAGCTGACGCTGATGGGCGCTGACGACCCGGCGGCGGTTCGCGGCTCGCGAAACCGCTTCTCGGCTCTGCGCTACGCGATCTACCGCCGCCAGGACGGCTACGTGGCGATCTCGCCGCAACTAGCCGATGCGGCGCGCGCCGGCGGCGTGCCGTCCGACCGCCTGCGGACGATTTCCCAGGGCGTCGACCTCGAGCGCCATCGGCCGTGCGCCGACCGCACGGCGCAGCGTCGAGCCCTCGGTCTCGCCGAAGATGGGCCGCTCTTCGTGTTCTTGGGCTCGCTCGTCGAGCGCAAGGGTATCGACGTGCTCCTCGCCGCCTGGGCGCGCATCCACGCGCGCGAGCCCGCGGCGCGCCTCGTGCTGGTCGGCCGCGACCGCTTCGCCGACGACCCGGCGGCGGAGGCGTTCTTGCGGCGCGCGATGGAGGCTCTGCCGGCGCAGGCGGCGGCGGCCGTGGCGCGGGTGGGTGTGCGCGACGATGCCGCGCGCTTTCTGCAGGCCGCCGACGTGTTCCTCTTCCCGTCGCGACGCGAAGGGTTCGGCACGGCGATCATCGAGGCGATGGCGTGCGGCTTGCCCTGTGTGGTGGCCGAGCTGCCGGGAATCACCGACTTCATTTTTTCCAACCCGCCGGACGCCGCCGGCGGCATCGTCGTGCCGCAGGAAGATGCCGGCGCACTCGCCGGCGCGGCGCTCGCGCTCCGCGCCGCTCCGGAGCGGGCGCGGGCGCTCGGTGTCGCCGCTCGCGCCCGAGCCGCCGAGCGCTTCGGCATCGACGCCGTCGCCGAGCAGTATCTCGCGCTCTACGGCGAGCTGCTCGACGGGCGAGCGGCAAGAGGCCGATCGCCGTGAAGATCCTCTACGTCGCCTCGGACATCGCGCTGTCGGCGACCCACGGCGGAGCCGTGCACGTGCGCGAGGTGGCCGGCGGTCTCGGCGCGCTCGGCCACACGGTTCATGCCGTGGTGAAGGGCCTCCCCGGCGAGCCGGTACGCTCTTCCGAGGCCGGCTT
Source organism: uncultured delta proteobacterium (assembly GCA_963708955.1). Classification (GTDB taxonomy): domain Bacteria; phylum Desulfobacterota; class Binatia; order JACPRU01; family JACPRU01; genus JACPRU01. The sequence goes on from CAVPWJ010000239.1 coordinate 1,782, forward strand.
CGAGGCGCGGCGCGTGCTCCCCCATGTGCCGGTTCGCTGGCTCCGTCTGCTCGCGCTCCCCGCCGTGTTGCGTGAAGCGCGTCAACTGGAGCCAGACGTGGTCATCGAGCGCTACTACAACTTCGGCGGCGAAGGTGTGCTCTGCGCCGCCCGCCGCGGTATTCCCGTCATGTTGGAGGTGAACTCGCCGATGATCGAGTACGCGGGGTCACCAAAGCAGCGGCTCGACCGTTTGATCGGCTCGCCGCTGCGGCGCTGGCGCGAGCACATGGCGCGGCGCGCGGCGGCATTCGTCACTCCCACCGCGGCGATCCTTCCCGAATTCGTCCCGTCCGAGAAGGTGCACGTGCTCCCCTGGGGCGCGAACACCGATCGCTTCCGTCCCGACGTCGAGCCGGCGGCCATCCGCTTGCCCGACGGCCGGCCCGTGATCGCGTTCGTCGGTAGCTTTCGGCCGTGGCACGGCGCGCGCACGCTGGTCGAGGCGGCGACGGTGCTTCGGCTCCAGGGCCGCCACGCTCCGGTCTTCCTGATGATCGGCGACGGCGCGGAGCGCGCCGAGATCGAAGCGCTGGCACGCGGCCGCGGCCTCGGTGACGACTTCCGGTTCCTGGGCTCGGTCGCGCACGCCGAGGTGCCGGGGATCCTCCGCCGGGCGGCGATCGGCGTCGCCCCGTTCGAGACCCGCCGGCACCGCTACCTGGAGATCGACTTCTACTGGTCGCCGTTCAAGATCCTCGAGTACATGGCGATGGCGCTGCCGGTGGTGACGATCGACGTGCCGGCGCTGCGCCGCATGGTGCGCCCCGGGATGGAGGGGCTGCTCTATCCCGAGGGCGATGCGACGGCGCTCGCCGCCGCGCTCGGCGAGCTGCTCGACTCGCCCGAGCAGGCCCGCGCACTGGGGGCGTCGGCTCGACGCCGCGCCGTCGAGGAGTTCTCGTGGAAAAGGCACTGTGCCAAGCTGGATGCCATCCTGCGTTCCGTGGCTCGCCCACGACCAGCATGAAGCATCGTCCCAAAACGACGCTCCCCATCTCGCGCCGGACCACGTTGTGACCGTTGAAGAGGTCACGCACGAATTCCGGGTGGTGGCGAGGTCAGCAGGTTGATGCTTCTCAGTGCTTCCGAGTAAACTTCCGAGTGCATGGACCTCGTCGAGCTGCTCGAGCGCGCGGAGGACAAGCCCCTCGAGTTCAAGCGCGACCTCTCCAGCCCGGAGGGCGCACTCGAGACGATCGTCGCCTTTGCCAACACTGCCGGCGGAGCGCCTCCTCGGAGGATGACGACGCGCGGCACCCCGCATCTCGGTGCAGTTTGCTCTGCGTCTCGCCACGCGCGCGACGCCGACGGCTCGCGCCCTATCTCGCGCGCTAGGCAGATCTGTCTAACGCCACCCACCATCCAGCGCCCGACGCGGCCTATCTCGTTGCCCCGCGGTCACTTACGTCGCCCGCGCTATGAGTCCCATCCTGCCTTAGGCAGGCCAGCTCACCGCGTTCGTGGTATTTATGCAGATCTGTCCAATACACGT
>CAVPWJ010000240.1:0-7200 GCA_963708955.1 uncultured delta proteobacterium
AACAAAGACCATTGGACAGAAGTACTGAAGGCCACATTGCTCGCATTCGACTAATGTGCTCGTCGAGGCTGGTGTACTCCGGAGCCTGACACTCTCCGAGACTGTTATCCTCAACTTCTCTTCGAGTCCTCTCCATATGTCATTATATGCGATTCTCTCGATTGGGGTCGAGCCACTCCCCTCGCAACAAGGGCAAGATGAGATGGGGATCGTCATCCGCCTTGGGTCAGCTTCTGAGCCAGCGCGAGACAAAGCTTTGCAGGCCGTTTCCGAGCATCCACGACATTCTGCGCGTCCAGTCCGGCGCACTGGCGTAGGAAACCAAAAGTGATACCGCTAGACCGAAAGGAAACTTGAGGCAGAGGCTGTAAAATGGCCGCGCGCCCCACGGCCTCGTCATCTCGAGACCAGCAGCTAACACCAGGGCGGCGGAAACCGACAACCGTAACCAGGGAATTCGCAAGGCAAACGACCGGCTCGCCGACCAGAGGACGCCAGTCGCGATGAACGCGCAAGTCATGCAGTTAGTAATCGCTGCGCCGATGGCACCAAATTGAGGAACGAGGACGGCGTTCACCGCAAGACTGAGTAACGCTCCCGCCATCCACCAATACGCCGAAGGCCTCATCTCGCGAGAGATCCACGACCCCGTATTGGCCAGGCTCGAAAGTCCATAGAAAAACACTCCACCGGCAATCCAGGGCACATACCGACCGCCGTCATGGAATCGAGGATGCGCGAGCAGGCATATGACATCCCCGCCCGCCGAGGCCACGGCCATCCAGACGAGCATCAGGGCCGACACTAGGCGAGCCCATTCATGGCCGATTCGCCACGGGGCATCTGCGTGCTCGTTCTTTTCGTAAGAGACCGTGATCTCCGGAAACCAGGCTGCGGTCACGGCATTGTTCAGTACGATCCCTATCGTGCCGATACTGCTACCGAATGCGTATACTCCGACTTCTGTTTGATTCTGCAGCAAGCCGATGAACCAGCGATCCGCTGAGCTGATCACCCAGTAGGCGAAGGCCATCGTCATCCCGACGGCGCCGAGCTGCAGGACCTGCCTACGCACGTAGCGATCGAGCGAGGAAACGGACAACAAGCTCTTTATGCTCGGCGTGCCGAGCACCACCACTCCACCCACTATCCCGATCAACGCTCCAGAAAGAATCGCCCAGGCGTCCGCTCGCCAGCATACCGCCAAGACGACCGCGACGATGGCCGAAAGCGCACCCGCCACCATACTCGATGCGGCGAGTCGCGAATAAGCGCCCTGATATCGCGCCCGAACGTTCGACATGCTGCTGACGCCTGACAAGACGACGCCGAGCGCAACGATGAGCCCGAGGTAGGGAGAGAGAGCGGCCCATCTGCCAAAGAACGCCCACCAGAAGATTCCGGCAGCGGCGGCAACGACCATTGTGCCGGCCGTAGCGAGCCGCCAGCAAAAGCGCTCGATCCGGGCGTGCTCCGAATCCTGGAAGCCTGCCCAGAAGCGGCCGTAGGAAAAATCCGCGCCGCAAACACCCAGCGTGCTTCCAAACGCAACCAGCGTGCTCACCAGCGCCACCACGCCGTACTCGCTGGGCAGAACGAGGGCGGTCAGTATCGGAGCCGACAGGAGCGATAGGAGGCGCGTCCCGGCCCCGGCCAGCGTGATCCAAGTGACCCCCGCGAACACCCGATACGGCAGGGAAGTAGCAGGGGCATCACCGTCCACGGAGAACTCGCTGACGGCCGCCTCGCTCACACTTCGATCCTCCGTCTAGAGGCAATGTCATTTAGTTAAGGACCTATCCCTCCGTGCCGCGTTGCGTCAACCCGCGATTTCCCGCCTCTGGGCCGCATCGATCAGGGGAGCGCGTTCTTAAGTGAATGACATTGCGTCTAGAGGGACGCGAATGAGCACCGCGAGGAGGTTCGGCGTTTCCGTCAAGCAGGCCCGCGCTCGGCTTTCGGCTGAGATCTCACCTTCTTGCCTCACGTGTTGACTGGTAGTGCCTTGCAAAGTCAAGGTACCGAGCCCGTGCGTGCGTTTCCACTCGAGGCTCGTCTCATATATTGCTCAACTGGTGGAATCGAGAGTCCCCCGGACGAGCTGCAATCTACCCGAGCTCTGACCTTTGGCCTGCGTCACGTAGATGCCTCTTCTCGCGATCAACACGTAATCGCAAATTCCGATTCCCTCGCACGGACATGAGAACGCTGCGGCGACTTCAGGCGAGGCCCTGGTCGGTCGAGGCCCACGTTTCGGCTGCAACTGGCAGCGCTTGTCGCCTCCTCGTTGGTCTCGACCCGGTCGATACCTTCGGGGTCTTTCGTAGCTGTGGCAGAAGGTGAGCTGGAGGAGCACCCCAAGAACAAGTTCCCCTGCCCAAGGAATTTCGCCACTCCTGGGCAATGGCCGCATGCGGATCCTGCTTCTCATACGCTCGCTCGACATCGGTGGAGCAGAAGGGCAGATGGTGCTCCTGGCCGATGGGTTGCAGAGAGCCGGGCACTCGGTGCTCGTCGCGATGCTCTACCCCGGCGGTCCTCTGGAAGTCGGGCTGCAACGAACCGGCGTACCCATCCTCTCGCTCGAGAAGCGCGGGCGTTACGATTTCGCAGGCGTCGCCGTGCGGCTCGCACGGGCCATTCGCCGCGAAGAGGAAGCCGCTCCGCACCCACGCACGCCGCGCGACCGGCATACGCTGGTGGCCATGGGGCGATTGGTTCCACAGAAGGGTTTCGACTTGCTGCTGCGCGCGTTCGCGCAATGTGCCGCGACATATTCCGACTGGACGCTGCGCCTGCTCGGCGAGGGCGCCGAGGAGAAAAATCTCCGCGCGCTCGCGTCGGAGTTGGGAATCGGCGACCAGGTGGAATTTGCCGGGCTCGTCAGAAACGCGCACGTCGTCCTTCATCGCGCGGATCTCTTCGTCCTCTCGTCCCGGTTCGAGGGAATGCCGAACGCCCTCCTCGAAGCCATGGCGTGCGGGCTGCCCGTCGTGAGCTTCGACTGCCCGAGCGGCCCGCGAGACGTGATCCGTCACGGGGTGGACGGGCTGCTCGTTCCACCGGAAAACGTAGAGGATCTCGCAACGGCGCTCGACCAGCTGATGTCCAGCGAGAGCGAGCGGAAACGGCTCGGCTCTTCAGCCAGGGCTGTCGTCGAGCGCTTCTCCCTGGAGCGAGTCCTGCGAATGTGGGATGAGGCACTGACCGCGGCGATCGCCGGCTCCTCATGATTGATACGCCTTCCCAGATGTCGAGCCGTCCGAGCGCCGATGCGAAGATTCCGGAGGCCTCGGGCGAGATCTTGGCCGGGCAGCGCTTCGCGTTCGGCCGCAACTGGCAGCGCTTCCTGACGGTGCTCGACGAGGATCGAATCCGCCGTGCGGGGGAGTCGCTGCGCGACATGCTAGAGGTATCGGACCTCGACGGTAAGCGCTTTCTGGACGTCGGCTCGGGCAGCGGTCTCTTTTCGCTCGCCGCCCGGCGCATGGGGGCAGATGTCGTCTCCTTCGACTACGATCCGCAAGCGGTCTCATGTACGGCCGAGCTCCGCCGACGGTTCCTCCCCGACGATCCTTGCTGGCGTGTCGAGAGCGGGTCGGTTCTCGACATAGCCTACCTCGAGTCGCTAGGCACGTTCGACATCGTCTATGCCTGGGGCGTGCTGCATCACACCGGCGCCATGCTCACGGCCCTCACAAACGTCGCGAGTTTGGTTGCAGCTCGGGGGCTGCTGTTCGTCGCGATCTACAACGATCAGGGAACTCGGTCCATGCGTTGGAGACGGATCAAACGGCTGTACTGCTCCGGCACCGCGGGGAGGCTGCTCGTGAGCGCCGTGTTCCTGCCGTACTTGATCCTGGCCGGCGCGCATGCGGACCTTCGCGCCGGCCGCAACCCTTTCACCGCCTACCGTGGCTACGGCCACAACACTCGTGGCATGTCGCGCGTCTACGATTGGTTCGACTGGCTCGGAGGCTACCCGTTCGAGGTCGCCAAGCCGGAGGAGATCTTCGACCTCTACAGGCAAGAAGGCTTTTCGCTGATGCGGCTGAAAACCAACGGTGGCGGCGAAGGCTGCAACGAATTCGTGTTCCGGAAGGAGTGAGCGCCTCTTCGACCACCGCCGCATGCGGATCCTGCTTCTCATACGCTCGCTCGACATCGGTGGAGCAGAAGGGCAGATGGTGCTCCTGGCCGATGGGTTGCAGAGAGCCGGGCACTCGGTGCTCGTCGCGATGCTCTACCCCGGCGGTCCTCTGGAAGTCGGGCTGCAACGAACCGGCGTACCCATCCTCTCGCTCGAGAAGCGCGGGCGTTACGATTTCGCAGGCGTCGCCGTGCGGCTCGCACGGGCCATTCGCCGCGAAAAAGTCGAGGTCGTCTATAGCGCGCTCACCGCTGCAAACGTGCTCGCCGTGGTGGCCCGAATCTTTGTCCCTCGCATTCGCGTGGTCTGGGGCTTGCGGGCGAGCAACATGGATCTCGACCAATACGATCGTTGGACCCGCATCACGTCGGCACTCGAGCCGTGGTTGTCTCGGTTCAGCGACCGCATCATCGTGAATTCGCGAGCCGGCTTGAAGCACGCTGCGGGCAGAGGCTTCCCTCACGACAAGATGACCGTCGTCGTCAATGCGGTCGACACCGACCGATTCCACCCTCCTCCCGAGGGGCGAGCTCGGCTTCGCGCCGAGTGGAACATCGACGATCACGAGTCGCTCGTCGGTCTCGTCGGTAGAATCGATCCGATGAAGGATCACCGGACCTTCCTCGAAGCCGCTGCCCTGTTGAAAGAGCGCTCCCCCCACATTCGGTTCGTCTGCGTCGGTAGTGGAGCGCCGGCGTACGTCCAAACGATTCGAGACCTTGGAAGCTCTCTTGGTCTCGACCGCCGACTGCTCTGGACGGGTCCGCGATTCGACATGGCTGAAGTCTACGGTGCCATCGATGTTCTCGTGCTGTGTTCGTCGTTCGGAGAAGGCATTCCGAACGTCGTCGCCGAGGCGATGGCTTGCGAAACACCCTGCGTGGTCACTGATGTCGGCGACGCGGCCTGGCTCGTCGGCGATGGCGGAAGCGTGGTGCCTCCCGCGTCACCCGCTCGACTGGCCGACGCAATCGAGAACGTCGTGCAGCATCCGCCAACCAGCGAGCAACGGCAGGCGATGCGCCGGCGCATCATCGAGAACCTTGGGGTCGACCGTTTGGTCCGCGAGACCGAGGCCGTGCTTCGGTCGGCGATCGAGGGTCGCTGAGCGATGTGCGGGATCAGTGGGATCTTCGACCGCGGCCGGTCGACCGGAGGCGGCGATCTCGAAAGCATCGCACGCGGCATGGCAGACGCTATCCGCCATCGCGGTCCGGACGACGCCGGCGTGTGGGCCGATCCTGCCGCCGGGATCGCTTTGGGTCACCGGCGCCTGGCGATCCTCGATCTTTCGAGCGAGGGGCACCAGCCGATGTTCTCCGCCGACGGCCGGTACGTGATCGTGTTCAACGGCGAGGTCTTCAACTTCCGCGCGCTACGCGCCGAGCTCGAGACGCGCGGCCATTCCTTTCGCGGGCATTCCGATACCGAGGTGATGCTCGCGGCCATCAGCGAGTGGGGCGTCACAGCGGCCGTCGGGCGCTTCGTCGGCATGTTCGCCTTCGCGCTCTGGGATCGTAGCGAGCGAGCGCTTTGGCTGGTCCGAGACCGGGTCGGCATCAAGCCCCTCTACTACGGTCTGGTCGGTGATCTTCTGCTGTTCGGCTCGGAGCTGAAGGCGCTGCACGCTCACCCGCGATTCGATTCCGAGATCGATCGCGACGCCCTCTGCTCGTATCTTCGCTTCGGCTACGTGCCGGCGCCCGCGACGATCTATCGCGGCGTCCGCAAGCTGCCTGCCGGGGCTCTCCTTCGAATCGGATCAGAAGGCGAGATTCCCGATCCGGAAGTCTACTGGAGCGCGCTGTCGGTTGCCGAAGCCGGCGTTTCGAACCGTATCGCGGGGCCCGTCGGAGAGGCCGTCGAGCGCCTGGACGCGTTGCTTCGCGAAGCCGTCAAGCTGCGCATGGAAGCCGACGTTCCGCTCGGCGCTTTTCTCTCCGGCGGGATCGACTCGTCGACGGTGGTCGCTCTCATGCAAGCACAGTCGTCGCGGCCGGTGCGCACGTTCACGGTCGGCTTTCGCGAGAGCGGATACGACGAGGCCGCTCACGCCAAGGCGGTGGCCGCGCACCTCGGCACGAATCACACCGAGCTCTACGTCGGTCCCGATCACGCGTTGAACCTCATTCCCCGCATCCCCGAGTGGTACGACGAGCCGTTCGCGGATTCTTCGCAGCTCCCCACCTATCTGGTCTCGGAGATGACTCGCCGCCACGTGACGGTGGCCCTGTCCGGCGACGGGGGAGACGAGCTGTTTGCCGGCTACGACCGCTACTTCTGGGCCGCTTCCATCTGGAGCGTCATCTGCCGAGTCCCAGGACCCGTGCGGCGTCGCCTGGCCGGAGCCCTGTTCAGGCTTTCGCCCGTGTTGATCGATCGCCTGCAGAGCTGGCTTCCTGCGGCGCTCAATTTCTCGTGGTCGCCAGCGCGAGCGCAGCGGGTCGCGTCGGCGTTCGACCTCACGAGCATCGACGAGCTCTACCGGCAGCTCGTGTCGCTGTGGCTGGAGCCGGCGAAGCTGGTCCTCGGAGCGAAGGAGCTTCAGAACATCTTGTGGGAAGAAACGTTGGCCGAGCGCTTTCCGGAATCGATCGGGCGCCACCAGCTCGTGGATCTCGTGACATACCTACCCGACGACATCCTCACGAAGGTCGACCGGGCGAGCATGGCCGTCTCCCTCGAAGCGCGTGTGCCGCTGCTCGATCATCGGGTCGTGGAGCTCGCGTGGCGCCTTCCTCTCGGCTGGAAGGTGCGCGGCAACCGCGGGAAGTGGATCCTCCGTCAGGTGCTCCACCGCTACGTTCCGCCCGCCCTCGTGGAGCGCCCGAAGATGGGCTTTGGCGTACCGATCGGTACGTGGCTCCGGGGGCCGCTCCGCGATTGGGCCGAGAGCCTACTCGACGAGAGCCGGCTGCGCGCCGCCGGGTATCTCGACCCCGCCCCGGTCCGCGAACGCTGGAGAGAGCATCTCGCCGGAAGGAAAGACTGGCAATATCCACTGTGGGCCGTCCTCATGTTCGAGGCGTGGAGGGAGAGAGCAATGCGTG
>CAVPWJ010000241.1:0-9023 GCA_963708955.1 uncultured delta proteobacterium
TTGTGGCGTGAGCAAGCGAATGTCCTTCCCCAGAGATCGCTCCCACAGGGTCGACAGCACAGCCATCTGCATCGATTATCCCAACATTGGCTCGCCTCCCTGAGATATAAATCGGCCGATTGATCCAACTGCGAGCGGAGTCTCTACCGCATGACCTCGTTCAGCGCGCTGGGATGTGCATATCGCTGCAGGTTTTGGTACTGTTGCGGGACATCCTCGTTGAGACTTACCGGTGCTTCAAATGTGTTGGTAAAGTGGTCATTTTGTACGTCAAACCCCACGCTTACCGCGTTCCCCTCCATTGGCAACATCTGCTCACCATTGCGAAACTTATAAATGGCCGAGAAATGCACAATGATCTTCCAGAGCTTGTTGCTGTTGTCATAGGCGTCGACCCACATGTTCGACCAGGTCTCTTTGTCCACATAGGCCAAGCGGCTGGCGTAACAATACCCCGCGGCTACCGCTTGAGCACGCTTGATGTTGATGACATAGGCGTCCCTCGCCTCCCACTTGCCCGCAACCGGCTTCGGCCAAGTCGGCGGATCCCAGAAACCTGGGCCATCGCGCTTTAGCTGGCCAGGGTCTACGTTGACCATCATGAGAATCTTCTTCTCCGCGACGAGCTCTGGAACGAAAAATGCGGGAATACCATTAAAGCCATTAACGTCGTCTGGCGTCCAGTCGGTACCAATGATCGGCGCGCAGGTCGCCGACGCAGCCAACCGGAGAGACCTCCTCAGCGATGGAATGAAGGCGTACTGGTCCGCTTCTTTCGCTGGATTGTGTGGAATGAGCGTCAACTGAGTAATGTACTTGGATTGCTCCGGCGCAGTCATGGTCACGTACTGGCTCAAGAATCTGCCGTTCGCCTGCGGATCAACCTCTGGCATTCCCTCCTCGCTCATACCGCTCAGCCTGTAGTAGGCGAGGTCACCTTTGGTCACCGTTCGGTTCCCGAAACGATCCTGGAGCTGTATATCCAGCAGCCAGTGGATGAGGCGGGGGTAATCGCGGTAGTACGCGTTGTACATGATCTTAACTGCCTTTAGCGGTTCTTGCGGATCCGGAAAAGGCAAACCAGCCACGTAGCCTTCAGGAACATATCCGCCGGTCTCCTCGAACGGCTTCAGGGTCACCTGACCGCCGTACTTCTCCGTGTTCTCCTTGTACTTACGGCGCGGAGGAATCGGCGTTACCTTACCGACCTCCATCACCACGTCGTCTGGAAGTTTCCAGTGGTAGGTTCCCTTGAACAGCTCCTGCATCCCCAGGGGCATGAAGTCTTTGTATTGCTCCCAGTTCTCCCGGGTGATCTTCGTGCCCGGCGGAATGTCATCCATGGCGAACGACGCTCCCCCAAGAGAGAAGAGCAGTGGAAAGAACAGAAGCCTGGCATAATAAAATAAGCGACACTGAAAAGTCATGAGGTTGCCTCAGTAGTTACTAGGCTGCCCGCAACGCTCAAAGTCCGATTCCTGAATTGGGCTTCTCCTCAACTTGTTCTCGTCACGCACGAGTCGTGGCGTGAGCAGGCAAATGTGCCTTCCCCAGAGATCGCTTCCACAGGGTCGACAGCACGGCCGTCTGCATCGCTTTTCCCATCAGCGGAGTCCCTACCGCATGATCTCGTTGAGCCCGCTGGGGTAGGCATATCGCTCCAGATTTTTGTACTCCTGCGGGACATCGTCGTTGATGCTGGCTGGCACTTCGAATGTGTTGGTAAAATGTACGTTTTGCACATCGAGCACCGCGCTGACCGAGTTCCCCTCCATTGGCAACAACATGTCACCGTTCGGCGACCGGTGAATGGACGAAAAATGCGGCAGAATCTTCCAGAGCTTATGGTTGCTGTCATAGGTGTCGACCCACATGTTCGACCAAGTCTGTTTGTCCACGTAGGCCACGCGGCTCGCGAAGCAATATCCCTCGGCTACCGGCGGGGCCCGTTTGATGTTGATGACGTAGGCGTCCCTCGCCTCCCACTTGCCGACAATCGGCTTCGGCCAGGTCGGTGGATCCCAGAAGTTTTCGTACTTCAACTGGTCGACGCCGGCGTTGACCATCATGAGAATCTTCTTCTCCCCGACCAGCTCTGCGATGAAAAAACCAGGAATGCCCGCGAAGCCACGAACGTCATCTGGTGTCCAGTCGCTGCCGACGATCGGCGCACAGCGTGCCGATGAAGACAACCGAAGAGACCTCCTCAGCGATGGAATAAAGGCGTACTGGTCCTCTTCCTGAGCAGGATTATCTGGGATGACCGCCACCTGCGTCACATATTTGGATTGTTCCGGTTCGGTCAAGGCCGTTCTGGTACTGATGTATATGCCGTTTGCCTTCGGATGAACCAGCGGCATTCCCTCTTCGCTCATGCGACTCAGCTTGTAGGAGGCGAAGGTGCCTATCAGATCCGTTCGATTCCCTAGACGATCCAAGAGCCGTAGATGCAGCGGCCACCAAATGATGTGTGGGTAATCGCGGTAATAACCGTTGTACATGATCTTGATTGCCTTCAGCGGCTCTTGCGGATCCGGAAAAGGCAAACCACCCAAGTAGCCTTCGGGAACGTATCCCCCGGTCTTCTCTACCAGCTTCAGGGTAACCTGACCGCTGTACTTCTCCGTGTCCTCCTTGTACTTGCGGCGCGGAGGAATCGGCGTCACCGCGCCGACCTCCATCACCACGTCGTCCGGAAGTTTCCAGTGGTAGGTCCCCTTGAACAGCTCCTGCATTCCCAAGGGCATGAAGTCTCTGTATTGCTCCCAGTTCTCCCCAGTGATCTTCGTGCCCGGCGGAATGTCATCCATGGCGAACGACGCTCCGCCGAGGGAGAAGAGCAGCGGGAAGAACAAAAGCCTGGCGTAGCAGAATGCACGGTACTCAAAAGTCATGGCGCTCCCTCCGTGACCCCACCACCTCATACTCATAGGAAAACTTGCCTTCACTCGCTCCCACCGCCACACTGGTGATGTTCAGGATCCCCCCACTCAAACGACGACTAGCGCGTGTAACACAAGCTTCTTCTCGAAGAAAGCAAAAAATCATCGCAGTTTGCAAGGCTCGAACGAGGCCCCGCCTGCCAAGAAGCTCGAGTGTGTAAAATTGCGATGGTCCAAGTTTCACCCATCAGGCTGACCGAAGCGCATGACGACTTCGCTGGACGAGCACATGGCGCTCGTGGAGCATCGCCCCTGGGCGGCTTCTCTTGATCGGCTCCGAGCCGTCTGCGAGCATTTTGCCGATGAACGTCCCGCTTCCAGCCGTGGTACTCATCGCCTGGATGCTCGCCGGCTGCGCTTCGTCGGCGGCCCATGCCGAGACGAACCGCCCGTCCCAAGGGCCCGTTCCGGCTCAGAGCCCGGTGGTGTTCGCGGGTGGCGACGGATCGAGCTGCGAGCACGCCGTACTGATCCAAGGCGCGCGCGGAGAATTCGAGGGAGTAGCGTCGGAATACCGTTGGCTGTCCGAGCGCCATCCGGGCTGGAACCTGACCGAGCAATCGCTGGTGCAGTCGGGCAAGCGCAGCTACGACGTGCTCGATTTCACCACGGTGGACGGCCGCAAGCGGCGTGTCTGCTTCGACGTCAGCGAGTTCTACCGAGAGTAGTCGGGGCCTCTCGTGTCGAAGATCACCGGTGTTGCCCCCCCCAGCCGATGCGCATCGCCTCCGCGAGAAGTGACGCCGGCGTAGAGGCCGCCTCGCGGTGAATTCCTACCGCCCGAACACGACGCGAGCGATGCGCCGCTTGCCGACCTCGAGCAGCACGCTGCCGCGACACGGCACGTCGAACCGCGGATCCTTCACCGCGCTCCCATCGAGCTTGACGGCTCCCTGCACGACCAGGCGACGGGCCTCGCTGTTCGACTTGGCGAGGCCGGCCGCGGCGAGGAGGCTCGCGAGCCACACGGTATCGCCATCCTCCGTCCAGGTGATCTCGGGAATGTCGGACGGCAGCTCGCGTCGCTGAAAGCGCTGCGCAAACTCCTCGGCGGCGCGCCGGCTCGCCTCCTCGCCGTGAAAGCGCGCGACGATCTCGGCGGCCAGCGCCTGCTTGGCCGCCATCGGCGCGCTGCGCGGGTCAGGCCACCGATCTTGCCGCGACAACACGTCGACGTAGCGCAGCATCAGCTCGTCCGAGACCGCCATCACCTTGCCGTACATCTCCGCGGGCGGCTCGTGGATGCCGATCGCGTTGCCGAGCGACTTCGACATCTTCTGACCGACTAGCCGGCCGTCGACGAGCTTCGCGTCGGTGCCCTCGAGCAGCGGCATGGTGACGATCGCCTGCGGATCCTGGCCCGCCCACTTCTGCAGCTCGCGGCCGACCAGCAGGTTGAACTTCTGGTCGGTGCCGCCGAGCTCGACGTCGGCGTGGAGCGCCACCGAATCGTAGCCCTGCACCAACGGATACAGGAGCTCGTGGATGCCGATCGGGCGGTTGTCGCGGAATCGCTTGGCGAAGTCGTCGCGCTCGAGCAGGCGAGCCACCGTGTACTGCGCGGCCAGCTTGACGACCTCGGCGGCGCGCATCGCGTTCATCCACTCCGAGTTGAAGCGGATCTCCGTGCGATCCGGATCGAGGATCTTGAACACCTGCTGCTTGTAGGTCTCGGCGTTGGCCGCCACCTGATCGCGGTCGAGCGGCTTGCGAGTCTCCGAGCGCCCACTCGGATCGCCGATCATGCCGGTGAAGTCGCCGATCAGGAACACCGCCGTGTGGCCACACTCCTGAAAGTCTCGGAGCTTTTGCAGCACCACCGTGTGGCCGAGGTGGAGGTCGGGCGCGGAGGGATCGGCGCCGAGCTTCACCCGCAGCGGCGTTTCGCTCGCTCGAGCGCGCTCGAGCTTGCGGACCAAGTCGTCTTCCGGGATCACCTCCACCGCGCCGCGGCGAAGGATCGCCAATTGCTCGGCCACCCGCCTCACGTATCGCTCTCCAGCACCTCGCGGATGCGCCGGATGCCGCGCGCTTTCCCGGTCGCCTCGTCGACGTCGACGGTGACCGCCTGCAGTAGCGGGGCGCCGCCGCCCACCTCGAATCGCACCGGGAGCTGGTCGAGGAAGCGCCGCAGCACCTGTTCGGTGCGCATGCCGATCACCGAGTCGAGCGGCCCGCACATGCCGGTATCGGTGATGTAGGCGGTGCCGCCCGGCAGCACCATCTCGTCGGCGGTTTGCACGTGCGTGTGGCTGCCCACCACCGCCGAGACACGGCCGTCGAGATAGCGTCCCATGCCCATCTTCTCCGAGGTCGCTTCGGCGTGCATGTCGACGAAGACGACCTTCGCCCGATCGCCGATGCTGCGCAAGATCTCGTCGGCGGCGCGGAACGGACAGTCGGCGGGCGCCATGAACACTCGGCCGATCAAATTGACGACGGCGACCGGCCCTTTGGCCGTCGGATAGATGGACCATCCGCGGCCGGGAACGCCGGGCGCGAAGTTCGCAGGGCGCAGCAGCCGGTCCGACCCCTCGAGGAAGTCGTAGATCTCGCGCTTGCGCCAGACGTGATTGCCCGAGGTGAGCACGTTCACGCCGGCCGAGAAGAGCTCGCGCGCCGTGCCCGGGTCGACGCCCATGCCGCCGCTCGAGTTCTCGCAGTTGGCGACCAGCAGATCGGCACCCTCTCGCTCGGCTAGGGCCAGGGCGCGGCGCTTCACCGCTTGGCGGCCGGGCTTGCCCACCACGTCTCCAAAATACAGGATCTTCATGATTGGACGCGGCTGGAGCGGACCGACCATTTCCGCGTTCCGTCTCGGCCGATCGACCGCGACGGCTGGCCGCTCAGCCGCTCGCGGTACGCAGTCCTACGCCGGATGGCGCGTCGTTTCATTTCGCCACGTCGGACGCTCGAGTCTCGCGGATCACGGTGACGCGAATCTGGCCGGGGTAGGTCATCTCGTGCTCGATCTTGCGAGCGATGTCGCGAGCGAGCAGCAGCGCCTGATCGTCGTCGATGGCCGCGGGCTCGACGACGATCCGCACCTCGCGTCCGGCCTGCACGGCAAACGCCTTTTCGACTCCCGGGAACGACGTCGAAATACGCTCGAGATCCTCGAGCCGCTTCACGTAGCTCTCCAACACCTCCCGTCGCGCCCCCGGCCGGGCCCCCGACAGCGCGTCGGCGGCATCGACCAGCGGAGCGAGGATGGTCTCGGCCCGCACCTCCTCGTGGTGGGCGGCGATGGCGTTGACGATCTTTGCCGACTCACCGTACTTGCGGGCGATCTCGGCGCCGATGATGGCATGCGAGCCCTCGACCTCGTGGGTGAGCGCCTTGCCGATATCGTGCAGCAGCGCCGCGCGGCGCGCCTGCTTCTCGTTGAGACCGAGCTCGGCTGCCATCGCTCCGCAGATGAAGGCGGCCTCCAACGAGTGCTGTAGGACGTTCTGCGCGTAGCTGTAGCGGAACTTCAGCATGCCGAGCAGCTTGACGATCTCGGGATGCACGCCGTGGATGCCAACCTCGAAGATCGCCTTCTGCCCGGCCTCGCGGAGGTTCGCGTCGAGCTCCTGCTCGGCCTTGCGTACCACCTCCTCGATCCGCCCCGGGTGAATGCGTCCGTCGGAGATCAGCCGCTGCAGCGCCAGCCTGGCGATCTCGCGCCGGATCGGGTTGTGGCACGACACCACCACGGCTTCGGGCGTGTCGTCGACGATCAGGTCGACCCCGGTCGCCGCCTCGATCGCCCGGATGTTCCTGCCCTCGCGGCCGATGATCCGGCCCTTCATGTCGTCGGAGGGAATCGGCACCACGGTAACCGTGCGCCCGGCGACGAAGTCTCCCGCCAACCGCTCGATGGCAATCGAGATGATCTTCTTCGCCTTGCGGTCGGCCTCCTGCTTGGCCTCTTCCTCGATCTGGCGGATCCGGCGCGCCGCCTCGTGCCGGGTTTCGGCCATCATGGTGTCGAGCAGCGTGCGCCGCGCCTCGTCGCGGGTCATGCCCGCGATCTGCTCGATACGCTCCTGGGCCTGCCGAACCATCTCGGCCTGTTCCTTCTCGCGCTCGCCGAAGCGGGCCTCACGCTCGCGCAGCACCTTCTCCCGACGGGCGCACTCGCTGTCCCGAGCCTCCAGGGCCTGGAGGCGCTTCTCGATCGCCTCCTCCTTATTTTGGATGCGCTTCTCGGTCTGCTGGAGCTCGGCGCGCCGCTCGCGCGCCTCTC
The DNA here is from genome assembly GCA_963708955.1 of uncultured delta proteobacterium. Lineage (GTDB taxonomy): Bacteria > Desulfobacterota > Binatia > JACPRU01 > JACPRU01 > JACPRU01. The sequence goes on from CAVPWJ010000241.1 coordinate 7,174, forward strand.
GCTCGGCCTGCTGCCGGGCGTTCAGCAGGACGTCCTTGCCCTGGACCTGGGCCTCCTTGCGGACGACCTCCGACTCCTTGCGGGCTTCCTCGATGATGCGCGCCGCCGTGGCTTCGGCTTGCTCGGTTTGCGCCGCGTGATTTCTTCGTCGGAGCCAGTCGATGGCGAATGCCAGCACGGCGCCGACGACTAACGAGACAATAATGACGACGAAGCTCAACTCTCCTCCCTTCCAGGAAAAACACGGACTCGTCGCGGCCCGTCCGATGGACGGCCGCACGCGGGGGAGAGGCGGCGAATGAAGTAGGCTAGACTTGGAAACCCTCGACGAAACTGATCCGTCGCAAGGTGGCGGGAGACCGCGTGAGGTTCACACGGTCGGGTGACAGCGGTGCCTCAATGACAAACGAGATACCCATCAACGATTCCTTCGACTTTCCACCCTCGCGAGATTCTTCAGAACGGTCGAGCCTAAATGTTCCATAGCGCCCGTCTCGAGCGCTGACACTCATTGAACGAATTTGCGCTCCACTCCCTCGATATCGATGATGCTTTCGCTTTGTAGTATTTCTCCCTGGCTTTCTCCGACACCTTCGACCTCAAAAACCCTCGAAAGGTGCGTCCCGACACCCTAACGACGGGTTTCGCGCCCTGTCAAGAGCGACGGACAAAAGGGTGTACGGGAGACGCGAGCACGCGCAGCAGCCGCCAGCTCCGTCCGCTGGCCGCGACCAGGGCGACGAGGTTGCCCGGGGCATCGATCAGCTTGGCGACCTCGTCGGGGTTGCGAGGGGCGGGCAGCAAACCGAAGCCGGTCTGTTGGCCCCGGTGGATCTCCGCGACGAGCCGATCGTCCGCGGACAGATCCCTCAGGCCGACGAGCGCCGCTCGGGGGGACAACAGGCGAAGCTCGGCGGCCTCGCCGACTGCCTCCAGCGGCACCGCGTCCTCGACCTCGAAGCTGCCGAAGATCACGCGGCGCAACGAAGCGAGGTGGCCGACCGTGCCGAGCGCGCGGGAGACGTCGCGGGCGAGCGACCGTACGTACGTCCCCTTCGAGCAGCGCACGGAGATCGCCAGGGTCTGCGCGTCCACGACGGCGAGCGACAGCGCTCCGACCACGACCGTTCTCGCCTCGAGCTCGAGCGAAACGCCTTTTCGCGCCAGCACGTAGAGCGGGGTCCCACCCCGCTTGAGCGCCGAAAACATCGGCGGGACCTGCGCGATCTCGCCGAGAAAGCCCGCCGCCACCACCGCAAGCCGGGAGTCGTCGACCGGCGGGACCCTTGCCGTCGAGGTGGTCTTGCCGGTCGAGTCGAGCGTGTCGGTCTCCCGGCCGAGGACGATCGTCCCCGTGTACGCCTTCCCCTCCTGGTTGAGGAACGGCACGATCTTCGAACCTTCGCCGAGAGCGAGCGGCAACAGGCCGGTCGCGAACGGGTCGAGGGTGCCGAGGTGGCCGACCTTGGGCCCACCGAGCCGCCGCTTGACCTCGCGCACGACCCCCGCGGAGGTGATCCCTGCCGGCTTGTCGATCAGCAGGATCCCGTCGAGGCCGAGACGGCTACTCCGCGTCATTCGAAGGACGTACGCTCTTCAGCAGCCGGTCGACCTCGCCGGCCTTCTCGAACGTGTCATCGTACTGGAAGTGGATCTCCGGCGCGCGACGCATCCGCAGCGCGCGCGCCACCTTCCCTCGCAGGAAACGCGCCGCGCTCTCGAGGCCCTGCTGCGCGCGCGCCCGCGCCGAGGGATCTCCGAGCGTGCAGTAGCCGACCCGCGCGGAGCGAAGGTCGGCGCCGATCTCGGCGCGGGTCAACGTCACCGTGCCGATGCGCGGATCCTTGACC
>CAVPWJ010000242.1:0-3764 GCA_963708955.1 uncultured delta proteobacterium
CATCAATGGGGCCGACTACAAGGCGGCGCAGATGTTCACGATGGTACACGAACTGGTGCACATCTGGGTTGGGGCTGAGGGCGTGTCCAATTTTCAGGACATGCAACCTTCGTCCGAAAGGACAGAGCGGTTCTGCAATGCTGTGGCCGCCGAGTTTCTGGTGCCGGAGCGCGATCTTCGGTCTGCATGGGGGCAGATTCCCCGGGAGGAAGCCCCCTTCGATTATCTCGCGAGAAGGTTCAAGGTCAGCAGCTTGGTCGCCGCCCGTCGCGCGCTCGATATCTCCCTGATCGACCGGGACGGATTTTTCGATTTTTATAACGCTTATCGGGAAGATGAACGACGTCGGCGCTTGCGCAATGAAGCGGGCGGAGATTTCTGGAACAACCAGAATGTCCGGATCGGTCACCGGTTCGGAGCTGCTGTAGTGCGCGCCGTGAAAGAAGGCCGCCTGCTCTTTCGGGACGCGTATCTCCTCACCGGCCTGAAAGGGAAAACGTTCGACCATTTCGTCGAGGCGATGGGAATCTGATCGTGCCGCATCGCCGCCCGCCGGTATATCTTCTCGATGCGAATGTGTTCATGGAGGCGCACCGGCGATACTATGCCCATGACATCTGCCCCGGTTTCTGGGAATGTCTCGTTCACCATTGTCGCGCCGCTCGCCTTATGAGCATCGACCGGGTTCAGGCTGAAATCGCCGATGGCGATGCACTGTCTGCTTGGGTTAAGAAGGCGCCGGGGTCATTGTTTGTTTCTTCGGGGGAGATGCCGGTAGTGGAAGCGTTTGGGGAGATGATGACCTGGGTTCAGGGCAACAAACAGTTTCTTCCCGGAGCGAAAGCCGAGTTCGCTCGAGTTGCGGATGGTTGGCTTGCTGCCTATGCCAAAGTGCACAATCTCGTGCTTGTCACCCACGAAGGATTTAGCGCCGGCGCCAGGAGAACCGTGCCGCTACCGAACATCTGCAAGCAATTCGGGGTCGCTTATCAAGACACCTTTACCATGTTACGCGGGTTGGAAGCACGTTTCGGCTGGGCGGCGCGGTAGGGACCGGGAAACGCCGAGACCATGCCGACCGGCACCAGCGAAAAAGACCTCGAATCCCTGATCGTCGCCGACATGCTGGAGTCGGGCTGGGTGCCCGGCGAAGCCAAGGCGTACGACCGGAGTTACTGCCTGGACATCGCTCACTTGCGCGCTTTTCCGGAAGCGACGCAACCCGAGGTTGCCGCAACGGTCGAGTTGGCGGGCGACACCCCCCTGCGCCGCACTTTTCTCGCCAGGCTGGAGAAGGAGATAGGCAAGCGCGGTGTGATCCACGTGCTACGCCACGGCGTGAAGCACGGCCCGCACGATATATCCTTCTTCTTCGAAACACCCTCTCCGGGGAACGAGAAAGCCGCCGAACTCCATGCCGGGAACCGGTTCAGCGTCACCCGGCAGCTTTGGTACAGTCTTGGCGAGACACGCCGGGCTCTTGATCTCGTTCTCTTCATCAACGGTTTGCCCATCGCTACGTTCGAACTGAAGAACAGTCTAACCAAGCAGACCGTGGAGGACGCCGCCGTACCGGCTGGAAGGGGAGGGGTCCTTCCCCGAGGCCGACGGCCCCCTGTGCCTGCTGGGCCAGGTGCTGGAGGCCGCGAAGAAGGGGCAGACGATCCAGCGGTACAAGGGCCTGGGCGAGATGAACCCCGAGCAGCTTTGGGAGACGGCGATGAACCCCGAGTCGCGCGAGCTGCTGCGCGTGGAGCTGGGGGACGAGACCGACGCCGACGAGATCTTCTCCCGCCTGATGGGCGACCAGGTCGAGCCGCGCCGCGAGTTCATCGAGCACCCGGTACTCCTGGGCTTGCGCGGCAATCGTCCAATGGCGATTAGTCCGAGCCTGTCGACATCCCCGATGGAATTCAAATTCTGATCGGAAAGGGGGGGAAGGGCGCAAAGGCGGAAATCATTGCTCCAATCCGCCGGTTTAAGGAGCGGCATTTCGATCAGGCCGCCGCACGCCGCTTAAAAAGACACGAACCGCCTCTTGCAGGCGAGCCTCCACCTCCGAATCGGAAACTTTCCCCCCGGTGATTGCGCGCAGCTGAAGGTCGCCGGCTAACGAATTGATAAAAATCGCGGCCGCCGCCAAAGGCTCCGGAAGAACCAGCCCATCGCGTTCGGCACGAGCCCTCAGAAAGGCCGCAACGGTTTCATTTACTTTGCCGGGCCCTGCCTGAAAAAAGAGTTTGCCGAGAGCAGGAAATGGCGGACTCCCGCTTACGACCAGGCGGTGAAGGCAAAGGACACGGGTAGAAAGCAGGACTCGCAGGATGGATCTGCCCATGGCCGACAACACCTCCTCCAAGGGCATCTGCTCGCTTGCCTGATCCAGCGCCAATTCGCGCAGCGGCGATAAAACCTCCTCGCACACATCGGTCATCACCCGCAGGAAAAGCGATTCCTTGCTTCCAAATGCTTGGTACAGGTCCCTGAAGGAGCCCCCGGTCCTGGCGACAATCGTTTCCAGAGAAACTCCGGCATACCCCCGCGAGAGAAACAACTCGCCTGCCACTTTCAGCACCTTGGAGGCGCGCTTATTGGGCAGGGCGGCCGGAGGCTGCCGGGTATCTCTTTTTCCCCGGGCGGAAGATATCGACGGACCTGGCTTGATTTTCATGGTAACGAATATTACCATGCAAACATGGTAATTAAAATTACCACATCTCTCCATTCAAGGGGTAGGAGCCTGCAATGAAAAGCACCCTTCTGGAACGCCTGCAATTGACGTACTCTCCCGTCGCCATCCACCTGACAGACAAAAAGCCTGAAGGGGCCATACAGTTCAAAGAAGGCAATATCCGCGGCTGTACGGCGGCCATGTTGGTGGCTGCGGCGACCCAGAAACGCTCGGCGGCATTTGATCGGAAACATTTCGGTTGCCCGGGAGGCGGTGTCGGCTTGGGGTTCGGGAACAAATACGTCGGATTCCCGATCGAACAGTTGCTATCTACCGGCGGGAAGTTCGAACTTGGCGGCGGGCAGACGTGGGATATGGGCATCGGGGAGCGGTTCTTTGAATCTCCGGACATCACCTGCAAGTGGATCAACGCCATGCCGTTCCTTGAGGTGCCGACAGAGTATGTTGTTCTCAAGCCTCTTGAGGAGCTGCAGGAAGGGGAACGTCCGGTACTGGTTTGGCTGTTGGTGAACCCGGACCAGTTGAGCGCGATAGCCACCCAGATCGGGTATCGCCGCGGGTCCATCGACAACATCATCGCCCCGTGGGGAGCGGCTTGCCAGTCCATCCTGTTTGCTTATGGGGAGTGCGAGAAAGAACAGCCGCGAGCGGTGCTTGGTTTCTTTGACGTCAGCCAACGTCACCGGATTGCCCGGGACATCCTGTCACTGACAATTCCTTATTCCCTTTATTTGGAGATGGAAGCGGGAGCGGACGAAAGCTTCCTGGGAACAGAGATATGGCAAAAACTCCAGAAGAGAGAGAAATGACCACGGGAATCGACAAGAGCTGGTGCGTTCGTCCCGCGAGAACACCTTGCCTCAAGAAAGGCAGGCGAAAGGAGGGTCATACCATCCGGTCACGCAGGGGGGTGAATGATTATGAAAAAATCAGCGCAGAGGGGGTGATAAGGTGGTGAGAACCTACAGGCTTCTTCCAGCGGGACAATCGAACCCGGTAGGCACCATATAAAACGCAATCATTTTAATATGTTTCGAGTGGTTTCGGGATTTGTCAGGAAATGCGCGAATTC
>CAVPWJ010000243.1:0-11251 GCA_963708955.1 uncultured delta proteobacterium
CCGCGTAGCGGCGACAAAGTGTTCGAACGCGACGGTGTCTCGGTGGTGAGCGATCGCAAGAGCTATCTCTATCTGCACGGCACCGAGCTCGACTACGCGGAGAGCTTGATGGAATCGGGCTTCAAGCTGAACAACCCCAACGTGAAGAAGAGCTGCGGCTGCGGAGCGTCGTTCGCCGTATGAGAAGCCATCGGCGCAGGCGCCGCGCCGGCCGCTCTTCCTTCGCCGCTCCTCGGCGCCGGACGAGCCAAGCGGCCGAGCCGTCGCGATCGCGAATAATCGAGCCCATCGCGCCGTCTAACGATTCGAAGGTTTCGATAGGCATGACCGAGATCCGCAGAGATCCAATCGATTACAGCTCTGGTTCCGTCATTCAGCCCGACACCGTGCTGCCCGATCAGTTTTTCGCGTCGCTGCGCGAGAAGGGGTTCGTCGAGGGAGAGAAGCGCCTGATGGCCGCCGTGCTCGCCGATGCGGTCGACTGTTACATGAAGCAGGCGTTCAGCAGCGATCCGCGCGGCCAGCAACTGTTCCGGGACGCCGAAGCCTGGCTCTTCCCGGAGGAGCCCTCGCGCTGGTTCTTCTCCTTCGTCAACATCTGCGACGTGCTGGGGCTCGAGCCGGACTATCTCCAGCACGGCTTGAGGGAGTGGCGCCAGCGGCGCGTGCCGACCCTCCAACCCCTGGAAGCGTTCCAGCGACGGCCACGATCGAGCCGTCCCGCGGCACCCCAGCGCGAGCTCGAGAAAGCCGTCGGATAGGGCACGGCGGCCGCGTCTCGAAAGATTTCCTCGCCGACGTTCTTCGGCCGCAACAGAGTCGTTCGCTCGTGCGGCTGCAATCTCCTAGAATGATTGAAACTTCGCGTACCGGCCGGTATAGTTGGGTACTGCAGAGGAGAGATGACGATGTCCGTTCCTCCCCCGGGAGAGCCCCAACACGCCAAGAAGATCGAGGAGAGAGAATCGGTCGTCGTTCGCTTCGCCGGCGACTCAGGCGACGGCATGCAGCTGACCGGTATGCAGTTCAGCACCGAATCGGCGCTGGCGGGGAACGACATCAGCACACTGCCGGACTTTCCCGCCGAGATCCGTGCCCCGGCCGGAACGCTGGCGGGGGTGAGTGCATTCCAAGTGAACTTCGCGAGCCAGGAGATCTTCACCCCGGGCGATGACGTGGACGTCCTGGTGGCGATGAATCCGGCGGCGCTCCGAGCAAACGTCGGCGATTTGAAGAGCGGCGGCAGCTTGATCGTCAACACCGAGGCCTTCAGCGAGCAGAACCTGCAGCGTGCGGGATACGCAAAGAACCCGCTCGGCGACGGGTCGCTGGCTCGCTACCAGATCTTCCAGGCGGACATTACTAAGCTCACGGTCAATGCGCTGCAGGATCTCGGCCTGTCCAGCCGCGAGGCGCTGCGCTGCAAGAACTTCTTCGCGCTCGGCCTGATCTCGTGGATCTATCACCGTCCGATCGAATCCACCGAGCACTGGATCCACGCCAAGTTCAGGAAGAGCCCGGATCTGATAGAGGCCAATCTGCGCGCGCTCCACGCGGGCTACAATTACGGAGAGACCGCGGAGCTGTTCGCCGTCTCCTACCAAGTGAAGCCGGCGCCGATCGCTCCCGGCTTCTACCGCAACATCACTGGCAACAGCGCTACCGCGCTCGGCTTCGTTGCGGCTGGTCGCAAGGCCGGTTTGCCGATCTTCCTCGGCAGCTATCCGATTACGCCCGCTAGCGACATCCTGCACGAGCTGTCGAACTACAAGCACTTCGGCGTGACCACGTTCCAGGCCGAGGATGAGATCGCCGCCGCCGGCGCGGCGCTCGGCGCGGCGTTCGGCGGCTCGATCGGCATCACCACGACGAGCGGTCCGGGCATGAACCTGAAGATGGAGACGATCGGCCTCGCCGTGATGGTCGAGCTTCCCATGGTGATCGTCGACGTCCAGCGCGCCGGCCCCTCGACCGGCATGCCGACCAAGACCGAGCAGGCCGATCTGCTCCAGGCGATGTACGGGCGGCACGGCGAGTCGCCGATCCCGATCATCGCCGCGATGACGGCTTCGGATTGCTTCTACGCGGCGTTCGAAGCGGTGCGCCTCGCCATCAAGTACATGACGCCGGTCATCCTGCTGACCGACGGCTACCTCGCCAACGGCGCGGAGCCGTGGCTGGTGCCGAGCTTCGCCGAGCTGCCCGACGTCCCCGTGGCGTTTCGCACCGATCCGCAGGGCTTCTTCCCCTACCTGCGCGACGAGGAGACGCTGGCTCGGCCCTGGGTCCGGCCCGGCACGCCAGGCCTCGAACACCGCATCGGCGGCCTCTCCAAGGAGCACATCACCGGCAACGTCAGCTATTCGCCCGCGAACCACGAGCAGATGATCCGCATCCGCGCGCGGAAGGTGGCTGGTATCGCGCGCGAGATTCCGCCGACCCGAGTCGGTGGCGCCCCGGAAGGGGACGTGCTGGTGGTCGGCTGGGGCGGCACCTGCGGAGCGATCACGGCGGCCGTGAAAGATCTCGTCGCCCGCGGCAAGGCGGTCGGGCACGTGCATCTACGCTACTTGAACCCGCTGCCAGCCGACTTGCCCGACGTCTTCTCCCGCTTCAAGAAGATTCTCGTCCCCGAGCTGAACCTCGGTCAACTGGTTCGCATACTGCGCGCCGAATACTTGGTGGACGCCGTCGGCATGAACAAGATCCAGGGACGGCCGTTCAAGGTCTCGGAGCTGGTGAAGCGCATCCAGCGCCTGATCGAGGCGTGAAGGAGACGGCGATGAGCGACTCCACGGCGGTCAAGCTTTCGAAGAAGGACTTTGCTTCCGATCAGGAAGTTCGCTGGTGCCCGGGGTGCGGAGACTATGCGATCCTGAACCAGGTGCAGCGCGTGCTGCCCGAGTTCGGCGTGCCCCGCGAGAATTTCGTCTTCATCTCGGGCATCGGTTGCTCCAGCCGCTTCCCGTACTACATGAACACGTACGGCTTCCACTCGATTCACGGCCGCGCTCCGGCGATCGCCACCGGCCTCAAGACGACGCGTCCGGAGCTGCACGTCTGGGTGATCACCGGGGACGGCGATGCGCTGTCGATCGGCGGGAACCACCTGATCCACTCGTTGCGGCGCAACGTGGACTTGAAGATCCTGCTCTTCAACAACCGGATTTATGGGCTCACCAAGGGTCAGTACTCGCCGACGTCCGAGTCCGGCAAGGTCACCAAGTCGACGCCCGTCGGCTCGCCCGACTATCCGTTCGACCCGATCGCGCTCGCGCTCGGAGCCGAAGCGTCGTTCGTCGCTCGCTCGGTCGATGTTGACGCCAAGCACCTGCACGACGTCTTGCGCCGGGCGCACGAACACAAGGGCGCGGCGTTCGTGGAGATCTTGCAGAACTGCAACGTGTTCAACGACGGCGCGTGGGCGCCGCTCACGGAGAAAGCGACCAAAGCCGACGCGCAGATCTTGCTCGAGCACGGTAAGCCGCTGGTCTTCGGCAAGAACCGCAACCGCGGCATCCGCCTGAACTCGCGGCTCGAGCCCGAGGTCGCGGAGATCGGCAACGGCGTCTCCGAGTCCGACCTGGTCGTCTACGACGAGCACAACCCGGCGCTCGCCTACCTGCTGTCGCGCCTCGAGCCGCCGCAGTTTCCGACGCCGATCGGCGTGTTCCTCTCCGTCTCGAAGCCGACTTACGGCCAGCGCGTCGCCGAACAGATCGCCGCCGCCCGGGAGAATCTCGGCGAGGGCGACGTCGACAAGCTGATTCGCCAGGGCGATACCTGGACCGTGCGGGGGTAGGAACGTCCCCTATGCGCCGTCGCGATCCTTGGCGACGTCCAGACCCGGTTCGGGCGGTACGTTGAGCACGTCCGTCGCGAAGAAGTCGGCGATGTAGTCGACGATGTCCTTGACGGAGATCACCCCGACCGGACGCCCGTCGTCGTCGACCAAGGGGATGTGACGGAAACCGCCGAGGCTCATCTTGTTCAGCGCGAACGCGATCGGGTCGCTCGGCCGCAGCGTCTCGGGCCGCTCGGTCATGAAGGTATCGACCGGCGTCGTCTCGGGATCGAACTTCGAGCCGACCACCTCGTGCAGCAGATCACGCTCCGTGAAGATGCCAGCGAGCTTTTCCCCTTCGACGATCAGGATGCAGCCGATGTGACGCTCCTGCATCTGGCGCACGACGTCGCCGACCCGGGCGCCGCGTTCGGCGCACACCGGCCGCGGTGGATGCAGCGCCGTGACGGGCTCGCGCAAAAACCCGTCGTCGAGCGTACGGCGCAGGCCTTCTCCCGCCTCGAGATACTCTTCGGACTCGGGAAGAATGCAATTCATCGCGGCACCTCCTGTCGCGCACAATGGACCACACATCGACGCACGGTGTCAAATCACCCGTGCTCTCCCGCACCTTCGACGAATTGGATATGAGCAGGGGCTCTGGCGCGGCGGCGTCGACCGTCGTCGACATCTCACTCTGGGAGGTAGCTTCGTGATCGAGATTCGCTTCGAGCCCAAACGTATGGGCGATCCCGAGTCGTTGGCCGCGGATCTCTTGATCGTTCCCGTCGCGGATGGCGAGCAGGGCGCGCCGCTGCTTCGCCGTCTCGACCGCAAGTTCAGCGGAGCGCTCGCGCGCCGCGTGCGCGAGGCTGGATTTCGCGGCCAGGAAGGGCAGAGCCTGCTTCACCGCGCCGACGGCCACGCGGCGCTCCGTGCCGTACTGCTCGCCGGGATCGGCAAGCCCGCGGAGCGGACGCTCGAGCAATGGAGGCGCATGGGCGCCGCGGTGGCTCGCGTGGCGCGTACCGAGGGCTTGCGTCGCGCCGCCGTGTTCTTTTCCAAGGCGAAGAGCGAGGAGGTGGTCGCGGTGGCCGAGGCGATCGCGCTCTCGGGATATCGCTTCGACCGCTACCGCCAGCCGCCAAAGGACAAGAAGCCCGAGCTCTCGCAGGTGGCGCTGGCCGCCGCCGATCTCGACGTGCGCCGCGTGGCCGAAGCGCTCGGCGATCTGCGGGCGATGCTGCCGGCCGTCTTTTCGGCCCGCGACCTGGTGAACGAGCCGCCGTCGATGCTCACGGCCTCGGCGCTCGCCGAGCGCGCCGTACAGATGTGCCGCGGCGGCGCGGTGCGCGTGGAGGTGATGGGTCCCCGCGAAATCCGCCGGCTGCGACTGAACGGGCTGCTGGCCGTGAACCGCGGCAGCACGGAGGAGCCTCGCTTCCTGCGTATGCGCTACCGGCCCCGCGGCCGCAACAAGCTCAAGGTCGCGCTGATCGGAAAGGGGATCACGTTCGACTCCGGGGGGCTGTCGTTGAAGCCGCCGGGCGCGATGGAGACCATGAAGCAGGACATGGCAGGAGCGGCCGCGGTGTGCGCCGTGATGGCGGCGATCGGGCGGCTCGAGCCGGCGGTGGAGGTCACCGGCTACGTCTCGGCCACCGACAACCTGCCGGGCGGCAGCGCGCAGAAACCCGGCGACGTCATCCGTTATCGCAACGGCAAGACGGTCGAGGTCATCAACACCGACGCCGAGGGACGCTTGGTCCTCGCCGACGCACTGGCGCTCGCCTGCGAGGAGCGACACGACGTGATCATCGACGTGGCGACGCTCACCGGCGCGTGCCGCATCGCCCTCGGCACGCAGGTGGCGGGGATCATGGGCAACCAACGGGAGCTCGTCGATCGTTTGGTGGAGCACGGACGCGACGCCGGCGAGATGCTCTGGCCGCTGCCGCTGGTGAAAGAGTACCGCGACGAGCTCAAGAGCTCGGTGGCCGACATCAAGAACGTCGGTGGAGGGCTTGCCGGCGCCATCACCGCCGGGCTCTTCCTGCAGGAGTTCGTGGACGGCCCGGCCTGGGCGCACCTCGACATCGCCGGACCGGCGTTCACCGACAAAGACGGGCCGTACTGCCCGCGGGGTGGAACGGGCTTTGGGGTCCGCACGCTGGTGCGCTACTTGATGAGCCTATGAAATGCCCTGGAGCATTGCTGCCGATTCTCTTCTTCGCACCGCCGATCGCGCTTGCCGCGTGCATTTCCAAGCGAGGAGCCTCGCAGGAGATCGCCACCGACCTGCACCAGTACACCGCGGAGATGCAGAAGTGGGAGCCGAAGGAGAAGGCGATCTTCCAGACGATCGACGACGTCGAGGAATCCCAGTACGTCGACGACGAATTCGTGCTGCGCACGCTCAAGGGAACGCTGCCCGCGCTCGACGAGCACGTGCGCGAGGTGACCGCCTATCGCCCGTCGACCCCGGAGCTTTCGCGGCTCCACGATCACTATGGCAACGGCTGGGAGGATCTGCGCGGTGCGCTCGACGTGATGATCGCCGCCGAGAACGAGAAGGACTACCTCGCGCTCGCCAGGGGCAGAGGGCAGATGAGGGAGGCCCGCGCCAAGTTGCTCCAGACCTTCGCCGGCATGGACGCGCTCATGGAAGAGAACGACGAGATGAGGAAGCACGGGAACAAGTCCTGACCCGGCGCCGCGGGGCGAGCGTGGCGCGAGCTCATGAGCGACGTCTTTCAGCGTATCGAGACGCACGTCGTCGCGCTCGGAAACTTCCTCGAGCGCGCGCGTCGCTACCGCCCGCTCGCCGCCGATTTCCAGCGGCTCTATGGCATAGCGTCGCGCATCGCCGCGCGCGTCCGGCGGGCGAGCCGGATGCGCGACAGCAGCGAAGACCCTGATCGGTTGGAGCAGGAGCTCGCCGCGTTGGTGGAGGAAGCGCAACGGTCGCTGCGAGCATTCCTGGAAGGAGCCACCTACCGAGCGCTGCTGTCGAGCCTCGATCGTGGTGACGACGCGTCGGTCGCGCGGTGGATCGTCGAGGTGTTCGCTGACGTCGAGCCGGCCACGCCCGGAGGCCGGCTCTATTTCCCGCTCTCGGCGCGTCGGGCCGAGAGCCGCGTCGGCGCCGCGCCTCCCGGGGAGAGCGAGCCGCGGGTGCTCGAGCCGGAGGCGGCGGCCGGGATGGTCGTCGCCATGGCTCGCGACGGCATCGAGCCGCCACCGGGTTCGGGGGTGGGCGGCGACGAGAACGTTTGGCCGATCCGCTTCTACGAACGGACCGAGGGTGTCGATGCCGCACTGCTGGTCATCGTCGACGGCGGGAACGTGCGGGGGGCGGCGTTTCGAGCCGTCGATCTCGGTGAGCTGCTGGTCTATGCGAGGACGCTACGGGTGCCGGTGGCGGTCGGTGTGAGGACGCAGAGCCCGGATGACTGGCTGGAGCTCCGCGCGGGGGGATATCCGGAGTATCGTCAACGATGCCGCGAGCTGCTCGTAACCCGAGGCATCGACGTCTTCGAAATCTAGCCGCCGTAGCTCAGGACGAGAGGCCCCACTTTTTCTTGTTCTCGGCGACCTGGTCGGCGGTCGGGTGCGGTATCTTCTCGTGCTGAGCGACCTTGAAGTCGCCCGAATTGTCGACGGTCGCGTAGTTCAGCTTGATGTCGTCCTGGAACACGGCGGGCGTTGCTTCTTCCTCGTAGATCGCCTGCCAGGGGCACTCCGGCTCGCAGGCACCGCAATCGATGCACTCGTCGGGATGGATGTAGAGCTGATTCGGAAACTGTGCGGTATTGCTTCCCTGGTAGCGATAAATGCAGTCGACGGGGCATACGGCGACGCAGCCGGTGTCCACGCAGTCGCGGCACAGTCTGGTGATGATGTAAGCCATCCGCTCTATCCTCCCGTTCTCAGGTTGTTCTCGGCCGGCGAAAAACGGCATCTAGCATGTGAGTTTTTCCGGGGGAAGGGGCCCCGGGGACGAGACCGGCGCGCTCGCGTGGTGAATGTTTTCCGCGCTGGCCCCGCAGCTCAGCGGACTTGGACGTCGAAGGCCTGCGGGCCCTTTTCTCCCGGGCGTACTTGGAACTGCACCTCGTCGCCCTCGCGCAGATCCTCGAACTGGACTTTGGCGCCGAGGCGGGAGCGGTGGAAGAAGACGTCGTCGCTGCCGTCATCGGGCTCGATGAAGCCGAACCCTTTGTCCTGGAGGACCTTCTTGATGCGGCCGGTCATGGTGAGGGGCGTTACTTGGACGAGCCCCGCATCACCGCGCTCCAGCGATCACCCGGGTCGCAGCGCCAGGTTTCGAGCAGCCCGCCGAGGCGCCGGTGAAGTCCGCGCAGCAGGTAGGTGCTGAGCAGCATGGAGGCGACGGTGACGCAGGCGAGCAGCTTCACGAGTAGCTCATGAATAGCGCGGCAACCGCGGCCTGGCAACCACAAAGACGCGACGCTCGTGCTGTAAGGCGAAAACCCGCGGGCGGCCCCGGCGGCACGCGCCGGGCTCATCGTCGGTCCGCGAGCACGCTCCAGAAGAATGCTTCGAGGATTGCGCGGTCGTCGAGCGAGGCGGGGCCGAGCGCGGGGTCGGTGGCGACCCACCGCCGGGTCGCCGGATCGGCCGCGAGCAACGACTCGAGCTGAGTTGTCCCGCCGTCGGCGCGGCGAAACACGAAGATGCGTACGAGCGGCGTCCGCTCGCCGAAGACCTCGGCCAGAGCGACCTCCCGTCGGCTCGGCGGCGAGCTGCGGCGCGGGCACTCGAAGCGCAGCCGAGAGCGGCCGAGCAAGAGCTCGCCGCCGCGATGCTCGCTCTGCGCCGGCCATTGCTCCGCCGCGAGCAGCGGGTCGCGTAGATGGCTGCCGAGCGCGTCCCGGGTCTCGGTGACGAGATCCTCGATCCCTGACCAGATCGTTCGCCAGACGCTGTCCGCGTTGGCGGCGCTTCGTGCACGGTCTTCTCGATCGCTGTCCATGGACGACGGGTCACGCAAGCGTCGTGCCCAGAAACGTGGCGACGATGGCGTCGATTCGGCCCGGGATCCATCGTCGGAGCGAAGCGCCGCAACGAAACGTTTCGCTCAGCCGGGCTTCAACCGGCGGAGTGAGCGGCGAAGAAGCGCTCGACGGCGTCGAGCACGGCCGCTGCGCTCGAAACGAATCCGTGTCTTGCGCGACGAGCCGAGACCCGCCTCGAGCATCGACGGGGCGCGCGGCGCGACCGTCTCGTCGCGTCCGCCTTCGAGAACGAGGACCGGCGTGGTGATCTCGCCGAGCTCCGAGCGGACGGTTCGTTGCAGGTCGATCATCGAGGCCAGCGCGCGCAGCGGAATCTCGTCGTACGGAGGATGAGGATAGTCGATATAAGCGGCTGAGTTGACGAAAGCTTCAAACTCGGACGGCGCGGACTCCTCGTCACTGCCCGCTTTTACGGGCAGCACGTTCAACGCTTCCTCGGGTCATCCTCTTGGATTAACGTAAGTGAACTCCAAGGGTCCGATGGACTGGCACGGTCTGTCAGTTCTCTACGTCTGCCCGCTGCGAGCCCTGCTCAACAACCTCGAGGTGAGGCTCTCTCACTATTGCGGGCTAGTTGGCCGGCGCGTTGGCATCTGGCACGGCGATATCGGCGATTCGGCCCGCCAGCGGATCTTCACCGATCCCCCCGACTGCCTCCTCATCACCCCCGAATCGCTCGAAGTGATTCTCGTCTCGCGACGATGGGACCGGAAGCGCCTCTTTCCGACGGTCCGGGCAGTGGTTGTGGACGAACTTCACGCCTTCGCCGGTGACGACCGCGGCTGGCACCTGCTGGCCGTCCTCGAGCGCATCACACGGATCGCGGGTAGGGAGATTCAGCGACTCGGCCTATCGGCGACGATCGGGAATCCGGAGGAGCTGATCGAGTGGCTCGCTGGTGGCTGCACCGCCCCCCGCAGGGTCATCGCTCCCCCGGCACCTTCCGCCTCGGACACCGAGGTGAAGGTGGACTTCGTCGGAACGCTCGAGAATGCCGCCAGGGTGATCGCGGGACCACCGCGCATGCGATGCGCGTCTTGCCGGTTCCGACCTCGTCCGCCAGCACGACCCCGGGGCACGCGCGCAGGCGGCCGACGATCCAGGCGAGTGAATCGAGCTGCCCGGCATCAAGACGATCCGACCGCCCGAGCGACGCGCGTGCTTCTTGCGCGACCGCGGTCCAGTCGACCGTCATCGTAGCCCCCAGGCAGACGCGACGCTCGATAGGATGGCGTCGTACTGGCCGCGCTGCCTGGCTGACATGACTGGCGGCCGAAGATCCGGCGACGCCAGATGCGCGAACACGTCGATCCGGTGCGCTCGCCAGGTCGCAACGAGCGAGGTCGGGAACGACGAGTGGAAGAACCGTTCGATGTGTTCGAGCCAGTCGCCGATCATCGAGGTCGGCAAGGCACGTTGCAGTGCGGCAGTGTGCTCGATGAGCTCGGCCGCGGCATGGAGCGCATAGCTCTTTGCGTGACCAAGCTTCGCAATGGCCTTCGCTCGAGGCGCGCCGGAATCATCACCCTCGTCTTCGTCGCCTCTTTCCTCGTCGTCTCCGGTGGCCTCGGCGGGACGGATCGGGAAATCGAGGTGGAGTGCGCGGCCGGTCTGACCTGGATCGTTTGGGGCGACGACCTCCCAGCCTTCGATCGCGCCGGCGCGCACCCAAGGTGCGATCGCACCGGCCATCCTGGGTTCCGCGATGGCGACCCGGCGGACCCTACCCGCGAGCACACCGAGATCCTCGAGCTCTGCGAGCACCTTCGGCTTGCCCACGCCTTTTCCCGGGCTCTCATAGAAGCCCGAGCCGCACAGCAGCAGGTTCCGCGGCTTCCCGGTCAGTATCCGGCGCATACGCGACCGGATCTGTGGATAGAGCGGCTCGTCAAGGGAGTGGATGAAGCGAGGCAGCGTCTTCTGCGGGGCGCTGTCGGCGCATGCGTCGAGAAGGACGCGGAGTCGTCGGGTCAGTCTGCGTTGCTTTGCCGGCACCTGCGGTTGGTCGAGGTAGTACCGCCGCTCGACGAGTTGCCGCACAAAATTCCCGGCGGCAGCGACATCAGCTCGGTCACGTGCGGGCGCAGACCCATCCAGCGGCACCTCCACTACCCACGCAAGCTCGAGCTGGTGACGGGCACACGTGTAAGTGAAGTTGGCAGAGAGGATCGCGAGCCGGAGGTCGGTGGGCGGTCCGGTCCTCGTTCTCGCGAAGGCGAGCAGGACGATCTTCGCATGCAGCAGCGATGACGGATCGACCGGCCGCGGCTGCAGCTCGTACAACGCGGGAAGCGCGCCTGGCGGAAAGACGTCCGTGCGCGACGGAGTGCTGTGCGGATCGAGCAGGAGGTAGGCCTGGATCAGACCCAGTTCGGCGCGCTGCCGTGCCTTTAGCCCCGTGAACCTCAGCAGAGCAGCCTCCAGGAAG
>CAVPWJ010000244.1:0-3453 GCA_963708955.1 uncultured delta proteobacterium
ATGGACGTCTTTCTCCCGATGATCCTGTATTAGGAGACGGTTTCATGGTTGCCGAGCAGACGCACCGGATCGGTTTCGAGCACTACGGCGGCCTTTCTTGGCGGTAGCTCGCCCGGTTTTCGTTTCGGCGGCGATCCTTGCCGTCATCGCTTTGGCCCTGTGGTCCGCGCCGGGGTTTCTGACGTTCGCGCAGCCGCCGCGGGCGTCGGACGCCGTCGTCCTGTTTTCCGGCCCGGGGCAGGAAGCCCGTCTCAGGGAGGCGAAGGAGCTGATCGTGGAGGGGTACGCGAAACTGCTGATCCTTCCGGCGCACGGGTCGCCGTTCCGCCTATCCGGGGAGTCGCTGGATCTGGAGCGGGTGGCGCCTGCGCCGCTTTTACGGGACAGGACGATTCGGATTCGAAAAGCCGCCTTCTACGCGAAGCATTACGAAAACACCCATGTCGAGGCGCTCGAGGCGAAACGGATGATGAACGAATTGGGACTCCGCTCGGCCATCCTCGTCAGCTCGCCGTACCACACGAGGCGGCTCGGCCTGATCGCAAGGAAGGTGTTCGATCGCGGACGATACGAGGTCACCATCGCGCCGAGCCGGTACCAGGCGTCGTTCCGGGGAAGGGACTGGTTCTCGCCAGCCGACCGGGGTGTGATCGTGGGCGAATACGTGAAGATGGCGTGGTTCGTGATGTACGCCCCGTTCTGCTGAAAGCGGAAAAGATGGTCCCACCAAGAGAAAGCGGGACTTGCGACCTGCTGGATTTCACGGCCGATCGGAGCACGATCGGGAAGAGCGCGGTCCACAGCGTCGCGATGCAACTGCTTTTCAGGTGCAAGGGACTCATCACGATGCCGATCCTCACCTACTACCTGACCCCCGCGGAATTCGGCGTCTTCAGCATCCTCCTGGCCACATCCTCAATGCTCGTCCCGTTGTTCTCGATGAACCTGACCGATGGCCCCGCGATCCACTTCGTCCACGAGGAATCGAAGCCGCGGATCGTCGTGATGTACAACACCGTTATCAACGGTTCGTTGCTGTTTTCCGCTCTCTTTACGATCGTCTTTTACGCGGTGATGCATTTCTTCGGGGGCGCATATTCGAGGTACACGTTCCTGGTCCTCCTGCTGCTCTATTCCAACCTGGCGTACAAGCTGATCACGTACGTCCTTGCGATCTTCCAGAAGACATCCATGCTCGTGCGGAACACATTCCTCCGGGATGGGACGGCGACGCTGCTGACGGTCGCGTCGGTGGCTGCTGGCTACTCCTATATCGGGATGACGGCCTCGCTTGTTGTGACGAACGTTGCCGCCGCCGCGTTAGTCTACCGGAAGACCCGGAAAGAGTTGCCGTACTCCCCGTGCCTGGACCGGGACGTCCTGTCCCGTTTCCTGAAGACGTCACTTCCGCTGCTCCCCGTCTTCTTCTTTTCGTGGGTGGTCCAGTCCTCGGACTCCTGGTTCCTGGCGGTGTACCGGGGCGCGGCAGTTGTTGGAAAATACTCCGTGATATACGGGCTGGCCGGCATCCTCCTGACCCTGACCTTCGCCTTGAATTTCTTCTGGTTCCCGGTTTCCGCCCGCCTGTGGGTCGAGGACCGGGAAAAGTACCGGAGAGCTTTCGTGGCTTTGTTCGCGGGTTTTGTGACCGTCCTGTTCCTCGCCGTGCTTCTGTTCGAATTGAACTCCGCTGCGCTCATGCGGCTGGTCGTGCGGCGGCCGGAATACCAGGATGCCAACGGGATCATGGGGATCATCGCGTTCGCCTTCGCCATGCAAGTGCTCATCACGCTGCTGACCGCGCCTCTCTATTCGAACGGGAATACGAAATCCATCTTTGCGTCTTACCTGTCCGGGGGGGTCGTCAACACGGCGCTGAATATCTTCCTCATCCCGAGCTCCGGCATCCTGGGAGCCGCCGTCAGCACGGCTGTCTCCTACCTCGTCATCGTTCTGCTCATGTCGTGGATGTCTTACAGGGTGGCGGGTTTTTCCTTCCTGGACCGGCGTCTTCTCCCGGTGGGGCTTCTGTTCCCGGCCGCGTGGGCCGCTTCCGCATGGCTGAGGCCATCCCTGTCCGTCCCCGTGCTGCTGGCTGCGGATATCGCGCTGGTGTCATACGTCGGCCTCCTGGTCTATGCGAAGGCGCTGAGGAACGAAGAAAGGGAGTACCTCCACGGGATGTTCCGCGATTTACTGACCAGGCAGGGGGCCAAGGCCTGACATGGGAAAGACCGTCATCATCGGTGCGGGTTTGGCGGGCCTCAGTGCTGGGTATCACGCGGAACTCAGCGGGATCGACTATGCGGTCTATGAAGCGGAGAACACCGTCGGCGGCCTTTGCCGGACCCTTCAGCAGGACGGTTTCCGGTTCGACTTTTCCGGGCACCTGTTGCACCTGAAGGACCCCTATTTCCAGTCGCTGGTCGGCGACCTGCTCGGCGACAACCGGAACGTCATCGGGCGGAACGCGGCCATCTACTCGCAGGGCGTCTTCACCCGGTATCCCTTCCAGGCGAACCTGTACGGCCTGCCGCCCGAGGTCGTCAAGGAATGTCTCCTGGAGTTCGTTAAGGCGTATTACGGGAACGAGGACCTTCCAACCCGGACCTTCAAGACCTTCGAGGAGTGGATCGTGGCCAAGCTCGGCGCCGGGATCGGGCGCCACTTCATGTTCCCCTACAACGAGAAGATCTGGACGGTTCCGACCGGGGAAATGACGTGCGACTGGATGAGCGTGTATGTCCCGAAGCCGAGTCTCGAGGACGTCTTCAACGGGGCGTTCGAGGATCAGGGCAAGCGGTTCGGCTACAACGCCTCCTTCTGGTACCCGAAGCGCGGCGGCATCCAGGCACTGTGCGACGCGCTGGCCGCGCGGGTCCCCTGCATCCACCGGAAAAAGGAGGTAGTCGCGATCGACCCGGCCGGGAAGATCGTGACGCTCTCCTCCGGAAGCCAGGTCGCCTATGATCGCCTGATCTCGACGATGCCGCTCCACCGGTTGGCGGCGATGTTGTCGCGGCACCTGCCCGATGCAGTGAATCGTGCCGCCACCAACCTGCGGCACAACTCCGTGCTGATCGTCAACCTGGGCGTGGGCGGCGCCAAACGGACCGATCGGCACTGGGTCTATCTCCCGGAGAAGAAGTTCGCTGCCTACCGTGTCGGAAGCTACTCGAACTTTTCCGACGCGCTCGCCCCGGAGGGTACTTCGTCCTTCTATATCGAGATCGGCTACCGGAAAGAGTGGAACATCGACAAGAGGGCGATTGTGGACCGGGCGGTTTCCCAGATGGCCGACCTCGGATTCATCGACGGGCCCGGCGACGTCCTGGTCAAGGATGTCCGGGACATCGAATGCGCCTACGTCATTTACGACCGAAACCACTCTGATTCGCGGCGCGTCCTCTTGGACCACCTGGCGTCGCTGGAGATCGCCAGCATCGGGCGCTA
>CAVPWJ010000245.1:0-9614 GCA_963708955.1 uncultured delta proteobacterium
GCCCTCCCCTGGCCGCTGCGGGAGTCGTCCGCTACTATCGGGCCCCATGGCGAAGAACCTGGTCATCGTCGAGTCGCCCTCCAAGGCTCGCACGCTCACCAAGTACCTCGGCCGGAATTTCACGGTGAAGGCCTCCGTCGGCCATGTGGTCGACCTGCCGAAGTCCAAGCTCGGCGTTGACGTCGAGCGTGATTTCCAGCCCGAGTACGTGGTCATTCCCGGCAAGAAGAAGATCCTCGACGAGCTGAAGAAGGCCGCCAAGGACAAGGAGAACGTGTTCCTCGCCCCCGACCCCGACCGCGAGGGCGAAGCGATCGCCTGGCACATCGCCAAATACCTCGGCAAGAAGAACGTCTTTCGCGTCCGCTTCAACGAGATCACCAAGAAGGCGGTCGAGGAGGCGCTGAAGAACCCGACCGAAATCGATCAGAATCTGTTCGAAGCCCAGACCGCGCGGCGCATTCTCGACCGTCTGGTCGGCTACGAGCTGTCGCCGCTCTTGTGGAAGAAGGTGCGGCGCGGGCTTTCCGCGGGCCGCGTGCAGTCGGTGGCGGTGCGGCTGATCGTCGATCGCGAGCGCGAGGTCGAGGCGTTCCAGGCGGTCGAGTACTGGTCGATCGAGGCGCGGCTCGAGGGACCGAAGCCGCCGCTGTTCACGGCCCGGCTGTTCAAGATCCGCGGCGAGCGGCTCGACAACGAGAAACTGCGCATCGAGAACGAAGCGGCCGCCAAGGCGCTGCTCGACGGGCTGGCCGGCGCCACCTGGAAGGTCACCGACGTCGAGACCAAAGATCGCCGCCGCCACCCGGCGCCGCCGTTCATCACCTCGCGCCTCCAGCAGGAGGCGTCGCGCAAGCTCGGCTTCAACCCGCGGCGCACGATGGCCGTGGCGCAGAAGCTCTACGAGGGCATCGATCTCGGCGCGGAAGGGGCGGTCGGCCTCATCACCTACATGCGCACCGATTCGACCCGCCTGTCGGCCGACGCGCTGTCCCAGGTGCGCGGCTACATCGCGGAGAAGTACGGCGCCGCGTACCTGCCCGAGTCGCCGAACTTCTATCGCTCGAAGAAAGCCGCGCAGGACGCGCACGAGGCGATCCGGCCGACGTCCGTCGAATGGCCGCCGGAGCGCGTCGCGCCGTATCTGCAGCGCGACGAGCTCGCGCTCTACACGCTCGTCTGGAACCGCTTCGTCGCCTGCCAGATGACCTCGGCGCGCTTCGATCAGACCTCGGTCGACATCGAGGCCAAGGACCTGCTGTTCCGCGCCACCGGTCAGGTGATGCGCTTCGACGGCTTCATCCGCGTCTACACCGAGGGCCGCGACGACGCCGTGGCGTCGACCGAGGACGAAGAGGGCGAGGGGCGGTCGTTGCCGGAGCTCCACGAAGGCGACGTGTTGAAGCTCCTCGACCTGCTGCCCGAGCAGCACTTCACCGAGCCGCCGCCGCGCTACACGCAGGCTTCGCTCATCAAGGAGCTCGAGGAGAACGGCATCGGCCGGCCGTCGACCTACGCGACGATCGTCGGCACGATCCTGAACCGCGAATACGTGCAGGAAGACCCGCAGAAGCGCCTGCGGCCCACCCGACTTGGGCTGCTGGTGACGGATCTCCTGGTCGGCTCGTTTCCCGACATCCTCAACGTCGAGTTCACCGCCGGCATGGAGGACGAGCTCGACAAGATCGCGGAGGGGAGCGAGCACTGGGTAGCGACCATCCGCCGCTTCTATCGGCCGTTCGAGAAGGACCTCGCCGAGGCCCAGGAGAAGATGCCGTCGGTCAAGGGCGAAGGTCAGAAGACCGACCTGGTATGTGGCAAGTGCGGCTCGCCGATGGTGATCAAATGGGGCCGCAACGGAGAGTTTCTCGCCTGCTCGACGTATCCCGAGTGCGAGAACACCAAGAACTTCGTCTACGCCGAAGACGGCTCGATCCAGATCGACGAGCCCGAGGCGCCGAAGGAGCCCTGCCCGAAGTGCGGCAAGCCGCTGGCCGTGCGCTTCAGCAAGTTCGGCAAGTTCATCGGCTGCACCGGCTACCCGGATTGTGACTACAAGCTCTCGATGAAGGCGCCGCCGCGCTCGATCGGCATGACGTGCCCGGACTGCGGAGAGGGCGACGTGCAGGAGCGCCGCTCGCGGCGCGGCAAGCCCTTCTACGGCTGCAACCGCTATCCGCAGTGCAAGTTCGCGACTTGGGACCCGCCGGTCGCCGAGAACTGTCCGGAATGCAGCGCGAAGTACCTCGTCGAGAAGGTCACCAAACGCGACGGCCGCTTTCGCAAGTGCGTGCGGGCGGGTTGCACCTATCGCGAGTCTCTCGACGAGGCCGAAGCCGTCAACGCATGACCCGCGTGCACGTGATCGGCGGCGGCCTCGCCGGGTGCGAGGCCGCGTGGCAGCTCGCCGGCCGCGGCGTCGCCGTGCGGCTCTACGAGATGCGCCCGACGCGCGGCACCGAGGCGCATACGAGCGATCGTCTCGCCGAGCTCGTGTGCTCGAATTCCTTCCGTAGCGCCTCGACCGACGCGGCGGTCGGCCTGCTGAAGGAAGAAATGCGCCGGCTCGGCTCGCTCGTCATGGAAGCCGCCGATCTCGTGCGCGTTCCGGCCGGAGCCGCGCTGGCGGTCGACCGCGACGCGTTCTCGGCGGAGGTCACGCGGCGCATCGACGGCGAGCCGGCGATCGAGGTCGTGCGGGAAGAAGTCACGAGCCTCGAGCGCTTCGGCGACGAGCTGGTGATCGTGGCCAGCGGGCCGCTGACCTCGCCCAGGCTCTACGACGAGCTGCGCGCGCTGTTCGGCCGCGATCACCTCTATTTCTACGACGCGATCTCGCCGATCGTTACCGCCGACTCGGTCGATCGCGCGGTGGCCTTCCCCGCGTCGCGCTGGGGCAAGGGCGGCGACGACTATCTCAACTGTCCGCTCTCCGGCAGCGAGTACTACGGGTTCGTCGACGAGCTGCTGCGCGCCGAGAAGGTGCCGACCCGCGAGTTCGAGAAGTGTATCTACTTCGAAGGCTGCATGCCGATCGAAGAGATGGCGCGCCGCGGGCGCGACACGCTTGCCTTCGGGCCGATGCGGCCGGTCGGCCTCGTCGACCCGCGCACCGGCAAGCGCCCGCACGCGGTGGTGCAACTGCGCCAGGACGACCGCGCGGGCACGCTCTACTCGCTGGTCGGCTTCCAGACCAAGATGACGTATCCCGAGCAGCGGCGTGTTCTGCGGATGATCCCCGGCCTCGCCGGCGCTGAGTTCGTGCGGCTCGGCAGCCTGCACCGCAACACCTTCATCCATTCGCCGTCGCTGCTCGAGCCCACGCTCGAGTTACGAAAGCGGCCGACCCGGTTGTTCGCGGGTCAGTTGGTCGGCGTCGAAGGATACGTGGAATCGGCGGCGAGCGGCCTGCTCGCCGGCGTGAACGCCGCTCGCCGCCTGCACGGCCGCGCGGCGATCGTGCCGCCGCCGACCACGGCGCTCGGCTCGCTCCTCGCGTACGTTTCCGATCGCTCGCGCGGCGACTTCCAGCCGATGAACGCGAACTACGGTCTGTTCCCGCCGCTCGGCGGCCGGTTGCGCGGGAAAGACAAGCGTGCGGCGCTCGGCGCGCGGGCGGTCGAAGCGATGTCGGCGTGGATCGTCGGCGAGGGGGTGCTGCCGCCGTCGGCGCGGCCGCGCCGACAAGCGCTGTCGTGATCTCGGCGGCCGAGCGTCTCGCCGCACTACCTCGCGCCGCGGAGGTGGCTCGAGGGCTCGAGCGCCTCTCCCCGTGGGCGCGGAAGCACGGAGTGCTCGAGCGCCTGACGGACGCGCTGCCGAGGGCGGCGGATCCCGCCGCCGCGCTGATCAACCTCGAGGCGTTGATCGGCGCCGGCTGGACGCCGAGCGGGGATCTGCTCGAGCCCCTGCTCGGCATCTGCGGTGCGAGCCAGGCGCTGGTCTCCGTGCTGCTGTCGGTGCCCGGCGTCGATGCGGCGTGGGTGGCCCGCGCGCTCGCCGAGCCCGCGGTGTCTCCCGCCGAGCACGTCGCCGAGATCGCGCGGGTCACGGGCGGCGCGTTCGGCTTGGCCGATATGCCCACGATTCTTCGCCGCCACAAGCGACGGCACGTTCTGCGCATCGGCGCGCGCGATCTGCTGCGGTTGGCGCCGGTCGAGGACACGGTGCGCGAGCTGTCGTCGCTCGCCGACGGTACGATCGAGGTGGCGGTGCGCTACGCGCGCGCTCAGCTAGCCAAGGATTACGGAGAGTTCGCCGGCGAAAATGCGCTGCGGTTCACGGCGCTGGCGATGGGTAAGCTCGGCGGTGGCGAGCTCAACTTCAGCTCCGACATCGACCTCGTGTACCTGTTCGACGGCGGCCGGCAGCAGAGCTCGGGAGGGGGGCGCGGATCGGCGAGTGGGGTGACCTACGCGACCCGTATCGCCGAGATCGTCACCCGGACGCTCTCGGAGGTGAGCGGGGAGGGCTTCGTCTTCCGCGTCGACCTGCGCCTGCGGCCCGACGGGCAGAACGGCCCGATCGTCAACTCGCTCGGCGCCGCCATGGTCTACTACGAATCGCTCGGGCAGACCTGGGAGCGCGCGGCGATGCTCAAGGCGCGGCCGGCGGCCGGCGACGTCGATCTCGGCGAGAGCTTCCTCGTGGAGATTCGTCCGTTCGTCTACCGGCGATTCCTCGACTTCAACACGGTCGAGGAGATCGAGGAGATGAAGACCAAGGTCGACAGCCGGCACTCGCGGTCGCGCCTCGATCGCGACGTGAAGCTCGGGCCGGGGGGCATCCGCGAGGTGGAGTTCGTGGCGCAAGTGCTGCAACTCGTGCACGGTGGCCGCGACCAGCGCCTGCGCGTCCGCTCGACGCTGGAGACGTTGCGCACGCTGGCCGAGTTGGGGCTTCTCGAGCGCGACGAGGCGGCCGCGCTGTCGCGGGCGTACCTGTTCTTGCGCGACGTCGAGCACAAGCTGCAGATCGTCCACGAGCGGCAGACGCAGATCCTGCCCGACGATCCCGAAGAGCAGCGGCTGCTCGCCCGGCGCCTGCGATATCACCTCGACGCCGCCGCGCCGCCCGGCGCGAGCGCGTCGGCGGAGGTCGATCGCTTCCGCCAGGATCTCGATCGCCATCGCCACACCGTGCGCCGGTCGTTCGAGCAACTCTTCCTGGGCGCGCGCTTTGAGATCCGGCGCGAGACGGACGAGCGGGTCGTCTCGCTGCTGCAGACGCTGGAGAGCCGCGAAGCGTCGCAAGAGCAGCTGGCGGCGATGGGCTTCGCCGATCCGGCGTCGGCCGTCGACAACCTCCTGCGCCTGCGCGACGGGCCGCGATTCTCGCCGGCGTCGGCGCGGCGGCGCAAGGCGCTCTACGCGCTGGCGCCGGCGCTGCTCGCCGCCATCCGTCGAGCGTCGGATCCCGATCAGGCGCTGCGTCACATGGCGGAGTTCATCTCGGTGATCGGCGCACGCACGAGCTTTCTCGCGCTGCTCGAGCAGAATCCCGAGACGCTGCGGCTGCTGGTCGGCTTGTTCGGCGCGAGCGGTTATCTGTCGAGCGTCTTCCTCCGCCACCCGGAGCTGCTCGACAGCCTGGTGCGCGCCGATCTGGCCGTCGTCCGCAAGGACCGGACCGCGCTGGAAGCCGGTTGGGCGAGCCTGCTCGCCTCCTCGCAGGACTACGAGACGCAACTCGATTCGCTGCGCCGCTTTCATAACGAGGAGCTGCTGCGCATCGGCGTGAACGACATCCACGGCCTGCTCGACGCCGCCGAGGTCGAGGCCGGTCTGTCGCTGCTCGCCGAGGTCTGCCTCGCGGGCGCGCTGGCGATCGCCGCCGCCGGCTTGAGCGAGCGTCAGGGCTCTGCTCCGGGGCGGTTCGCCGTGATCGGCATGGGCAAGCTCGGCCGGCGCGCCTTAACCTACAACTCGGATCTCGACCTGATCTTCGTCTACGACGGCGCGCACCCCGCGGCCGGCGACCTGACCGTCCACGAATACTTCACCAAGCTCGCCCAGCGGCTGATGGTCGTCCTGCAGATCACCACCCGCGAAGGCTACGTCTACCGGATCGACACGCGGCTTCGGCCGTCGGGCTCGCACGGTCCGCTGGTGTCCTCGCTCGCGGCCTTCCGCGAGTACCATCGCACCAGCTCGGCGCTGTGGGAGCGCCAAGCGCTGATCTCGGCGCGGGGCGTGGCGGGCGACCGCCCGCTGATCGAAGAGGTGGAAGCCGTGATCGAGGGCTTCGTGTACGGCCGTGGAATCGACGCCTCGGGCGTGGCGGAAATCGCCCGCCTGCGCGCTCGCATGGAGCAGGAGCTGGCGCGTGAAAGCGCGGACCGCTGGGACTTGAAGATCGGCCCCGGCGGGCTCGTCGACGTGGAGTTCGTCGCCGAGATGCTGCAACTGCGCCACGGCGCCGACCACCCGGCGATTCGTCGCCGCCGCACCGAGGACGCGCTCGACGCGCTCAGCGCCGAAGGCCTGCTCGATCTCGACCACCACCGTCGGCTGGTCGACGGTTACCGGTTCCTGCGCCGCGTCGAGAGCCGCCTGCGGATCGAGCGCGATCAGGCCGTCACCTCGCTCGACCACGGCGACGCCAAGCTCGCCCCGCTCGCCCGCCGGCTCGGCTACGCCGGAGGCAACGCGGTCGCCCGTCTGCTGCGGGACATCCGCGCGACCCGCGACAGCATCCGCGAGATCTACCGGCACTGTTTCGGGGAGGGCTGGAGCGCCGGCGCGGCGCGTTGACACGGAGTTGGCCGTCCGGTTAGCTGACGACCTTCGCGGAGGAAGACGTGCAGAAATCTGAAAAGATCTGGATGGACGGCCGGATGGTCGCGTGGGACGACGCCAAGGTTCACGTTCTCACCCACACTCTCCACTACGGATTCGGCGTCTTCGAGGGCATCCGCTGCTATCAGACGAGCGCCGGGCGCTCGGCGATCTTTCGCCTACCGGAGCACAACCGGCGGTTGTTCGACTCCGCGAAGATCCTCGGCTTGAAGATCCCCTTCTCGGCGGAGGAGATCGAGAAGGCGTGCGTCGAGACGGTGCGCGTCAACAAGCTGAAGGAATGCTACATCCGGCCGCTGGTCTTCGTCGGTGACGGCGAGATGGGAGTGCCTTCGGCGCTGACCAACCCGGTGCGCGTGGCGATCATCACCTGGCCCTGGGGGGCGTATCTCGGCGACGACGGGTTGAAGAACGGCATCCGGGTGATGACGTCCTCGTTCGCACGCTTCCACGTGAACACGGTGATGACCAAGGCGAAGGCCGTCGGTCACTACGTGAACTCCGTGCTCGCGGCGTGCGAGGCGCGCTCGGCCGGATTCGACGAGGCGCTGATGCTCGACACCGACGGCTTCGTCTCCGAGGCGAGCGGCGAGAACGTGTTCGTGGTGCGCCGCGGAGCCGTGAAGACCACGCCGCTGACCTCGATTCTGGAGGGCATCACCCGCGCCGCGGTGATGCAGCTACTGCGCGAGAGCGGCGTCGCGGTGGTCGAGGACCGCTTCACGCGCGACGAGATCTACATCGCGGAGGAAGCCTTCTTCACCGGCACCGCCGCGGAGGTGACGCCGATCCGCGAGCTCGACCGCCGCCCGGTGGGCCCGGGCAAGCCCGGTGAGGTCACCAAGCTCGTGCAGGACCGCTTCTTCGCCGTCTTGAAGGGCGAGGACAAGCGGCACGAGGATTGGCTGACCTACCTCTGAGCCGCCGGCCGGACTCGGCTTCGGGCTACGGCGCGCCTACCGCCGCCGGCCCTGCACGAAATCCTGGTACTCGCGGACGTCCTCGGGGCTGCCGAGAGCGGCCGCGACGCGCTGGTGAATGTCGGTCGGTTGAACGTCGAGGATGCGTTCCTGTCCGGTGGTCGCTGCGCCGCCCGCTTGCTCGGCGATCATCGCCATCGGCGAAACCTCATAGAGCAGCCGAAGCTTTGGCTTGGGCTTGGCGGGGTCGCTGCAATCCGGCGGGTAGAGGAAGATGCCGCCCTTCAACAGGATGCGATGGAAGTCGGCCACCAGCGTGCCGATGTAGCGCAGAGCGTACGGCCGATTCGTCGCCTTGTCCTGCTCCTTCAGATAGCGCACGTAGCGGCGAGTGCTTTCGTCCCAGCTCTTCTCGTTACCCTCGTTCACGCTGTAGCTCTTGCCGCGCTTGGGAATGCGGATGTTGTCATGCGACAGCAGGAACTCTCCGAGCGAGGGATCGAGCGTGAAGCCGTGGACGCCGCGCCCCGCGGTGTAGACGAGCATCGTGCTCGAGCCGTAGACGGCGTACCCGGCGGCGACCTGCTCGCTGCCCTTCTGCAAGCAGTCCTCCACCGTGCCGTCGACGCCCGGAGTGCGCTTGCGGTGGATCGAGAAGATCGTGCCGAGGCTGGCGTTGACGTCGATGTTCGAGGAGCCGTCGAGCGGGTCGAACAGCAGGACGTACTTGCCCTTCGGAAAGCGCTCGGGAATGGGGATCACGCCGTCGGCCTCCTCCGAGGCCATGCAGCAGAGGTGGCCGCCGTGGTCCATCTGCTCGAAGATCCGGTTGTGGGCGAAGTCGTCGAGCTTGGTGACCTGCTCGCCCTGCACGTTCTCGTGTCCGGCCAGCCCGAGAATCGCCGCCAGGCCGGCCCGGTTCACTTCTCGCGAAATCATCTTGAAGGCCAGCACCAGGTCCCAGAGCAGGCGCGTGAGGTCGCCCGTGGCGGTCGGATGGAGCGCCTGCTGCTCCATGATGTGGCGCTGAATGGTGACGATCTTCGTCGGGCTTTCCATCGGTTCAGTTTGTCGCAAATCGGAGCCATGGGCCGCAAGCGGGAAACGTTCTTCGGCGGGAATCGGGAGTTGCAGCCGTGCCGGTCCTGTGGTACTCGGGGGGGTGAAGTTGGCCGCAAAAAAAAAGTGGGCCCCAAGCCCACTTTTTCATTTCAGGGGAATGGAGATCCGCGACAGGGTGATCACTCTCGTTGAGCCGATACTCGCCGAGCAAGGCCTCGAGCTCGTCGACGTCGAGCACCGCCGTGAAGGCCACGGGCAGGTCGTCCGCCTGCTTGTCGACCGCGAGGGCGGGGTCGACCTCGAGACGCTCTCGCGCCTGTCTCGCGAGCTCTCGGACGTGCTCGACGGCGAAGAGCCGATCCCCGGGACATATACGCTCGAAGTGTCGTCGCCTGGTATCCATCGGCCGCTGCGCCGGCCCGAGCACTTCGTGGGCTATCTCGGCAAGAAGGTGCGCGTGTGCTGCCGTGCCCCGCAGAACGGGCAGCGCAACTTCCTTGGCACGCTCGCCGCCGTCACGGCCGGCGGCGTGACGCTTCGAAGCGACGGAGGTGCGGAGAGCTACATCGAGTTCGCGAACATCGACAAGGCCAATTACGAGCACGAATTCACGGCCGCCGATTTCGGCAAGCGGGCCGTTCTTCGGTAAGGAGAACGTCATGATCCATCCAGAGGTCGAACGGGTCATCGAGCAGGTGAGCAAGGAGAAGGGGATCAGCAAGGAGCTGGTCATCGATGCCGTCGAAGACTCGATGCGTTCAGCCGCCCGTAAGCAGGTTGGTATACAGTTCAACATCGAGGTCAAGTTCAATCCAGAGGTGAAGGAGCTCGAGGT
>CAVPWJ010000246.1:0-20868 GCA_963708955.1 uncultured delta proteobacterium
GATGCTGTATGCTTGGATCCACCACTATTACCCCGCGACGGTGGTAGTGATCGGCCTCACGACCGTCGTGATCGGAACGCTCTGCTGGTTCTATTTTCATACGGTGCTAGGCGTTGTCGTTCCGCTCTTTTCCGGACTGCTCAGCGCGCTCTGGGCGATGGGTTTCGCTGCGCTGCTCGGTTTCAACATCGATCCGCTGGTGCTGGTGGTGTTCGTGCTGATCACCGCGCGGGCACTCTCGCACTCAGTGCAGTCGATGGAGCGGTACCATCAGGAGTACGAGCGCCTCCGCCACCGCTCGGAATTGTTGACGACCGGGGAAAAGCAGGAAGCGATCGTCGCGTCCTATCTGAGCTTGTTCGATCCCGCGTTCGTCTCGATCGCCGCGGATTCGCTGGCCGTGTTGACCCTGGCGGTCGCCCGGATCCCGATCATTCAGAATCTAGCGTACGTGGCCAGCTTCTGGATTGTCACGATCCTCGTGAGCGTCATTACGCTGCACCCGGTGCTGCTCAGTTTCCTCCCGCCTCCCCGACACGATCCGAAAGCCGGTACCCGCCTCTCGGATCGGCTCTACCACGGTGCGGCTCGGAGTCTCGTGTGGTTGAGCGGTGGAGCCAGGCGGTACGTGAGTGTCGCGATGCTTACGTTGTCTTTGACGGCTGGGCTCTACATGGCGAGCTTCCTGCGGGTGGGTACGCAGTCGATCGGCGACGCCATCATGTATTCGGATCACCCGTACAACGTTGCCGCCAGGGAGGTGCGCAAGAAGTTCGTGACCGAGAGCCAGATGGTGGTCGTGGTCGAGGGGGCGGCGGATGACGCGATCAAAAGCCATTCCGTCCTGCGGGCGATCGAGGAATTTCAGTTCTACATGGAGCAAAAGGGCGGCGCGGCCGGCTCGATCAGCGTGACCTCGTTGATGAAGCAGGTGTCGCGCATGTTTCACGAGGGTGATCCGAATTGGGAGACAATTCCTCTCCGCCCCACCGAGATCGGCAGCGTTCTCTTCACCATTCGTGGGGCGACGGCGAAGGACGCGATGGAGCCGTTTTTCAGTCACGACAACCGGAATGCGACGATTACGTTCTTTTACCGGGATGCGACCACCGAGAAAAGCAAGGAAGTGCTCGCGACCGCAAAGCAGTATATTGATACCCATCCGGTGGAAACGGTCCACTTTCGGCTTGCCGCTGGGCTGATCGGGATTTTGGCCGCGGTGAACGAGGAGATCGAAAACTCATATCGGCTCAACCTCTTGTTCGTCTTGTTTGCGGTGTTCGTGCTGAGCTACTTGACCTACCGGTCGGTGGTCGGGGCTTTGATCGTGATGCTCCCTTCGATCGTGGCACAGCCGCTCACGGAGGCGGCCATGTGGCTGTTGGGGATCGACTTGAACGTCAGTTCTCTACCCATAGCGGCTGTCGGCATAGGGATCGGAATTGATTATGGCTATTACGTACTCAGTCGGATTCTGGAGGAGTACGGAGAAACGGAAGACTTCGATCTAGCAAATGAAGGAGCCCTGATGAACACGGGACGCGCGATACTGTTCACAGGGACGACTCTGGTTGCGAGTATCATTCTGTGGCTGTGGTTCCCCATGAAGTTCCAGGCAGAGATGGCGCTGCTGCTGGCGATCATTCTCGTGTTCCACGTCGTCGGAGCGTTGATGTTCATTCCGGCGACAGTGTCTCTGCTGAAACCCAAATTTGCGATTGCCAGGGCGCGTATGCTTGCCGCGGAAGGGCCGCAGTACGCGGCTGGGAAGCCGGCTGTTCAACGGGCGATGGCCGGCTCCTGAGCTACGCGGCGCTCGTCGCGTTTGCCTTCTCCTTGCGCGCGACGTATCGGCAAGCCGGCGTCAGCGCATCTGTGATTGTTCCGGGTCTTCCCTCATCCTCGCCCCTGATCCAGGGAAAAGATCATGAACGGAGTTGCGGTCTGCCGCTGCTTCTTCTGTGCTTTGTTTCACCTCTGACGAAACGCCGCACGTGGGCCGTGGGCCACGAGACGTCGGCGTCGAACCGAGCGATACCGGATGG
Source organism: uncultured delta proteobacterium (assembly GCA_963708955.1). Classification (GTDB taxonomy): domain Bacteria; phylum Desulfobacterota; class Binatia; order JACPRU01; family JACPRU01; genus JACPRU01. Next base: position 2,046 of record CAVPWJ010000246.1, read on the forward strand.
TGGTGAGAGGCATTTCAATCACGGCGTTGTCCGATCTCTTTCGATTCCACGTGCAGCAGCGGACGAAACGTCGCTCTGAAAACGCCGTTTGCGCATCAATCGTTACCATTGCCAATCGGGAAGCCTCCACCACAGGCGCCAAAAGAGGTGACGATGGTACTGGATGGCGTGGTGCTCGTACCTCGCAAATCGGAAACGCCAGAACTTCCACAGAAAGGGCTTCATGGATCAGTAAGGCGCGCGATCTACCGGAAGTGCAAATGCTCGGTCTAGAAGTCTCGGCAGGGGTAGCAAGTGTCGTTGCCGCAAGGCCCTCGCGAGTGGTCCCGGCCGTGCTGTCCGCGTGGACCTGGGAGCTCGTCGAGCTCTAGAATTCGAAGCGGATCGCGCCGCGTGTTGCGCCCGCTCGCGCGTCGCCGCTTGCCCTTTGATGCGGGGGCTGCGATCGTGGCGGAGATGGCGTCACCATCGAAACGGAGGCAACCATGGGCGACAAGTCACCGAAGTCGAGGCAGCGCGGCCAGCAACAGAAGGACACCGCCAGGGCACGAGACGCCACGGCGGCGAAGTCCAAGCAAGACGGCCAGAGCCGCAACCCGCTGACCGCGGGAAAAGGCAAGAAGTAGCTCACGGGATCGGCTGCTGTTGCGGCACCCCGGCGATGACGAAGAGACAGAGATGAAAACCGTCAGCAACAAGACTCAGATGCCCTTCAGCGTCCCCTTGCCCCGCGGCAAGACCTTGCATCTCGGCCCCGGAAAGACCGGGCAGATCGCCTCGAACGCTTGCGACCATCCTCCGCTGAGGAAGCTCGTCGACGCCGGCCAGCTCGAGATCCTCGACGAGCATCCCGCGTCCGGCGAGGCAGCCAGGGGTGGCAAGGCGGGACGGACCTGGATGCTGGGGCACGCTTCGGGCAGCGCGAGTCGCCGCAGCGGCGACCGCTGACCTTTGGGGACTGGCGTAGCGGCGTCACATCCCGGCCTCCTCGAGCACGGCATTCAGCAGGCGGTGGACGGCGAGCCCGTCTTCTTCCGCGAGCGCTATCTCGAGGAGCGCCCGTGCCCGTTCGACCGTGAAGGTGCGGATCGCTAGCTTCACGCGTGAGGGACTCGTGGGGCTTTGACTTTCCTGAATATCTTGATACAGGCACCCGTAGTCGAGGGTGTCGAGCGACCGACATGGATAGTCATATACAGTGAAGACTTCGTACCAGCTATCCATCGACCTGGACCTCAAGGAGTGGCTCAAAAAGCTGAGTGATCGGTCCGGGGTTCCCATGGCGAAACTCGTCAACAAGATTCTACGTGACCATCTCCCGGACCTTGAGCGGCAGTACCCTCCACTGCGGGAACAGGGAAGCGATCGACAGCGAGCTCGGTGATAGAGTCTTGCAGAAGAAACCACGGGGACGGCAGGTGGCGAAGCCATTGCAAGAGCGCGCAAGGCGATACGGGAGGTGGAAGAGACATGAGTGCGGATCTCCTGCGGCACGCAGATGGTGAGCGTTCCAGTAAGAATTCAAAACTAGGGCGAGCTCGATGAGCGCGACCAATCCACATGAGGCAAGGGTCAAGCCACTCACGTACGATTCCGTGGGTGTAAATACACGCCTGGAAGAGGGCAGCCTTCGCAAGCTCGGGAAGTGGGTGGAGGAAACCTTCAGGTTCAGCTACGCCGAGCCGATTCTTCCCTTGGGATACTTCGCAAACGTTCTGAAGCTCACCGAGACCCTCGGGTTGGCGATCTCCACCGATGGCGTTGGAACCAAGATCCTGATTGCTCAGGAGCTTGGTAAGTACGACACGGTCGGAATCGACTGTGTCGCCATGAACGCGAACGATGTGATCTGCGTTGGGGCCCGTCCGATTTCGATGGTGGACTACATAGCCGTTCAACGGGCTGATCCGGACTTCCTGGGTGAAATTGGCAAGGGACTCTACGAGGGCGCTCGACTTGCCGCGATCAACATCCCGGGCGGCGAGATTGCGCAGGTACGGGAGATGATTCACGGTACTCGCGACGACTACGGATTCGATCTGGTCGGCACCTGTGTTGGAACCGTCAACTTGGACCGGGTGATCATTGGGCAAGACGTTCAGCCCGGCGACCTGGTCGTCGGGATTGCCAGTAACGGCGTGCATAGCAACGGGCTAACGCTGGCGCGTCGGGTGCTTCTCGATCAGGCGAAGCTGAAGGTAAATGACTACCTTCCCGAGCTTGGGAGAAAGCTGGGAGAAGAGCTTCTCGCTCCGACTTTCATATACGTACAGGAAGTCCTGCGGATGCTTGACGCGGGACTCCGCATCAAAGCGCTGATCCACGTGACGAGCGACGGTTTGTTGAATCTCGCTCGCGTGGAAGCCCAAGCCGGATACGTCATCGATAAGCTGCTCCAAGTCCCGCCAATATTTACGGTCATCAAGGAGAGAGGGCACGTCGAAGACGCCGAGATGTTCAGGGTTTACAACATGGGGACGGGGTTCTGTGTAGTCGTCGATCCCGCCGACGCCCCTCGGGTGCAAGACATTGCCGAAGCACAAGGACGCCGTACCGGGGTGATCGGCTATGCGGTGCAAGATACGAAGCGCCGCGTGTGGATCCCTGAACGGGGGCTAGTCGGCCGCGGCACGACTTTCCGTGTCACCAGTGAGCTGCCTCCCGCTCGTCCTACGTGAGGGAAGCGAACGCGCCTTGATCCTCGCCTCTATCTCGAGATCCACCGCGATCAGTGCTCTCTCGTCGTAAGCTTCTCGAAGCGGTATCCCACTCCGGAGTTTGGTTTCGGCTCGCCGTCGGCCTCGCCCTCGTCTTTCTTTCTCGGCTCGCCGTCCTCCACTCCCCCTTCTGGGACGACGTGCCCTACGAGCCGGCACCGCTCGGGCTCGAGGCGCTGGCCGTCCTTCGCGGCGAAGCCCCGGTTCTCTACTGGGGGCAGCCCTACTTCGGAACCTTCTTCTCCTACGTGCTGGCGCCCTTCTACGCGCTCGGTACGGACCCCGTGCGCACGTTCGGCCACGTCGCGATCGGCGTCGCCGTCTGCGCCGCGGCGGCGGTCTACGGCTTTGCGCGCCGCCTTTGGGGCGAGGTCGCGGGCCTCGCCGCGCTCGCGTATCTGGCGGTCCCCTCCGCCTATTACAGCTACCATACGCTGACTGCCTACGCCGTCTTTCAGGCGCTCGGATCGATCGCCTGCTTCGCGGCGCTGGTGGATCTCGCTGATCGCCCCGCGCACCCGCGCTGGATCTGGCTATGCGGCTTGGCGCTCGGCGCCTCGACCTGGTGCCAGCAACTCGGGCTCTACTACGCGATGGCGGTCGGCGCCGTGTTTCTCACCGTCGAGCGGCAGCGTGTCTTTGGCGCGCGGGGCTGGCGTCTCACCGCCGGGTTCCTCGTCGGCAGCGCCCCGCTGTGGATCTGGAATGCGCGCTACGACTGGATCACGGCGCGAAACTTCCTCTCCGGCGACTATCCCCCGGTCTCCTGGCGCTCGGCCTGGTCCGGCTTCTGGGAGAGCGCTGGAAGCCTGGTGGCCGCGAATCCGCAGTTCTGGCTCGACCAGAGCGGCTACGCGGCATGGATGCGCTACGGCGAGCTGCTGGTCGCCGGCCTGTTCGCCTTCGCCGCCGTGCAGTGGGCGACCGCCCGGCGGCGAGAGCTGCGCATTGGAACGGGCCTGCTGCTGGCGCTCGTCGGGGTGACGGCGTTTTTCTATGCGAAGAGCCGCTGGGGAGTGAGCCCGACGTTCGCCCGCTACCTCATGCCGCTGATGACCGCCATTCCGATCCTGGTCGGCGGCGCGGTGGCGACCGCGGCACGCCGTTCGCGCCTCCTCGCCGTCGCAATCGTCGGCTTTGCGCTCCTACCCGGCATCCACGACCACTTTCGTTACGCGCGCTGGAGTGAGACCTACCGGGATCGCAGCGCTCAGGTCGCGATCGCCGCGCTCGATCGCCTCGGCATCACTCGAGCGTATGCCCACAACCGGATCTCGCTGCCCATCAACCTCGCCTCCCGCGAGCGCATCGTCGTCTCGGACTACTACGGCGTTCCGTACATGCCGTACCTGAACGTGGTCGACGACGCCCCGTCGCCGGCCATCATCGCCCACGAGATCCTGCAGGTTCCTCACCCGGCCGAGGTCGCGCGCTCGCTCGGCGTGCTCGGCGGCCATTTTCGGAGGCTGAAGGCGGGTCCTTACTGGATCTTCCACGACTTCCGGCCGCCGAGCGGCGGCGGGGGCTGGCTGTCGCCGGCCCGCTGGAAGCTCGACGCCGTGACCGATCGCGGCGACCTTGCGGCGCTCGTCGACCGTGGCGTGCTCAGCGGCTGGTCCACGAAGCAGCCCCGTGCGGCGGGCGACTGGATCTCGGTCGATCTCGGAGAGACTCGTTCGATCGACGAGGTCCATCTGCTCTCCGCGATATCGGTCCACGACATTCCGGGCTCCGCCGTGCTCGAGACCTCGCTCGACGGCGAGGTCTGGACCGCCCGCAGTCGTTTCGAGGGCTTCAACTGGTATTGGTGGAACGGACATCCGAAGCTCGACGACGAGGGAAGGGTCGCGTTCTACTTCGATCCGGCTCCGACCCGACACCTGCGCGTGCGATTGCTCGACGGCAGCCCGGATCGGAACTGGTCGGTGACCGAGATGTTCGTGCGCGCCGTCGACGCGCCCGAGAATGACCGGGGCGAGGCGGACTTCCGCGCGGGCCTGCTGGCCGAGCGCCGCGGGTTCGTCGGCATCAGCTACCACAGCCTGCACGCTCCCTACGCTCCCGTGGTCGATTCGACGCCTTGGGGCGAGGTCGCGCGCGCTTACCACCGCGCCGCGCGCAAGAGCCCGGATGATCCCGAGCCGCTCTACCGCCTCGGACGCGTGTTGTGGATGAAGGGATTTTCGGCCGGTGGGCCGGACCGCGGCAAGGCGCTCGGCTTCGCGGCGCTCGGCCTCGACGAGCTCGCCGCGGCCGAGTTCGCGCGCTGCGCGGACCGAGACGCCGGCTCGCTCTGCGTCGACCGCGCACTCGAGCGCGCTCACGATGAAAGCGAACGGGCGAGGCTGCGCGACATCCGGCGGCGCTTCGACCCCCCGAGCCCGGTCGGTGGCGATCTCGGCGCGGCCGAGCTCGCCGGGCGCGGCGCGCTTCCCGATCGTATCGCGGCGGGCGGCCGGTTCGCGCTCGATCTCTTCTGGAAGTGCCTTCGTCCCCTCGACCGGAGCTTCGTCGTGTTCGTGCACGCGACGGGACCCGGCGAAACGCGCTTCGGGGCCGACCACCCCCCTGCCCGGGGCACTCTGCCGACCTCGCTGTGGCGGCCGGGAGAGACGATCCGCGACGTCGTGGAGGTGGCCGTGCCGCCGGGGATCGCGCCGGGCCGGTACACGGTCCGCGTCGGGTTGTGGGATCCGGCGCGCCGCTCGCGGCTGCGCCGCGGTCGCGGCGCTCCGGACGCCGTCGACGTCGGATCGTTCGAGGTCGTCGCGCCAACCGCCCCGTGAGCTTCGGGATGCTGCGGCGCGGAGAGGAGGAGAGCGATGACGATAGATCAATCGATGCCCCGCGGCCCACGTTCGTTCCGTGCTGACGGCGCTCGTGTGCCTGCTGCCGCTGCCGCATGCGCTCTCGTCCACATTCGGGCTACACTGCCCGTACCTGTGAGGACGACATGGACGGAGCCCCCAAGACAGCATGCGGCTCGTGTTTGATCGCCGTCGACGCTTCCTTTTTCAACGCGCACCGAATGGTCCAGCAGCACCTCCCGCATGCGTACGCGCTCGGAGAGGACGCGAGCGAGGTTGGAGCAAAAAAATGACTGCGTTGACACCCGATGTGTTGCAGCGGATCGACGCCTACTGGCGAGCCGCGAACTACCTCTCGGTCGGCCAGATTTACCTGCGTGACAACCCGCTGCTTCGCGAGCCTCTGCGCAGGGAGCACATCAAGCCGCGTCTGCTCGGTCACTGGGGCACGACGCCGGGCCTCAATTTCATATACGTGCATCTGAACCGGATCATTCGCGAGTGCGACCTCGGCATGCTCTGCGTCACCGGGCCGGGACACGGCGGCCCGGGCCTCATCGCCAACGCCTATCTCGAAGGGACGTACAGCGAGGTCTACCCCGGCATCTCGCAGGACCTGAAGGGGATGCGACGGCTCTTCGAGCAGTTCTCGTTTCCGGGGGGCGTACCGAGCCATGTGGCTCCGGAGACGCCTGGCTCGATCCACGAGGGCGGCGAGCTCGGCTATGCGCTCTCCCATGCCTATGGCGCCGCGTTCGACAATCCCGAGCTCATCGCCTGCTGCGTCATCGGGGACGGGGAGGCCGAGACCGGGCCGCTCGCGACGAGCTGGCATTCGAACAAGTTCCTGAATCCGGTCCGCGACGGGGCAGTCCTGCCGATCCTGCACCTCAACGGGTACAAGATCGCCGGGCCGACCGTGCTCGCCCGGATCCCTCGAGTAGAGCTCGCCGAGTTGCTCCGTGGCTACGGGCATGTGCCCTACTTCGTCGAAGGTGATGATCCGCGCGTGATGCACCGCCAGATGGCGGAGACGCTCGATCAGGTCATTGCGGACATCGCGCGCATTCAGTCGGAAGCGCGCGGCCGCCGTTCTTCCAAGAGGCCCACATGGCCGATGATCGTTCTCCAGAGTCCTAAAGGGTGGACTGGGCCCAAGGAGGTCGATGGGCAGCCGATGGAGGGGACCTTTCGCGCCCACCAAGTCCCGATCGCTGCCATGGAGCGCGAAGAGCACGTGCGCTTGCTCGAGTCCTGGATGAAGAGCTACCGGCCCGAGGATCTCTTCGATGCCGCCGGGGCGCCCAGGTCGGAGCTTACCGAGCTCGCGCCCAAGGGAGCACGGCGGATGAGCGCCACTCCCCACGCCAATGGCGGCGCGCTCCTTCACGAGCTCAACCTTCCCGATTTTCGAACCTACGCGGTCGAGGTCCCAAGCCCGGGAGCATCAAGCGCGGAAGCCACTCGGGTCCAGGGCTCGCTCGTTCGCGACGTCGTCAAGTGCAACCCGACCAACTTCCGCATCTTCAGCCCCGACGAGACTGCGTCCAATCGCTGGGGCGCCGTGTTCGAGGTGACGGAGCGTGTCTCCGTCGCCGAGATTTTGCCGTCGGACGAGCACGTCGGGCCCGACGGGCGAGTGATGGAGATGCTGAGCGAGCACCAGTGCCAGGGGTGGCTCGAGGGCTACCTCTTGACCGGACGCCACGGCTTTTTCTCCTGCTACGAGGCGTTCATCCACATCATCGACTCGATGTTCAACCAGCACGCGAAGTGGCTCAAGGTGACGCGGGACATTCCCTGGCGGCGTCCGATCGCCTCTCTGAACTATCTTCTGACCTCCCACGTGTGGCGCCAGGATCACAATGGCTTCAGTCACCAAGATCCCGGCTTCATCGATCACGTCGTCAACAAGAAGGCCGAGGTCATTCGAATCTACCTTCCGCCCGACGCCAACACGCTACTTTCGGTTACGGACCACTGTTTGCGCAGCAAGAACTACGTGAACGTCATCATCGCCGGAAAGCAGTTGATGCCTCAGTGGTTGAGGATGGACGAGGCGATCCAGCACTGCACGATGGGGATCGGAATCTGGGAGTGGGCGAGCAACGCCGAGGACGCCGAGCCCGACGTCGTCATGGCCTGCAGTGGGGACGTTCCCACCCTCGAGACGCTTGCGGCCGTCGACATCTTGCGCGAGCTCGCCCCCGAGCTTCGGGTTCGCGTCGTGAACGTCGTGGACCTGATGCGTTTGCAGCCGGAAAGCGAACACCCACACGGACTTTCCGACAAGGACTTCGATGCGCTCTTCACGACCGACAAGCCCATCCTCTTCGCCTTCCACGGCTACCCGTGGCTCATCCATCGCCTCACCTACCGCCGCACCAACCACAGGAACCTGCACGTGCGCGGCTACAAAGAGGAGGGAACGACCACGACGCCGTTCGACATGACCGTGCTGAACGACATGGACCGCTTCCAACTGGTCCGCGATGTCGCGGAGCGCGTTCCACGGATGGCTCCGCGGGCGGCGCACGTCCGGCAAGCCATGCAGGACAAGCGCACCGAGCACCGAGAGTACATTCGTCGCCACGGGGACGACATGCCGGAGGTGAAGGAGTGGACGTGGGGCCGGCATGCGGCGGGAAGAGGCCTCCCATGACGCGTGTTCTGGTCCTCAACACGGGCTCGAGCAGCCTGAAGTGGACGGTGCTCGGTGCCGACAAGGCGGTGCTCGCCGGTGGGCGTGATCCCTGGGTCGCGAAGGATGCCGCCGCCCGGGCAGATCAGATCCGGGCGGCGCTCGGGCGCACGCCAGCGTTCGACATCGCGGGCCACCGGGTGGTCCACGGCGGCACACGCTTCCGCGAAGCGGTCGTCATCGACGAGAGCGTTCGTCACGAGCTCGACCGCCTTTCGGATCTCGATCCCGAGCACATGCGCGCCTCACTCGCGGGCATCGATGCCGTCGGCGCCGCCTTCCCAAGGGTGCCGCAGGTCGCGACGTTCGACACCGCATTTCACGCGACTCTGCCCGAGGCGGCGGCGGGCTATGCCCTGCCGTTCGAATGGACAGAGCGGTGGGGCCTCCGCCGTTTTGGTTTCCACGGTTTGAGCGTGGCGTATGCGGTCGATCGAGCGCGCGAGCTTGTCGGCAGAGCCCCTTCACGCCTGATCGTCTGCCATCTCGGCAGCGGCTGCTCGGTCACCGCGGTCGAGAACGGGCGCTCGATCGATACCAGCATGGGGTTTTCCCCGCTTGAGGGCCTGATGATGGCCTCGCGCTCGGGCTCGATCGATCCGGGGCTTCTTCTCTACCTTCAGGAGCGCTGCGGCGTGGGCATCGCAGAGCTCCGCGAGACACTCACGAGCCGCTCGGGTCTCCGTGGTGTGTCTGGCGTTTCCGGAGATCTGAGGCAGATCCTCGAAGCAGCAGATGCCGGCTCGCCACGCGCGCGGCTCGCGTACGAGCGCTTCGTGCTCTCTCTCCGTCGCGCCCTCGGCGCTGCGGCCGGCGTTCTCGGAGGCGTGGATGCGGTCGTGTTCACCGGAGGCATCGGGGAGAACTGCGCGCCAGTTCGCCGGGATGCGACGAACGCCCTCGAGTTCGCGGGGCTCGAGCTGGATGAGAAGGCGAACGCATCGAGCAACGTGGACCAGGACATCTCTGCCCCAGGCTCTCGCGTTCGTGTGCTCATCATCCGATCGCGTGAGGATCTCGCCATTCTGAAGGACGTTCTCCGCTTCGGACAGCATGCCGATGAGAGAACGGAGGTGTCCCGATGACGTCCGATCCCATCCTCGCCTATTACGATGAGGGCTCCACGTGGGTGTTGGAATGAGCGCCGTGCACGCCGGCGTCCAGATGCTTGGGGCGAGGAGCCCGACGAGCCGGCAGATCCGAGGTCGTGTCGCCGCGGTGCGAGGCACCGTCCTGGAGGTCGACGTCGACGGGGCTATCCCTCCGGTCGCGACGGCGCTCAAGTGCCATCTCTCGGAGCAGGCTTCCGTCACGGCCGTGGTTCAAGCACACCTGGGAGCCGCTCGCGTGCGCGCCATCGCGGTGGATTCGACTCGGCAGCTCAAGCGCGGCGCCGAGGTGTGGAGCGATGGTCTCCCGCTCACCGTTCCGGTGGGCCGGGGGTTACTCGGCCGGGTCGTTGATCTGCACGGCAACCCACTCGATGGCGGGCCGACGATCGTCGCGGACACGCGCCGCCCGCTGCGCCGCGCTCCGCCTTCGCCCGGGGAGCGCCGTCCTTGGACCGAGGTCTACGAAACGGGGATCAAGGTCATCGATCTCTTCTGCCCGTTTCTCCGAGGCGGTCGCGCCGCCGTGTTCGGGGGCGCCGGCGTCGGCAAGACCGTCGTCCTCACGGAGTTCATTCACAACGCGGTGGCTGACTTCAAGGGCGTCGCGGTGTTCGCCGGCATCGGCGAGCGTTCACGCGAGGGGCTTGAGCTCTGGAGCGAGATGAAACGGCGTGGGGTGCTCGACCGGACGGCGCTCGTCTTTGGGCAGATGCAGGAGACGCCCGGCGCGAGGTTCATGGTCGGCGAAGCGGCGCTCTCCATCGCCGAGTACTTCCGCGATGACCTGGGGCAGGATGTGATGTTCGTCGTGGACAACCTGTATCGCCACGTCCAGGCGGGAATGGAAGTGAGTGGCCTCCTCGGACGGCTCCCCTCCCGTGTGGGTTACCAGCCGACGCTTGCCGCGGACCTCGCCGCGATCGAGGAGCGGATCACGGCGACCCATCGCGGCGACATGATTGCGGTGCAGGCTGTCTACGTGCCAGCCGACGACTACGGAGACCCCGCGGTCACGCACGCGTTCTGGCACATCGACAGCGCGCTCGTGCTCTCGCGCGACGTGGCCGCCGAAGGGTACTACCCCGCGGTCGACCCGCTGGCGTCCTCTTCCAAAGCGCTCGATGCGGCCTTCGTTGGGCCACGCCACTACGAGGTCGCGCAAGAGGCCCGGCGCCTCCTCGGTCGTTTCGAGGAGCTGCGCGACATCATCTCCATGCTCGGCATCGACGAGCTGTCGCCGGAGGACCGGACGCTCGTCGGGCGCGCGAGGCGGCTCCGAAACTTCCTCACCCAGCCGTTCTTCGTGACCGAGAGCTTCACGGGAGTAAAGGGGAGCCGGGTGCCGGTTGCGGAGACCGTCGAGGGAGCGGCGGCCATCGTGGAAGGCCGCTGCGATCAAGTTCCCGAGGACGGCCTTTTCATGATCGGTGCGCTCTCCGAGGCTCCCCATGCTTGAGCGGCTGCACCTCCTCATCCGCACGCCACACGAAACGGTGCTCGATGCGCAAGTCAGTGCGGCGCGGATCCCGACCGAAACCGGGCAAGTTGGCCTGCGCCCGAGCGAAGAGCCGCTCGTGCTGGTCGTCGAGCCTGGGCTCGTGATCCTGCGCATGGACGGCGGCCTTCGCTTCGCGGCCACGGCCGGTGGGTTGCTCGAGAGCGACCGCGAACGGTCCGTGCTCTACACGCCGTTTGCCGTGCTGGGCGCGGTGGACACCGAGGTCCTCGCCTCGCTCGTCCGTGCCCTCGCCACGCCCGACAGCGAGCTCAGCGCGCGTCGGCAGCTCGGCGAGCTCGAGCAGCGCATCGTGCAGGAGCTGCGGCAGCGTCCTCCGGTTGTGCGCGAGAGGAGCGCCCATGACTGAGCGCGACGATTCCTTCCGGCATGGCGACACACAGGACCGTACGCGCCGGGACATCGATCGGCTGCGGCGACGCGAGCCCGGCGGCGGGTTCTGGCATTCCCTCGCGCTCATCGGAAGCGTGGGATGGCCCATCGTGCTCCTGGCGACGGGCGGCGCGCTGCTAGGGAGATATCTCGACACCCGCTTTGGGACGGGCATCCGATTCACATTGATGCTCCTCACGGTTGGGACCGCGCTGGGAACCTTCATCGCGTTTCGCACGCTACGGGGTAACGACTCGTGATGGGTCGGCTCTTCACTCTCGGTGGAGCCGCGGCCGGGATGGCCCAGGCGGGTCTCCTCGCGCGCGCCTCGCGAAGTAGGCCAGCCCCTATCTCCATCTTCGCGCGCCTCCTGCTCGTGGGCGTGGTCCTCTTCCTGGCAGCCCGTGCCGGCCACCTCGCGTCTGGCATGGTGGGCTGGATGGCCGGCTTCGCCGCGACCGGCGTGTTGCTTCACCGGAGGCTACGATGAAGCCCGAGATCTTCGCCGATCGGGTGCTCGCCTGGCTCGGACCCGTGCCGATGACGCGGACGATGCTGACCAGCGCGGCGACGAGCCTGCTCCTCGTCGCCCTGTTCGAGCATCGTCCGCGTCATCGGCACGGGTCCGAGCCAGGCGAGCACCCGATCGGCGAAGATCTCGGGCTTCATCGTAGCCTCCGGTGAAGCAACACGCCGGTCGCGGCGAAGCCGGCCATCCAGCCCACCATGCCCAACGCGGAGTGGCCGGCACGGGCTGCCAGGAAGAGGACCACGCCCACGAGCAGGAGGCGCGCGAAGATGGAGATAGGGGCTGGCCTACTCGCGAGGCGCGCGCGAGGAGACCCGCCTGGGCCATCCCAGCACGCTCCACCGACAAAGACCATCACGAGTCGTTAACCAGTAGCGGGCAAAACACGTATGAAGGTTCCCAGCGCGGTCCCAACCGTGAGGAGCATCCGATGTGAATCGGATGCCCCAAAGCGGGTGTCGAGATATCTCCCTAGCAGCGCGCCGCCCGTCGCCAGGAGCACGATGGGCCATCCCACGCTTCCGATGAGCGCGAGGGAATGCAGAACCCGCCGCCGGGCTACGCGTAGCGGCAGCCGATCGAATGTCCGGCGCGTACGGTCCTGTGTGTCGCCATGCCGGAAGGAATCGTCGCGCTCGAGTCATGGGCGCTCCTCTCGCGCACAACCGGAGGACGCTGCCGCAGCTCCTGCACGATGCGCTGCTCGAGCTCGGCGAGCTGCCGACGCGCGCTGAGCTCGCTGTCAGCAGTGGCGAGGGCACGGACGAGCGAGGGCGAGGACCTCGGTGTCCACCGCCGCAGTAAACGGCGTGTAGAGCACGGACCGTTCGCGGTCGCTCTCGAGCAACCCACCGGCCGTGGCCGCGAAGGCCACCGTCAGTGCGCAGGATCGCGAGCCCAGGCTCGACGACCAGCACGAGCGGCTCTTCGCTCGGGCGCAGGCCAACTTGCCCGGTTTCGGTCGGGATCCGCGCCGCACTGACTTGCGCATCGAGCACCGCGGCGTGCGGATGAGGAGGTGCAGCCGCTCAAGCATGGGGAGCCTCGGAGAGCGCACCGATCATGAAAAGGCCATCCTCGGGAACTTGGATCGCAGCGGCCTTCCACGATGGCCGCCGGTCCACGGTCTCCGCAACCGGCACCCGGCTCCCCTTTACTCCCGTGAAGCTCTCGGACACGAAAAACGGCTGCGTCATGAAGTTCCGCAGCTTCCGAGCGCGGCCGACCAGTTCGCGGTCCTCGGCCGACAACTCATCGATACCCAGCATCGAGATCAAGTCCCGCAATTCCTCGTAGCGTCCGAGAACGCGGCGGGCCTGCTGGGCAACGTCGTAGTGCCGCTGGCCGACGATGGACGGATCGAGCGCCTTGGAGGACGAGGCCATCGGATCGACCGCCGGATAAATCCCTTCCGCGGCAATGTCGCGGGAGAGAACCAGGGCGCTGTCCATGTGCCAGAACGCGTGCGTGATCGCCGGGTCCGAATAGTCGTCGGCGGGAACGTACATCGCTTGCACGGAAACCATGTCGCCACGATCGGTGGCGGTGACTCGCTCTTCCAGTGAGGCGATGTCGGCGGCCAACGTCGGCTGATAACCGACGCGAGACGGCAGCCGGCCGAGCAATCCGGAAACCTCCATGCCCGCTTGCACGTGACGATAGAGGTTGTCCACCAGGAGCAAGACGCTTTTCCCTTCGACATCGCGGAAGTACTCGGCCACCGACAGCGCGGCCAGACCGACCATGAACCGGGCGCCCGGCGGCTCCTTCATTTGTCCAAAGACCATGACGGTCCGGTCCATGAAGCCGCGGTCTTGAAGTTCTTGCCACAGCTCGCGTCCTTCGCGCGAACGCTCGCCGATCCCCGCGAACACGGCGACGCCTTCCAGGCTCGCGACGGCATTGTGAATGAACTCCGTGAGGACGACGGTCTTGCCGACCCCCGCCCCGCCGAACACGGCCACTCGACCGCCGTGGGTGAACGGACAAAACAGATCGACCACCTTCATGCCGGTCGGGTACACCTCGGTCCAAGGACAGCGCTCCGGGCGAAGGCGGAGCACGGCGCAGCGGGCGGCGCGTGTCCGCGACGATCGTCGGCCCGCCATCGAGTGGGTTGCCGTGCAGATCAACGACCCGGCCGAGTAACCCCCGGCCCACCGGAACGGTGAGCGGGAGACCATCGCTCCACACCTCGGCGCCGCGCTTGAGCTGCCGAGTCGAATCCACCGCGATGGCGCGCACGCGAGCGGCTCCCAGGTGTGCTTGAACCACGGCCGTGACGGAAGCCTGCTCCGAGAGATGGCACTTGAGCGCCGTCGCGACCGGAGGGATAGCCCCGTCGACGTCGACCTCCAGGACGGTGCCTCGCACCGCGGCGACACGACCTCGGATCTGCCGGCTCGTCGGGCTCCTCGCCCCAAGCATCTGGACGCCGGCGTGCACGGCGCTCATTCCAACACCCACGTGGAGCCCTCATCGTAATAGGCGAGGATGGGATCGGACGTCATCGGGACACCTCCGTTCTCTCATCGGCATGCTGTCCGAAGCGGAGAACGTCCTTCAGAATGGCGAGATCCTCACGCGATCGGATGATGAGCACACGAACGCGAGAGCCTGGGGCAGAGACGTCCTGGTCCACGTTGCTCGATGCGTTCGCCTTCTCATCCAGCTCGAGCCCCGCGAACTCGAGGGCGTTCGTCGCATCCCGGCGAACTGGCGCGCAGTTCTCCCCGATGCCTCCGGTGAACACGACCGCATCCACGCCTCCGAGAACGCCGGCCGCAGCGCCGAGGGCGCGACGGAGAGAGAGCACGAAGCGCTGGTACGCGAGCCGCGCGCGTGGCGAGCCGGCATCTGCTGCTTCGAGGATCTGCCTCAGATCTCCGGAAACGCCAGACACACCACGGAGACCCGAGCGGCTCGTGAGTGTCTCGCGGAGCTCTGCGATGCCCACGCCGCAGCGCTCCTGAAGGTAGAGAAGAAGCCCCGGATCGATCGAGCCCGAGCGCGAGGCCATCATCAGGCCCTCAAGCGGGGAAAACCCCATGCTGGTATCGATCGAGCGCCCGTTCTCGACCGCGGTGACCGAGCAGCCGCTGCCGAGATGGCAGACGATCAGGCGTGAAGGGGCTCTGCCGACAAGCTCGCGCGCTCGATCGACCGCATACGCCACGCTCAAACCGTGGAAACCAAAACGGCGGAGGCCCCACCGCTCTGTCCATTCGAACGGCAGGGCATAGCCCGCCGCCGCCTCGGGCAGAGTCGCGTGAAATGCGGTGTCGAACGTCGCGACCTGCGGCACCCTTGGGAAGGCGGCGCCGACGGCATCGATGCCCGCGAGTGAGGCGCGCATGTGCTCGGGATCGAGATCCGAAAGGCGGTCGAGCTCGTGACGAACGCTCTCGTCGATGACGACCGCTTCGCGGAAGCGTGTGCCGCCGTGGACGACCCGATGGCCCACGACGTCGAACGCTGGCGTCCGCCCGAGCGCGGCCCGGATCTGATCCGCCCGCGATGCGCCATCCTTCGCGACCCAGGGATCACGCCCACCGGCGAGCATCGTCTTGTCGGCATCGAGCACCGTCCACTTCAGGCTGCTCGAGCCCGTGTTGAGGACCAGGACGCGCGTCATCGGAGCCTCGCCCCCGCTCGCACGCCGGCCCCACGCCCATTCCTTCACCTCGGGCATGTCGTCGCCGTGCCGCCGGATGTACTCCCGGTGTTCGATGCGCTTGTTCTGCATCGCCTGGCGGATGTGCGCCGCGCGCGGAGCCATCTGCGGAACACGCTCCGCGACATCGGAGACGAGGTGGAAGCGGTCCATGTCGTTCAGGACCGTCATGTCGAACGGCGTCGTGGTCGTTCCCTCCTCCTTGTAGCCGCGTACGTGCAGGTTCTTGTGGTTCGTTCGGCGGTAGGTGAGGCGATGGATCAGCCAAGGGTAGCCGTGGAAGGCGAAGAGGATCGGCTTGTCGATGGTGAAGAGGGCGTCGAAGTCTTTGTCGGAAAGACCGTGCGGGTGGTCGCTCTCCGGCTGCAAACGCATCAGGTCCACTACGTTGACGACCGGACCCGGAGCTCGGGGACGAGCCGGCGCAGGAGGTCGACGGCTGCGAGCGTCTCGAGAGTGGGCACATCGCCGGAGCAGGCCATGACGACGTCCGGCTCGGCGTCCTTGTCGTTGCTGGCCCACTCCCAGATGCCGATCTCCAGCGGTGCAGTGCTTGATCGCCTCGTCCATGGTCAGCCACTGCGGCGTCGGTTGCTTGCCGGCGACGATCACGTTGACGTAGTTGTTGCTGCGCAGGCAGTGGTCGGCGACGGACAGCAGCGTATTGGCGTCGGGCGGAAGGTAGACGCGTATGACGTCGGCCTTCTTGTTGGCGACGTGATCGATGAAGCCGGGGTCCTGATGGCAGAAGCCGTTGTGATCCTGACGCCAGACGTGCGAGGTGAGGAGGTAGTTCAGCGACGCGATCGGCGTCGCCAGGGAATTTCCCGCGTCACCTTCAGCCACTTCGCGTGCTGGTTGAACATCGAGTCGACGATGTGGATGAACGCCTCGTAGCAGGAGAAGAAGCCGTGTCGGCCGGTGAGCAGGTAGCCCTCGAGCCAGCCTTGGCACTGGTGCTCGCTAAGCATCTCCATCACGCGCCCGTCGGGCCCGAGGCCCTCGTCCGTCGGAACCCTCTCGTCGAGGAAGACGCGGTCGGTCACTTCGAACACCGCGCCCCAGCGGTTCGACGCCGTCTCGTCGGGACTGAACACGCGAAAGTTCTCGAGGTTGTCTTTCATCACGTCGCGGATGAACGTGCCCTGCACGCGCGTCGCCTCCGCACCCGTAGCGCCGGGCCGCGGGACATCGATCGCGTACGCGCGAAAGTCGGGAAGGTGGAGGTCGCGAAGAAGCGCGCCGCCGTTGGCGTGCGGATTGGCGCTCATGCGGCGCGTGCCCCGAGGCGCAAGCTCGCCGAGCACGGCTCTCGGGGCTCCCTTTTCGTCGAAGAGCTCCTCCGGCGGGTCGCTCTTCATCCGCGACTCGAGAAGGCGCACGTGGTCTTCTCGATCCATCGCCGCGAACGGGACTTGATGCGCACGCCAGGTCCCCTCGACGCGCCGTCCGTCGACGTCCTTTGGCCCGGTCCATCCCTTAGATACGCCGAGCACGATCATCGGCCATGCGGGGCCCGGCCAAACCCCCGCTGCGTGCCTCCGACCGAATGCGCGCGATCTCGGCGACCACGCGGTCGAGCGTCTCGGCCATCTGCTCGTGCATGACGCGAGGATCGTCGCCCTCCACGAAGTGCGGCACGTGCCCGTAGCCACGGAGGAGCTGGGCGAGCTCCTGCTCGGGGATGCGGGCGGGCACGGAGGGCCCCGCGATCTTGTAACCGTTCAGGTGCAGGATTGGTAGGCCCGCGCCGTCGCGAACCGGGTTCAGGAACTTGTTCGAGTGCCAGCTCGTCGCCAAAGGGCCCGTCTCCGCCTCGCCATCGCCGATGACGCACAGGCGATGAGATCAGGATTGTCGAACACGGCGCCGTACGCGTGAGAGAGCGCATAGCCGAGCTCGCCGCCCTCGTGAATCGACCCCGGCGTCTCCGGCGCGACGTGGCTCGGCACGCCACCGGGAAACGAGAACTGCTCGAAGAGCTGTCTCATCCCGTCCGCGTCCTGGGAGATGCCCGGATAGACCTCGCTGTACGTCCCTTCGAGGTAGGCGTTGGCGATGAGTCCCGGCCCGCCGTGACCAGGTCCCGTCACGTAGATCAGAGGTCGCACTCGCGGATGATTCGGTTCAGATGCACGTATATGAAATTGAGGCCCGGCGTCGTGCCCCAGTGACCGAGCAGACGCGGCTTGATGTGCTCCCTGCGCAGAGGCTCGCGAAGCAGCGGGTTGTCACGCAGGTAAATCTGGCCGACCGAAGGTGGGTCGCGGCTCGCCCAGTAGGCGTCGATCCGCTGCAACACATCGGGTGTCCCGCAGTCAGTATTTTGCTCCAACCTCGCTCGCGTCCTCTCCGAGCGCGTACGCATGCGGGAGGTGCTGCTGGACCATTCGGTGCGCGTTCAAGAGGAAACGTCGACGGCGATCAAACACGAGCCGCATGCTGTCTTGGGGGCTCCGTCCATGTCGTCCTCACAGGTACGGGCAGTGTAGCCCGAGTGGACGAGAGCGCGTGCGGCAGCGGCAGCACGCCCGACCGCCGTCAGCACGGACGAACATGGGCCGCGGGGCATCGATGATCTATCGTCGTGCTCTCCTCCTCTCCACGCCGCAGCATCCCGAAGCTCACGGGGCGGTTCGCGCGACGACCTCGAACGATCCGACGTCGACGGCGTCCGAGCGCCGCGACCGCGGCGCAGCCGCGGCGGCGCGCCGGGTCCGCGACCCGACGCGGACCATGTCGCCGGCGCCGATCCCCGCGGCACGGCCACCTCCACGACGTCGCGGATCGTCTCTCCCGGCCGCCACAGCGAGGTCGGCAGAGTGCCCCGGGCAGGGGGGTGGTCGGCCCCGAAGCGCGTTTCGCCGGGTCCCGTCGCGTGCACGAACACGACGAAGCTCCGGTCGAGGGGACGAAGGCACTTCCAGAAGAGATCGAGCGCGAACCGGCCGCCCGCCGCGATACGATCGGGAAGCGCGCCGCGCCCGGCGAGCTCGGCCGCGCCGAGATCGCCACCGACCGGGCTCGGGGGGTCGAAGCGCCGCCGGATGTCGCGCAGCCTCGCCCGTTCGCTTTCATCGTGAGCGCGCTCGAGTGCGCGGTCGACGCAGAGCGAGCCGGCGTCTCGGTCCGCGCAGCGCGCGAACTCGGCCGCGGCGAGCTCGTCGAGGCCGAGCGCCGCGAAGCCGAGCGCCTTGCCGCGGTCCGGCCCACCGGCCGAAAATCCCTTCATCCACAACACGCGTCCGAGGCGGTAGAGCGGCTCGGGATCATCCGGGCTCTTGCGCGCGGCGCGGTGGTAAGCGCGCGCGACCTCGCCCCAAGGCGTCGAATCGACCACGGGAGCGTAGGGAGCGTGCAGGCTGTGGTAGCTGATGCCGACGAACCCGCGGCGCT
>CAVPWJ010000247.1:0-7350 GCA_963708955.1 uncultured delta proteobacterium
GCCGTCCAGCCGCGAAGCGACGTTGGACAACGACCTGAAGATCCTGGTGCTGCCGGTGACCAAGGCGCCGGTGGTCACGCTGCAAATTTGGTATCGCGTCGGCTCGCGCAACGAGAAGCTCGGCACCACGGGGCTGTCCCATCTTCTCGAGCACCTGATGTTCAAGGAGACGGACAAGCTCAAGCCCGAGGAGTTCTCCAAGATTATCCAGGCCAACGGCGGCGAGCTGAACGCATTCACCACCGCGGACTACACGACGTACTTCGAGACGCTGTCCGCCGACCGCTTGCCGCTCGCCCTCGAGCTCGAGGCCGACCGGATGTCGAACCTCAAGCTGCGCGAGGAGACCACGGAGCCGGAAAAGCGCGTGGTGATGGAGGAGCGTCGCCTGCGCAGCGTCGACAATCCCTGGGGAGCGCTCTACGAGGAAATGAACGCGGCCGCGTTCCGCGCGCATCCCTACATGTGGCCCGTGATCGGCTGGATGCACGACATCCAAGCGACCACGCTCTCGGACATCCGCGCGCACTATCAGACGTATTACCGGCCGAACAATGCGATCGTGGTGGTGGTCGGCAACGTCGACCCCGACGTGACGATCGATCAGGTCCGCAAGGCGTTCGGGGCGACCCCCGCTGGGCCGCCGCCGCGGTCCGTCACCGAAGTCGAGCCGCCGCAGCTCGGCGAGCGCAGGGTGATCGTCAAGAAGGAGGCGAACCTTCCGGCGCTGGTGTGGGCGTACAAGGTTCCGAACGTGAAGAGCGCGGACAGCTACGCGCTCGAGGTGCTGTCGACGATCCTCTCCGACGGAGAGAGCTCGCGGCTCTACCGCAAGATGGTGATCGACCAGCGGCTGCTGCTCGACGTGAACGCGGATAATCCGCTGTTGTCCCTCGATCCGAACTTGTTCACGCTCTCGGGCCAACTGCTGCCGGACAAGAAGGTCGAGGACGTCGAAGCCGCGCTCGAAAAGGAGGTCGAGGCCATCGCCTCCAGCCCGGTTTCCGAGCGCGAGCTGAAGAAGGCCAAGAACCAAATCGAAGCGCAGTTCGTGTTCGCTCAGGACTCGAGCTTCTACCAGGCCATGCTCCTCGCGCGCTTCGAGCTGATCGGAGACTGGCGGAGCCTGGACGAGTACTTGCCGGCGATTCGCAAGGTCGCCGCGGAAGATCTGCAGCGGGTCGCCCGCCAGTACCTCGTGCCCGACCAGCGCACCGTGGGGATCCTGGTTCCGACCGGCCCGGCGAGGCACACGGCGCCCCCGCCGTCCGAGATGCTGCACTGACCGCGAGAACCGAACCCCAATGCGCCGGACCGCGGTGATGGCCGCCACGATTCTTCTCGGAACGTTGTCTCTCGCCGTTCCCGCTCGGTCGGGAGCGGGCGCCACGCCGCCCGTGGAGCGCCGCGTGCTGTCCAACGGCATGCGCTTGCTGGTGATCCGCCAGCCGCACCTGCCGATGGTCGTGATGAGCGCGCTCGTCGACGCCGGCAGCCGCTTCGATGCCTCCGGAAAGGAAGGCCTGGCGAGCCTGACCGCCAGCCTGCTGACCGAAGGAACGGAGAAGCGCACGGCCGCCGACATCCACGACGCGGCCGACTTCCTTGGGGCAAAGCTCGGAGCCGCGGCCGGCGATGACTATGCGACCTTGTCGCTGACGGTCCTCAAGAAGGACCTGGAGAGCGGCTTCGACCTGTTCTCCGACGTTCTCCTCCACCCCAAGTTCCCGAAGGCTGAGTTCGCCCGCAAACGTGAAGAAGCGCTCGCGGAGCTCGAGTCCGAAGAGCAGGCCCCGGGCTCCGTCGCCGAGCGGGTGTTCCGCAAGGCCCTATACGGCGGCGGGCCGTATCGCGCGGATTCCGGCGGCTGGAAAGAGACGGTCGCCAAGCTGGCGATCCTCGACGTGAAGGCGTTCTATCGGTCCGCGTACCAGCCGCAGCGAACGATTCTGGTGGCTTCGGGGGACGTGACCGTGGAGGAGATGACCGAGCTCGCCAACCGTCGGCTTGGTGCGTGGAAGGGACAGCGCGCCGAGGTGATATCCATGGAATCCTCCGCGCCGCCGCCCGCCGCCGTGATTCGCGTCGAGCGTGACCTGACGCAGGCCAACCTCGTGTGGGGGCATCAGGGGACGACGCGCGACAACCCGGATTGGTACGCGCTCCAGGTGATGAACTACATCCTCGGCGGTGGCGGATTTTCGTCGCGGATGATGAGCTCGATCCGCAGCGAGGCGGGCCTCGCCTACTCCGTCGTCAGCTATTTCGTGCCCGGCAAGTTCCCCGGCTCGTTCCAGGTCGTGCTGCAGACCAAGAACGTCACGACCGCTGAAGCGCTGCGCCGCCTGCGCGAAGAGATCGAACGCATCCGTGCTCAGCCGGTCTCCGACGAGGAGATCGCCTCGGCGAAGCGCTACCTGACCGGCAGCTTCCCGCTGCGCTTCGACTCGGACGCGGAGATGGTCAGCTTCTACTCGCAGGTCGAGTTTTACGGACTCGGGCTCGACTATCCGGATCGCTACGAGAGCCTGATCGATTCCGTCACCAAGGACGACATCCAGAGGGTGGCGAAGAAGTATCTGCGCCCCGAAGACGCCATCTTGGTGATCGTCGGCAAGCAGTCCGACATCCATCTGCCCGAAAAGTAGCCGGCGCCTCGAGCGGATCGCCACCGCGCCCGGGGGGGCTATTTCGAGGCGGTCCGGCTCCGCCTATAATCCCGACCGCCAGCAAAGGAGAAGGTCATTGCCTCCGTCCCAGCCGCGCCGCGTGCACATCGTCAGCCATGGGCCTCATTGCCTCGATGGCGTGGCTGCGGCGGTGGCGATCGCCCGCTTCTACTCCAGCGTGGACGTTCGCGCGCACTTCTCGGGAAACCCTCAGATCAACCAGGTGATCCAGAACCTGGTGATCGAAGGGCGGCCCGAGGAGCAAGAGCTGTGGATCACCGACATCTCGTGGACCGCCGCGGAGACCGACGCCTTTCTGTGCCGGCTCGCCGAACGCGGGCTCAAGATCTTTTGGATTGATCATCATCGCACCGCGATCGAGCGAGTCCGCAGCGGCGCCATCGACGTTCCCTTCGCGCACCAGATCGTCGATGAGCGTTACGCCGCCTCCCGCCTGGTCTTCGAGTACCTGCAGCAGCGCCTGCGGGCCGAGGGGCGAGCCGACGCCGCCTTCGAGCGATTTGCGCCGGTGGTGAAGATGGCCGACGACAACGATCGCTGGCTCCACCAGGTGCCGGGCTCGTGGGAGCTGGCGTTGACGCTGCGGTCGATGAACGGGCCCGAGGCGTTCGAGGACCTGCTGGCGATCGACGAGCGAGTCGCCTACACGCCTCGCATGACGGTCGCGCACGAGAAGGTCGCCGCGGAGATGAAGCGGAGCTTCGACGTTGCCGAGCGCAGCCGCACCGTCGTGTCGACGGCTGGCGGCGCGCAGGTCGTCGCCGCCGTCTGCGACGGTTATCCGAGCGAGATCGGCGACCGCTGGGGCCGCGAGCTGCCGAACTCGGTGTTCGTGCTCTTCGACCTGAAGAGCGCCGCCCTGAGCTATCGGCGCTCGCCGGATTGCGAGATCGACCTCTCCGCGGTTGCCGCGGCGTTCGGCGGCGGCGGCCATCCGGCGGCCGCGGGCTGCGAGATGCCCGAGATCCTGACGCTCGTCTCCGAGGCCGCCGCGCAGCGCGTCGCCCAAGTCATCGCAACGCTCGGCACGAAGCGCTAGGACCGCTCGCTTGCGCCCCGACGGACCTCGCCGCGAGCTCTGCTGGGCGGCGCTGTTCGTCTCGCTCTGGGTGCTCGCGCCGTTCTGGAAGATCGCCACCCTGCGCGCGGTCAACATCCAGGACGACATCTTCGCGAGCGATCTCTGGAACGACCGGCTGCCGGCGCGGGCGTTCGTCGGAGCGAGTCTCCGGCGCGGCGACAGCCCCGCGTGGAACCCCGGGATCTACACCGGGTTTCCGAGCTTGGCTCAGGCCGAGGTCGGCACCCTGTATCCGAGCAACGGTGTCTTGTTCGGCGTGCTGCCGCCGTACGTGGCCGTCGCCTGGGCGCAGATCGTACCGCTGGTGATCGCGGGGCTCGGCTGCTTCTCGCTGGCGCGCGCGTTCGACCTGCCGATGCCGGCCGCGTTGCTCGCGGCTGGCACGTTCTCGCTGTCGGGCTTCTTGATCGCGCACCTCCGGCAGCTCAACATGGTGGACGCCGCGGCGTGGCTCCCCTTCCTTCTGCTCGCCGTCGAGCGGATCGCCTCCGGGCGCCCAGGTCGCGCGCCCCTCGTTCTAGCAGTGCTCTGGGCGCTGGAGCTTCTCGCCGGTCACCCGCAGGTCTCCTACTACGCGGCGCTCGTTCTGCTTGCCTACTTCGTCGTGCGCTCGTTGCAGCTCCGCACCGCGGCGCCGGTTCGCCTGGTCGCCGCCGCGCGGCTGTTCGGCGCCCTGGCGCTCGGCACGTTGATCGCCGCCGCCCAGTTGCTGCCCGCCGCCGAGCTCGCCCGACTCACCTATCGGCAAGCCGGCCTCAGCTACGCCGAAGCGACGCAGTATCCGGTTTCACCGCTCGCCGTGTGGACGCTCTTCGTGCCGCGCCTCTTCGGCGACGCCAGCACCGACGATTTCCGGCTCTCGGGGCTGCCCTGGGAGCAGTACGCCTACGTGGGGCTGCTGCCGGTGCTGCTGGCGATCGTCGCGCTGGTCGCGCGGCGCAACGACGGACGGGTGCGATGGCTCGCGGCGATCGGCGCGGCGAGCTACCTGCTCGCGCTCGGCGCCAACACGCCGCTCTTCGGCTGGGCGTTTCGCGTCGTGCCCGGCATGAGCTACTTCCGCTTCCCCGCGCGTTTCTTGTTGTTCGTCGATCTCTCGCTCGCGCTGCTCGCGGGATTCGGGCTGGCGGCAAGCCTGGAGAGCGTGAGCGTGCGGTGCCGCACGGCGCTGGCGGCCGCGGTGCTCGCCCTTACCGCCGGCGACCTGTGGGTGAACCAGATGCGGCAGGTGCCGCAAGTGGAATGGGCGCGCTGGCTTGCGCCGATCGACACCGAGCGCTTCCTGACGCAAGCGCGAGCGCGAGAGCCGGGGCCGTGGCGCTACTACACGCTCGACGCCGCGCTCGTGCACGGCCAGGTCTTTCACGGCGCGCGCGGCTGGAGCGGCGATCTCACGCCCTACGTGCGGCTGCGCGGGCTGCTGCAGCCGAGCTTCAACCTGCTGTTCGGCCTCGAGAGCCCCGACGGCTATTCGAACCTCGTGCCGCGCTCGTACGAGATGGTGTGGGGGTCGGAGAAGAAGCCCGGGATCGTCACCACCGCGCACCTCGAGACCGGGGAGCTCGCGCCCGAGCTCGCCCGCATGCTTCGCCTGTTCAACGTCCGTTACCTGCTCTCGGTCGCCCCGTTGCGCTCCCCGGCGCTGCGCCCGGGCGCCACGTCGGCGGACGGGGTGGAGATCCACGAGCTGGTCGATCCGCTGCCGAGAGCCTTCGTCGTCGGCGAGGCGCTGCACGCGGCTGACGACGACGAAGCGCTGCGCCGGCTCACCGCCTCCGACTTCGACCCCGCGCGGCAGGCGGTACTGATCGGTGAGGCGTCCCCGCCGCCGGCAGATGCCGGGCCGTCTCGAGACGTACGGATCACGCGGCGCTCGAACACCACGGTCGCTCTCCACGCTCGCCTCGAGCGGCCGGGGTTGCTGATTCTTTCCGAAGGCCACTACCCGGGATGGCGGGTGACGGTCGACGGCGTCGAGAAGCCCCTCCTGCGCGTCAATCTCATGATGCGCGGGGTCTGGCTCGGCGCGGGCGAGCACGAAGTGGTCTTTCGCTTTCGCTCGCTGGTCGTCTACGCCGGCGCCCTCATCTCGGTGCTCGCGTTGGCCGCGCTCGTCGCGCTGCGCCGGCGGCTCGTGATCATGCCGAGCGGCTCTTCCACTCCCTGATCGCGCGCGCGAGCAGCGGCACCGCCTCCGCCCAGTCCGCCACCAGGCCGAGATCGGATCGTGCGAAGATTGGCGCCTTCGGGCTCTTGTTGATGGCCACGATCGTCCCCGCTTTGCGCACGCCGACCATGTGCTCGAACGCGCCGCGGATGCCGATCGCGACGTAGAGCCGCGGGGAGATCGCCCGGCCCGTCAGCCCGACCTGGTGCTGCCGCGGCAGCCAGCCCGCGTCGGTGACGTCGCGAGTGGCGCCGAGCGCCGCCCCGCCGAGCGCTTCGGCGAGCGGATCGAGCCGCGCGAGGTTCGCCGCCGTGCCGAGCCCGATGCCGACTCCGATCGCCGTGGGGCACTCGTCGAGCGCGGCCGCGCGTTCGATTCCCGGCACCGGCAAACGCTCGGTTACCAGCGTGCGGATCGCTGGCGGCTCGCCGAAGTGCAGCCGCTCGACGACGGCGCGGCGAGCCGGCTCCGGCGCCACCGGCTCGAGCATTCCCGGCCGCACGGTCGTCAACTCCGGGATCGTCTTCGAGACGATCGGAGCGACGATCGTGCCGCCGAACGCGGGCTTCCATTGGACGAGTCGGCCCTGGTCATCGAGCGTGAGATCGACGGCGTCGCCGGTGAGTCCGAGGCCGAGCCGCGCGGCGACCCGCGGCACGAGATCTCTGCCGAACCAGGTCGAGGGAGCAAGCACGCAGCGGGGGCGCCGCTTGCGGATCGCGTCGGCGAGTACCGCGGCGTAGGCATCCGTCGAGTAGTCGGCGAGCAGCGGGTCGTCGCACACCAGGACTCGGTCGGCCCCGCGAGTGGCCACCTCGTCGGCGAGCGGCAGCACGCCGTGTCCGAGCAGCAGCGCGACGACCTCTCCGCCGGACCCCGCGGAGAGCTCGGTCGCCTTGCCGAGCAGCTCGAAGGAGACGCGGCGCAGCCGCCCCTCCCAGGCCTCGCAGAGAACCCAGATGGCCCGAGAGGCGTCACGGGGACCGCTCGGTCGCGGCGGAATCCGTTTCTCCTGCGCTCGCCCGGCGGGGACCAGGAGACCTCGCTCGCCGAGCAGCGCCGTCAAGGCGATGACCGCGTCTGGCAGCTCCCCTTCGAGCACCCGTCCGGCTCGCGGGTTGTCGACCGACTGGATGCTCCCGACCGAGGTCGGCGAACCGGCGGCCCCGAACAGCGAGAGATCGTCGGAGAGATCGCGGGCCGTCACTTCGACGATCGGCTTGGCCTTCGCCGCTTCCTTGTCCGCGCGTTTCGGAAACCGCTCGGGCGCGAGGTCCTCCGCGGCGCTGGCGAGCGCCGGGAGCTGACACTCGACCACCTCGAAGCCGCCGTCGGTCTCACGCTCGGCTTTGATCCGCCGCCGCGCGGCATCGACCTCGAGCCGCCGCACGGTGGTGATCTGCGGCAGATCG
>CAVPWJ010000248.1:0-8564 GCA_963708955.1 uncultured delta proteobacterium
CTCGATAAGTGTTTGGTGCAGAGAATTCTGCACCCAGAACTGAAATGGAGTCAGAGCCAATGCGTCGTCGTCTCGTCGCTGCGACTTGCAACCGATGGGATCCCCACAACCCCCCGGCATCACGACCGCTTCAGCTATTGACAGGCGGAGGCCCCATAAGTGTTAGCCGGTTCATCGTCCAAGAATGACATCTATCCCACTCATCACTTGCGCGAGTTTCTTGGGCGGAAGCTTCCCTACGCGGTCCGCGAGGAGATCTCGATCAATGGTAAGAATCTGCGAGGCGTTGACCACGGAGTCCTTCGCCAGACCAGCGACGTCCGCCGGCAAGAGCACGTTCCCCGGAGCCCCGGCCCACGTCAGGTTGCTGGTCACCGGAACACACACGACGGTCGCGATCCGGCTTCGGTTCAAGTGATTCCCTTGCACGATCACAACCGGTCTCCGAAATCCCGGCGCGGAGCCTGCGGGTTCGGGGAGATCCGCCCACCAGACCTCGCCCTGCGCGATCTCTACCACTCGGTGCGCTCCAGGATCCGGCGAGCGGCGGCGGTGACAAACGAGTCTGTGGGCTCCTTGATCTGGTCCACAACCCGGTTCATCGCCTCCGTGACTTCATCCGGCGCGTGCCGCGCGAGGTATTCCGAAATGGCCTCGGCGTAGAGCTGGCTGCGTGACTTCTTCGTACGGCGCGCATGCCTCTCGGCATCGCGAAAAACACTGTCCGGAAGCGATACGGCTGTCTTCATACTAGGAGTATAACCCGGCCCTCCTGCCTTGCAAGCCCCCTCTACCGTGCACCGTTCCGGCGAATCCGGCTAACGCATTGGCGCTCAGCCGCGAGCCGCGCGAAACGGCGCCATGATGAACCGAAATGCCTGCGCGCGGCTCGTCGGGTGCAGCGCCTTGTTGGGCGGCCCTTCCGGTGGTACGCTCTTCGTCATGACCATCAAGGCCCGTGTAAACGCGGGGCGACTTGTCGTTGACGAACCGACGGATCTTCCCGAGGGCATGGAACTGGAGTTGCTGCCGCTGGACCCCGGTGACTGGCTTGATGACGCGGACCGTGCGGCGCTCCACAAAGCCCTTCGCGAATCCGACGCCGACATCGCCGCCGGTCGACTCGTCGACGCTGCCAAGATCCTCAAAGAGCTCAGGTCGCGTTGAAGCAGCGCCGCGTCCGATTTACCGCGACAGCGCAGAGGCACGTTCGGCGCGAGAAGCTCTGGTGGCTTGAGAACAGGATCCACAGCGAGGTTTTCGCAACCGAGTTCAAAGAAGCCCTCCGAATCTTGGCA
Source organism: uncultured delta proteobacterium (assembly GCA_963708955.1). Lineage (GTDB taxonomy): Bacteria > Desulfobacterota > Binatia > JACPRU01 > JACPRU01 > JACPRU01. The sequence continues at coordinate 1,299 of CAVPWJ010000248.1, forward strand.
GTCCTTCCGGGAGCCGGCGCGATCTATACCTCAAGCGGATATCGCTGGTCTTCGCCGGATCTATCTTCCGAAAGTCGCTTGCCATATGTACTACACGTTCGACGAACACGAAGTGATCGTCCGCGCCGTCTGGGGTGCCCGTCGAGGTCGTGGACCGTTCGTCAAACTATAGCTCTTTCGGTTCGGCTGTCCGCCCAACATTCGCGTTGAGCGGACAGCCGCCACGGACGCAAGCCAAAAACGCGCTGCTTATCGGCGCGTCCGTTCTCCAACGCGTAGTTAGCCATCGATGAGCGGGAGATTGCTCTTTCCGCCATTGCAAGTCTCGCAGAGCGTCTGAAGATTATCGGTCACGGTTGCCCCGCCGGCATCCCAAGGCGTGACGTGGTCCACAACGAGCATCACGCCGGGTCTCAACCCTAACGTTGCAAACCCATGACAGTGCGTGAGGCGTCAGGCCGCGAGATCAAAGGGCCGGAGGTAATGAAGGAGCTTGTCGCGCACGGCAGCATTGGCGCTCATCACGAGGGTGAGGCGACCTTGAGGGCGAATGAGCCGTGCAGCGCGCTGGAGAAGGTGACGGCGCAATGTGTGAATCTCCTCGAAGACCCAGCGCGGCGACCGCTTCTCGGTGGTGTTCCGATGCGGGAGCGACTCGGCCTGCATTTGCAACTCACGGGCGAGGTTGTGAGCCAGGATAGCGGAGCAGAGGTAGAGCTGATTGCCGACGCGAGTACGGACGGGGACGTAGTCCATCTGGCACTGGCTCTTGAGCTCGGCGAAGACCGCCTCCTGGGCGCCGCGGCCGTTGTGGAAGGCGAGGACTTTCTTCGGCCTCGCGCGCTTGTTGGTAATGATCACCTTGAAGTCGAAGCCGGTGACCGCCGGGACGAAGAGATCGAGCTTGGCGAAAAGCGCTTGGAAGACGACCAGACCGGAGAAGGACGTGAGGGCCTGGTCTTCGAAACGGATGTCTGGGAGAGTGTAAAACTTGCGATGGATGGCGGACCTGCTAGGCTTCACTCGGGTGGTCTCCTTTTGACTGTCGGTTTGTTTTGGCGAATGAACCATAGCAGTCTGGAGACCACCTTTCTACATTTGCTACTGTCTCATTCGCATATTTCCACCACTGTCATCGCATTAAGGGCTTGTGGATGCTCCTGGATTTCACTGGCGGTGAAGTCCAGCCATAAAGTTACACCGCCATTCCAACTGCATTCCCTACGCGGTCTCGCAAATTCCAACTGACGATTTTATGCAACTACAGGGGGAATAGATCGAGTGGATTGGTCGGCTTTCATGATCGCCATTGCTCCTCTGGCTTCACGGGCGCGGCCCACTAGTAGTCACGCGTTCCGAGAGCGCCTATCGTTCGATTTCGTTGGACTCGAGCGGCCTTGCACGGTCTTCCCATCAGGCGGCTAACGTCGGCCGTAAGCTGCGGAACGCGCTGGCGCGGGGCGTGCGCACGCACGACCCGTGACAGCGTGGGCCGACAGCTTCACGGCCATGTTAGACGTCTTGCCTCGATGCGAGCTTCTTGAAGCCGCTCACCTTCGCGAGCTCGAGCGCTCGCTCAACACAGCGGCGGAAGTCGTCACCAGAACCAGCTACGAAGTCCATGCAGTGCTCTTGGAGGTCCGCCGCCAGATCGCGAAACCCGTCAAGCGGGTCGTCGGAGAATCCGGGATACCGAGAGGCGCCGCGCCTGCCCAGCAGAGCTTCCATGTACGCTCCGTGAGAGAGCGCCAGATCGCCGACGTGGTACGTCACGAGTCCGAGCGACCAACGGAAATGCAGTTCAAGCCTCCGGTCTTCGTGAACGAACTCTGCCTGAGCGAAGTGACCGCCAGAACTACTGCCGGTTGGCCCGCGAACAAATCGCCAACCCATCGGGACCAAGAGTGGCTCCAGAATCTTCCGGCCTTCCTCGATCGCTTCTTCGGGTGTCATCCCATCGCTCATCAAGACGTCTAACGACCGACTCTTCAGTGGCCGGCGCCCACTGCCGCCCGGCCATGACAAGCCGCTTGCGCGCCGGTCCACTGCAAGAGTTGGTTAGACCGCACGGTCACAGCTGGCGATCTCAAAAAGCCGGTCTCCGCGTTTGCTTACTAACCAGATGCCGCGGTCAAAGGGATTCTCGGCGCGCGCTACGGCGGCCTGAATTCCTGGAATCTCAAGGTCCCAGTCCCAGTCAACACCTGAGGTGTCTCGCACCACCAGCGCGACGTCAGTGCCGTAACGTTTCAACATCTTGGCTCGTAATCGCACGAGCAGCGACTCGGCAACGTTGCCCGACAGCTCGCTCGCCTGAGGCTGTTCTTTCCCGAGTCTCACCGCCTCGACGTGGCGACGGAGGTTTGCGAGGCTGCGGGAATCCGATCGACCGAGCATAGCTTTGATGTCGCCCGGTCGATCCTCGGTCATGACGATCTCGATGCTCAAGATCCGCCCGCCGTCATCACGAGCGACGGCGTCAGGCGCATCGCCCTGTGCGACAACTCGGAACGACGTGCCGGATTGGCGATTGAGGAGGTCCACGAACTTCTCGGCAGTGTCCCGCTCTATGAGTTCCTTTTCTTTCATCGTGCGGTCTAACGCTATCTCTCTTGAACTGCGATATTCGGCTGCGTAGTTCTGTACAGCGCGACGAACGAGCCCGGCCGAGCTCCAATGGCACCCGCGTTTACGCGACCTTGCAGGGCACGCCTTCGTTCCCTTGCCGTGATATACCGCGAGGCGCTGCAAGCTATCACCTGGATCTTCGCGGCCAGTCGGATGTTCCCGGCCGCCGGGATCATGACAGGAACATCCGGTCCACGGGGCTCCGGATCCCGGCCGGCCCGCGGTTGAGAACGTGGATGTAGATCATCGTGGTGCTGACGTCCTGGTGACCGAGCAGCTCCTGGACGGTGCGGATGTCGTGGCTCTCCTCCAGCAGGTGGGTGGCAAACGAGTGACGGAAGGTATGGCACGTCGCCTGCTTCGCGATCCCGGCGCTCCGGACAGCATCCTTCACCGCTCGCTGGAGAACGGATTCGTGGAGGTGGTGGCGGCAACGCTGGGCGGTGAGGCGGTGCACGTACATACGCGTGGCGGGGAAGACCCATTGCCACCCCCAGTCCCGGCCGGCGTTCGGGTACTTGCGCGTCAGCGCGTTGGGCAGCTCGACCCAGCCGGCGCCGTGCCGGAGGTCGGCTTGGTGTTGCTCGCGCGCACGCTCCAGGTGGGCGATCAGCGCGGCCTTGACCGCGGCCGGCAACATCGTCACCCGATCCTTGCCGCCCTTGCCGTCACGGATGACGATCTGGTTCGTCGCGAAGTCGACGTCCTTCACGCGCAGCCGACAGCATTCCAGCAGGCGAAGTCCCGCCCCGTACAGCAGCAGCGCCATGAGGCGTGGCACGCCATCGAGCCGCTGGAGGACGGCACGGACCTCATCACGCGTCAGCACGACGGGCAGATGCTGGGGTCGCTTGGCCCGGACGACCTCGTCGAGCCACGGGAGCTCGAGGCCGAGCACTTCGCGATAGAGGAACGACAGGGCGCTCAAGGCCTGGTTCTGGGTGGAAGCGGCGACCTTGCCGTGAACGGCGAGGAAGGTCAGAAACGCGGTGACTTCGGCGGCACCCATCTCTGCCGGGTGGCGCTTGCTGTGGAAGAAGATGTACCGCTTGATCCAGTGGACGTATGCCTTCTCCGTGCGGCGGCTATAGTGGCGGGCGCGGATGGCCTCGCGGACTCGGTCGAGAAGTCGCGGCTTTGGTGCGTCAGCCGGACCGGCTTCACGGACGGCGAGTGTCGCCGTAAGAGCACCCGCCGACAAAACGGGATAGGGACTCCATCTGCTCGACCGAAGGGCGATCGTGCCCATACCCGAGACTCCCTTTTGTTCGTGAGCTTCGAAGGTAGTCGGCCGTAAGGGGAGCGCACAAGAGAAATCTACCCGCCATCGTGGGGACCGGAAGGAGGATCACCGCTACAATGGGCGCAAAGCTACAGGGTCATGTGACGGCGACCCGCGCCCTCGCGGAAGGCCTCGAGGCCAGAAGATTTTCCGTGGTCGACAAGACCCGCCGCATCTTCCGAGCCGGTGATCGAAGCGGTCGGCGTCGCCATTTCGGTCTACGGCGGCGCGGGCTTCACCGGCGACGTCGACGTGATCACGCCCCGGCCGCTCGTGAGGCTCTTGCGCAGCGCCCCCGAGTCGGGGGAAATTATCCTCAACTACTATCTTCGGGCCCGTGGACCGGAGCGGAGGGACGCGCGCCTTTCTCGAGAAGCGTACGCCCGAGCTTCACGGGCGCTGAGACCCTGCCGGAGCGACCCCCTATGGACTTCGCGTTCGACCCGTCCGAGCTCGCCTTCGCCGATACGCTGCGCCGCTACGCGCGCGAGCGGCTCCTACCCGCCTACTCCACCTGGGATCGCGGCGCCTCGTTCCCGCGCGAGCGCCTGAGGAATCTCGCCGAGCTCGGCGTCCTCGGCCTGCGCGTTCCGTCCCGCTACGGCGGCGTGGAGGGGAGCTACGTGATGGCCGGCATCGCCGCCGAGGAGCTCGCGCGTGGCGACCACGGCTGTACTTTCTTCGTCCAGCTCGGCGCCATCAGCGGCGACCTCTTGTCGCAGCACGCGACGGAGCGGGTGAAGGAGGAGTGGCTGCGCGGGCTCGCCGCGGGCGAACGCCTGATCGCCTTCGGCCTGACCGAGCCGGACTGCGGCTCGGACGCCGCGGCGCTCTCGGCCACGGCGAGGCGCGACGGCGACGAGTGGGTGATCCGCGGCGAGAAGGCCTCGATCACCTTTGCCGGATTTGCCGACGCCTGCGTCGTCTTCGCGCGCACCGGCACCGGCGGGGCGCGCGGCATCGGCGCGATCCTCGTGCCGCTCGACCGACCCGGCGTATCGCGCCGGGTCGGCAAGAGCTTCGGCGGGCGTCTGACGCAGCGGGGCTCGCTCGTCTTCGAGGACGTGCGGGTACCGGCCGATCATCAGCTCGGCGGGAACGACGGAGGCTTCATCCAGGCCATGGAGGCCTTCGACTACAACCGCGCGATCATCGCGCTCGCCTGCGTGGGGGCGGCGCTCCAGTCGCTCGACGAGACGATCGCCTACGTCAAGGAACGAAAAACGTTCGGCCAGCCGCTTGCCTCGCGCCAGGGCGTCGCCTTCCAGATCGCCGAGCACCGCACGATGCTCGAGGCGGCGCGCCTTCTCGCCTACCGGTGCCTCGAGCGCTGCGACCACGGCGAGAAGCACACCACCGACGCCGCGATGGCGAAGTGGCTCGGGCCCAAGGCCGCGGCAGAGGCGATCCACGCCTGCATCATCCTCCACGGCTGGATGGGCTACGACCAGGATCTGCCGCACGAGCAGCGGCTGCGCGACGTGATCGGGCTCGAGATCGGAGACGGCACCCCGGAGATCATGAAGGGGATTATCGCTCGCGAGATCCTCGGGCGGGAGCATTTCTCGTTCCGCTGAGCGGCGCGCCGTGGGAGTGAGCGGCCGCTCCGCTCCCGTCCGCGTCGACGTCTGCCGGGGTGAGCACGTCGAGAGCCACCACGAGGTCGACGTCGCGCTCCACGTCGACGGCAACGCGCGCGGCTTCGGCGACACGCGATCACCCGTGTTCCTGCGCTCCGCGGCCAAGCCGTTCCAGGCCGCCGCGGTCGTGCGGAGCGGCGCCGCCGACCGCTTCGCGATCCCCGAGGACGAGCTCGCGCTGATCGCCGCCAGTCACAGCGGTGAGGAGATGCACACCGAGCGCGTGAACCGCTTGTTGTCTCGCCTCGGCCTCGACCCCTCGGCGCTCGGCTGCGGCGCGCATCCGCCGTTTCACGCCGAGACCGCGGCTCGGCTCGGCGAAGCGTTCACGGCCCTGCACCACAACTGCAGCGGCAAGCACGCCGGCATGCTGGCGCTGGCGCTGCACCTCGGCGTGCCACCCGCCTCCTACCTCGATCCCGACGGCCCGGCGCAGCAGGTGATGCGCGAGACGATCGCCCGAGTCTCCGGCCTGCGCCCCGAGCAGGTCGCGACGGCGATCGACGGGTGCAGCGCGCCCACGTTCGCCGTGCCGCTCGCCGCGGCTGCGCGCGCGTTCTCGCTGCTCGCCCGCCCCCAGGAAGCACTCCCCCCTGACCTCCGCGAACCGCTCGCCCGGGTGACGCGGGCCATGGCCCGCCATCCCGAGCTGGTCGCCGGCAGCGGGCGGTTCGACACCCGCCTCATGCAAGCAACCTCGAGCCGGCTGCTCGCCAAAGCCGGCGCCGAAGGCGTACAGGGCGTGGCCGATCGCCAGAGCGGCCTCGGCCTCTTCCTCAAGGTCCGCGACGGCTCGGCCCGCGCCGTCGCGCCCGCCACGATCGAGGTGCTACGGCAAAGCGACTGTCTCGACGGGACGGCACTCGCCTTGCTCGAAGACCAGTGGCAACCGCGGCTCACGAACTTCACGGACAAGCCGGTCGGCCGCATCGAGGCGAAGCTGCCGCGGATCGTCGAGAGGCCCTCTTGACCGTCGCCCCGCCGCAGCTCGAGCCCAATCCGGAGGTGCAGCCGGAGCAGTGGCTCGCCGAGATCAGCGGTTTGCTCTGGCCAGCAGCGACGGGTCATACTGTTCGCAACGTGAAATCACTCGGCGCCTGGATCGTCGCCGTCGCCTGGATCGCCGCCGGGGTACGTGTTGCCCCGGCGGAAGACATCTACACCTGGACCGACGAGCGCGGCGGCACCCACTACTCGAACCGCGGCGGAACACCTTCGCGCGACGCCGCCAGCCCCGGTACCGGCGACGGCGAGGTCGGCTGGGAGAGCGTCCTCGATCGCCAGCAGGGCGGCCCGGATTTCCAGGAGAAGACCGAGGCGGCGATCAACAGCCTGCAGATGGAGCGTTTGCGCAAGAAGCGCGACCGCGAGCACGCTCAGGAAGAGCTCGAGGCCACCCGGGCGAGCATCGTGCGGGCGCAATCGATGAATCCTCCCGAGATCCCGACCCTGCGAGCGCGCGAAGCGACGCAGATCACGGAGCTGCGGAGGATTGACGTGGAGATCGGCTTGCTCGAGCAGCGCATCGTCAAGCTCCGCGCCTTGAAGTCGGTCGAGAAGGACCAACGATCGGCGCAGTGAGCGGTCGGCGCGGCCCCGGCGCGGTGCTGGCCACGCTCGGCGAGCCGCGGGGCGTCGCCGCGGTGCTGGCGGCGCTGTTCGCGGTGGCGGCTGCGCGGGCGGCGACGAGCAATACGTCGGCGTCAAGCAGGCACA
>CAVPWJ010000249.1:0-15487 GCA_963708955.1 uncultured delta proteobacterium
TAGGCAGACCCAGAACGGTTGTGCAGTATGCGCTGCTCAGCTTCGGCATATCGTGACAACTGTTGCACGCGGAGAGCTTCTTGTTGAGGGCATCGTCCGGAGGGTTTTGGAACCCCGGACTACCCATCGGGCGCGTGTATTCGGCGCCGCTCGGGAGATCCGTCGGCTTCCTGCCCTCATCACAGGGATTATTCGAACCCAACTCGAGTGCGGTGCCCGGGTGTATGATGAACGCGTTTTCACCGCGGTGACATTGCTGTGCAGTTCTCCTGGAGCTTGTCGCCCCCCGCGAGATTGGCTGGGTCCAGGCCATTGGTCACCGCAACGCCGGTGGCACCATCGCTAGGATCTTTGTTGTCCCGAGAAACAGGTTTTGCCGGTGTTTTGATTCTGGCAGATCTGGCCCAGGAGAATGGTGTCGCCGGCGGGCGTTCTTGCGCGGAAGCGCGTGACGTACGCCGTTCGGACTCTTTGGAGACCCAGACCTCGGTCGTGGGTAATTTCGATGCAAAGACCTGACGCATCGCCCTTTTCTGACCCAGAGCGCAGGATCGCCCCATTTCGGCGGCAGCGGCACCCCCGCCGCCGCACAGTCTTTCATGTACTGAGAAGCGTTGGCGGCACCCCAGTCGCGGGCGGTGGCACGGGCTTTCCTCGCTGGGCGTCCTTCCATTCTCTTCGTGCCTTGTCGGCGTATGTCGTCGTAGATCGCCTTATCGACATCGTCCCGTTGACGCATCCATCCCTGACCGCCTTGCGGGCCGCTTCCGTTGCCTCAGCCTGGTTTTTTCCTTCCGCGATCGCCTTCTTGAAGGCATCCCTGTATTCGGCCTCGCCCGGATACGTCGTCTTGTCTCCGTTCGCCGCCTTGCCTTCGATCTTATCGACCAGATCCTTCGCCAACGCCTCGGTCGCGGCGCACGCATATTTGTCACTAGTTGGAAACTTGGCTTTGTCCTTGGGATCCGGTGTAGGTGCCGGGGTCGGTGGCGGCTTCGTCGGGGGCGGAGCGGGCGTCGGCGATTCCCATGTCGCGGTCGGCGCCGGAGGCACGCCTCCTGGGAGTCCTGACGTCGGAGCGCCTCCCCCCCATCGGGGGATTTCTCGTTCCATGTCTCCGTCTTCTGTCCCGACACGATTGCCGAACGGAGAAGACAGAAGACCACGGTCAAACCGAGGACCGACGAATACGAGAGACGCGATCGGCGATGCTCGCTGGTTCTCATGAGCCTTGCTCCCAAGCGGGAACAGGAGGTCAGCTGAAATCACGTTCGCGTTGAAAAAGGAAGCACGCGAGCCGATGTGAGTCTCTTCCCTCGGAGGCGACCTGTGTAGGTCAGCCACCCCAACCTCACCACTTGCTGGCGGACGGCGCTTCCTCGCGCAGCGCGAGCTCGCGCGCAGCGCCTAGCGGCTCGGAGCGCCAGCGCTTCACCTCGGGCAGCACGCGCTCGACGAAGCACTTCAGGTTCCGCTCGGCTTCGGTGTGCGGCATGCCGGCGTAGCTCGCGCCGATCATGAAGCCGTTGCAGTCGATCGTGTCGCGGATGAACGTGAGCTTCTCGATCACCTCGTCTGGCGTTCCCCACGGCATCAGGTTCGCAAAATCGCGCGCCGCGCCGTCCATGCCGCGCTTGGCGATGTACTTGCCGAGGTTGCCGTAGAACTCATAGCTTTGGTGCTTGCCGAAGCCCTCGGACGTCATCTCGTAGTGCCGCATCGCCGTGCCGTAATAGTCCGAGATGTACTTCATGCCGAGCTCGCGCGCTCGCTCGCGATCCTCGTCGACGAACATGAACACGCCGCAGAGTGGCTTCGGGATCGTCGACGCACCGTTCACCTTGCGCCACACGCGGTGGTACGTCTCGAAGTCCTGCCTCACCGATTTCCAGGGCTTCTGCGGGATCACCAGCAGGCCGACGCCGAGCTTCGCCATGATCGGTACCGACTCGGGCGAAACGGCGGCCGCGTAGGTGCGGCCGCGGAACGAGCGAGCGGGGAACGGGCGGATCGCCCGGCGCGGCTGCCGTGTGATCGCGCCGCGGGCCGAGGATGCCGAGACGGCGGGACATCGCGCACGACGCCTCTCCAGGGATTCCCGGGGGCCCTCGTCCGCGAACAGGCCGTGCTCGACGCGGTCGCAATGTGCTAACCATGGCCTCGCCACGCCGCGGGCCGTCGCGGGCGCGGCAACCATGACCCAACTCCCGGAATCCTTCGTCCCGACGTTCGTCGACACCCGGGCGGCGCTCGAAGCGCTCGCCGCCCGGTTGCGGGGGCAGCGGGCTCTCGGCATCGACACGGAGTTCATTCCGGAGCGCACGCATACGCCCCGGCTCGAGCTCGTGCAGATCGCGTCGCCGGATGGCGAGATCGCGATCGTCGACTATGGACGGATGCCGCGGGCGGATCACGATCCGCTCGCGCCGATCCTCGCCGACGCCTCTATCCTCAAGGTGTTCCACGCCGGGGACCAGGACCTCGAGATGTTGCAGGTACAGACCGGGGTCTGGGCGGCACCGATCTGGGACACGCAGCTCGTGACGGGTCTCTTGGGGTACTCGGGACGCCTCGGCTACACGGCGGTCGTCGAGACCTTGCTCGGCAGGACGCCGAAGAGCGGCGAGTCGATGACGGACTGGTCGCGTCGGCCGCTCGCGCCCGAGCAGCTCGTCTATGCGGCGGAGGACGTGCGCTATCTGCTCGATCTCCAGGGGGTCGAGCATGAGCAGTTGGCGGTGCTCGGCCGCGTCGGCTGGGCCGAAGAGGAGTGCGAGGAGCTTCGCCGGCGCGCGCAGGCGCTCGCGGCGCGGCGCGGCGATCCCGAGACGGCACACCAGCGGGCCAAAGGTTGGGAGAAGCTCCGGCCGCGGGGGCTCGCGATCCTGCGCGAGCTGGTCGCGTGGCGAGACCAGGAAGCGCGGAGGCGCGACCGCCCGGTCGGCACCGTAATCCGCGACGACCTGCTGGTCGAGATCGCCCGGCGAGCGCCCTCTTCGGTCGAGGACCTGCGCACGCTGCGCGGCATCGCTCCGGGCCTGCTCGACCGCCACGGCGCGCCGCTGATTGCGGCGGTCGCGGCCGGCAAGCAGGTCCCCGCCGAGGCGCTCCCCGATCCCGCACCGCGAAGGATCGAGCTCAGCGACACGGAGGAGGGGCTCGTGTCGCTCATCCATGCGCTTCTTCACGTGACGGTCGGTGAAAAGGGTGTCGCCCGCTCGCTGGTCACCAACTCCGCCGAAGTCCAGCGGCTCGCGGTCGCGGCGGCGCGCGGCCAGCCGCTCGAAGGGCTTCGTCTGCTGAGCGGCTGGCGCGGCGAGGTCGTGGGCCGCGAGCTTCGCGACTTGATCGAGGGCCGCCGCCGCCTCTCGTGGGACCCGCGTGGCCGAACGCTCCGCCTCGATGCGAACGGGAGTAGTGATGGTGACGTTCCGAGCCGGTGATCGCGTCAAGCATCCGACGAAGACCGAGCGGGGTGTCGCTGGCGTGGTGCAGTTCGTTCCCACCGTGGAGCGGGTGGTGTACGGGGCCGGGACGGCGACGGCGCAGATTGCGGACGAGGCTGACCGCCTGAAGGCGCGGCGTGTGCTGGTGCTGACCCACACGTCGCTGGAGGGCAGCGCGTCGGTCAAGGGAATCGAGTCGGCGCTGGGGGGTAAGCTGGCGGGACGGTTTGCGGCGGGTATGCAGCACGCGCCATTCGAGGCGATGGTCCGCGCGGCACAGTCGGCCCGTGACGTAAAAGCCGACATGGTGGTTGTGGTCGGGGGCGGCGGGGCGATTGACGTGGGAAAGGGCGCGCGGCTGTGCCTGGCGGCGGGTATCACGTCGGCGCAGGAGCTTGACGCCTTCATGCAGAAGCCGGGAAACGTGGGCGGCACGTTCATCCCACAGGCGAGCGTTCCTACCACGCTCTCCGGCGCGGAATACAGTCGCAGCTTCAGCGCTACGGACCGGGAGCGCGGCGTCAAGCGCGCGTACACCAACACACTGGTGGCGGGCAAATCGGTCATCTACGATCCGCAAGCGACAGCGGACACGCCGGAGGGGCTGTGGCTGGCGTCGGGTGTGATGGCGGTGGACCACGCGGTTGAGGTGTATGTCACCTCGCCCGCGCACCTGGTGGGGGACGCGCTGAAGCGGCACGCGCTCTGGGAGCTGATCACGTGGCTGCCGTGCACGCGCATCAACCCCAGCGACATGGACGCCCGGCTACGCTGCCAGGTGGCGGCGTGGCTGTCCGACCACTCGCCGCTCAGGACGCAACCGCTTGCGCCTGCGCCCGCCGCGCTGCCGAGCCACAGCCTCGCCTACGAGCTTGCGGCGCTGTGCAACGTTGGGTACGGGTGGGCGGCGTGCGTGACGCTGGCGCCCTGCCTGCGGTGGATGGCGGAGCGGTGGCCGGAGTGCATGCTGCGGCAGCGGGACCTGGCGGTGGCGGCGCATTTGGCCCCCGAGGATGTGTCTCCGGAGGACGGCGCGCAGGCGCTGGCGGCGCGGCTGGAAGGGTTCATCTGGGCGCTGTCCCTGCCCACCAAGCTGCGGGACGCGGGCGTGTCGCGGCAGGACATCGGACGGATAGCGCGGTCGTTTGCGAAGCGCAAAGCGCGGCTCGTGCCGGGGGAGCCTGCGTCGGAGAACGACGTGGCGCGCTTGCTGGAGGAGAACTGGTGACGCAGCCAGCGGCAAACGCCCGGGACGCGCCCTCCGTTCGGAATGCGGGCACATCTCTACCCAAGGGGCCTCGGCCAGCGCCGACATCACCTATATTCCGACGGGGGCGGGCTTCCTGGACCTCGCGGTAGTGATGGACGCGTGGAGCCGCCGCCTCGTGGGCTGGACGCCGTCAGTCCTTCAGCGAGAACGGCGTGAAGTCGGTCTGCCGGTCGTACCAGTCCTCGTTCTCGGCCTTCTTCAGGAATCCGACGATCGCGTAGGTGATCGGCGTGTTGATGGCTTCCCAGGAGACCTTCAGCACGTAGTTGAAGGTGATCACCGAGATCATCGTCGCCGGATCCCAGATGCCCCAGAACGCGAGGGGATAGAAGATCAGGCTGTCGACGGCCTGCCCGGCGACCGTGGAGCCGATCGTGCGCGTCCACAGGAAGCGTCCCCGCGTCCACACCTTCATCTTCGCGAGCACGAAGGAGTTGGCGAAGTCGCCGGCCCAGAACGCGAGGATGGAGCCCGCGACGATGCGCCAGGTGTTGCCGAACACCGTCTGCAGCGCGGGATCGATCACGGCATTGTAGGCCACGTCGGGATCGGGGGGCATGCGAAGCACGACCTGGCTCATGAAGGTCGCGAAGATCATCGCGCCGAAGCCGGCCCAGATGACCTTGCGCGCGCGCGCATAGCCGTAGACCTCGGTTAGGATGTCGCCGAAGATGTAGCTGATCGGGAAGAAAAGGTTGCCGGCGCCGAAGGAGAAGCCCCAGAGGCGACACACCTTGCCCGGCCCGACGATGTTCGAGCATAGGAGCACGGTGACGAAAGCCGCCATCACCAGGTCGTAGTACTTGTAGTGCCTGGGGTTGGTGGAGCCTTGCGTCATCGTTGCCTCGTCACTCCGCGGAGGGCTGGGCCGCGCCGGCGGCTTCGAGGATCTTCGGCAGGCGGTCGCCGGGGAAGCCGGAAATCGTTGTTTGATGAAAGACGTTGAATCTTCCAAGCCGATCGCCATCGCCTTCGCTGCCCACGTTCAAGAACCCAGCCAGGACGCGTCGACCCGCGGAGCGTCGAGTCGCCACGTCGGCCATTGCGACGACGAGTGCCGCCGAAGGCCGAGAATGGAAATCGTCTCGTACGATTGGAGCTTCCGCATCGCTCGATCTCCGGTCACCATGATGCTGGCGGCCCTGCCACTGCGCGCTCGAGAATCCGATGGTCAGCCTCATCCGAAAGGACGTGCAACCGAGCGCGCGGCCGTACCCGTTGACCGAGGTCGTCGATGAAGATTGCCACCCGATTGCCTCATTCTGATTCCCCAGTCGAGTCAAGTGCTTCTGCGATTTCCGCCTCCTCGCAGGAGGAGGACGGGATGGCGACGGAGAGACTGTCCATGCACAAGACACGGGAGATCCTGCGGCAGAAGTGGATCCTGGGGCGTAGCCACCGGGAGGTGGCGCGCAGCCTCGGGGTGAGCTTCGGGGCGGTGGCCACGGTGATGGGGCGGGCGAAGCTCTCGGAGCTCGCGAGCTACGAAGAGGCCGAGCGGCTTTGCGACTCGGATCTCGAGCGGCGGATGTACGGGACGCGCTGCGAACCGGCGGCCGCGCGCGCGAGGTCGTTGCCGGACTTTGCGTATCTGCACACCGAGCGACGGCGTCCGGGCGTAACGCTTCAGCTCCTCCACGATTCCCCGGACATCAGCCCGGCGAGGTTCGTGCGCAGGTGCGCGAAGATCTCCTCCGCGGCCCGGGACTGATTCAGCGTGTAGAGATGGATGCCCGGCGCGCCGCGACGCAGCAGGTCCTCGCACTGCGCGGTCGCCCAATCGATGCCGACGCGCTCGGACCGGGCGCGGTCCTCGCCCGCCGCCTCGAGGGCGGCGGCCAGCGCCGGCGGTATGCCCGCGCCGCAGAGCTTCGCCATGCGCTGGATCTGCGGCCAAGAGAGCGCCGGCATGACGCCCGGGATGATACGGCAGCGGATGCCGAGCGCGCCGGCGCGAGCGACGAACGAGAAGTAGTCGTCGTTCACGAAGAAGAGCTGCGTGACCACGAAGTTCGCTCCGCTGTCGACCTTGAGCTTCAAGTGCCGCAGGTCCTGCCGGAGATTGGGGCACTCCTGGTGGCCTTCCGGGTAGCCGGCGACGCCGATCGAGAACTCGCCGAGCGAGCGGGCGAGCCGGACGAGCTGATAGGCGTTGGCGAAGCCGTCGGCGGCCGGCATGAAGCTCGGCTGATCGCGCGGCGGGTCGCCGCGCAGCAGCATCAGGTTGTCGATGCCTCGCGCGGCAAGCTCGGCGAGAATCTCGCGCAGCTCTCCCTGGCTGTGCCCCACGCAGGTCAAGTGCGCGGCGGCGGTCAAGCCGAGCTCCTTCTGCAGCCGGGTGACGACGTCGATCGTGTTGCGGCGCGTCGAGCCGCCGGCGCCGTAGGTGACGGAAACGAACGTCGGCGACAGGCGCCGCAGCCGCTCGGCGGTCTCGAACAACCGGGTGACCGACTCCGGCGCGCGCGGGGGCGAGAACTCGAACGAGAACGTTCGAGGCTCGACGGCGAACTTCTCGTGGATCTTCATCGAACGGCGACCGGATAGAGGGTCTGGGATGGGGAGTCAATCGACCCTCGTGGCCGCGTGGGCCGAGCTTGTCCCTTTGCGGACTCGGCGCTGCCCGCTACAATCCAGTGCGATGAAGAAGATCCGCTTCCTCTCCCTGGCGATGGTGGCGCTGTCCGCGGTGGGGGCCGCCGCCGTTTCCTGGCGCGTCTTGGCGGGCGACGCGTCGCTACAGGTGGTGGCGCGTTGCGAGGCGCGATCGAGCCGCTGGGAGGGCGGGGCGATCTTCAGCTATTCCGATCTCTCGGTGCTGCGCGTGGTGCGAGGAGTCCCGGACCGTGCGCTGGTGGTTCGTCAACGCGGCGGAAGCGTCGACGGTATCGGCCAGAAGGTCTCGCATGCCGTGTTGCTCGAACCCGGGCAGCGCTACCTGCTGTTCCTCGAGCCCGACGAATCGGGAGCCTGGGCGCCCACCTCCAAAGGGGTGAACGAGATCGTCGAGCAAGCCGACCTCGGAGACACGGTGGCCGGCGAGCCGCTCGACGAGGTGATCGCCGCGCTGGAGGGAACGAGTTGAAGTGCTCCCTGGCCTAGCCCTGCTCGAGCCGCGCGCCGCGCGCGTTCCACAGGATCTCGGCCTTCTCGCGCAGGATGTGCCGCGCGCGGTCGATCAGGCTTTCGTTGCGCTGCACGCGCTGCTCGAGCTCGCGGAACTTGTCGAGGGCGATTTGCTCGCCGGCCACCGCGCTATCGATCGACAGTGAGCGGTCGGCCTGCATGGCTTCGAGCACCCTGAGGTAGGTCTGGAATTCCGACTCGGTCACGTTGTCGGGATCGTGGCCGTGTTTGCCGCTCGCCGAATTGGAATCGTTGCTCGACCCGAGCAGCAGCTCGAAGATCGGCGGCGCGCCGAGACGGTAGTGAACCCACTCCGTGGCGAAGAACGTAGCCGCCACCAAGAGGAGCACCCGAAACCACGCTTCCACCCGGCTCATTGCCGAATCACCGAGGTCTTCGGTTTTCTGGCATACCAGAGCCGGCGGGCGGATCCCACCCGGGTTTCTGCGAACGAGACGAAGAAGGGAGGAGGAAAGGGAGAGACCGGAGGATGGGAACGCGGCCGGGGACGGCGCGCGGCAACCGCCCCCCCCCGCGGGAGCGCTCTACCAGCGCCGTCCGCCACGCCCGCCGCCGCCTCCTCCGCCTCCTCCTCCGAACCCGCCACCGCCTCCTCCTCCGAACCCGCCGCGCCCGCCGCCACCGCTGCCGCCACCTTCACGGCGCCCTCCTTCGGGCCGCGGACGCGCCTCGTTGACGTTCAGCCGGCGCCCCTGCAGATCCGTCCCGTTCAAGGCGGCAATTGCGGCTTCGGCCTCCTCTTTGCTGGACATCTCGATGAATCCGAATCCCTTCGACTGGCCGCTGAACTTGTCCTTGATGATGGTCGCTGAATCGACCTGTCCGTGCGCGGCGAACACGTCGCGCATCTGCTCCTCTGTCACTTGATAGGACAGGTTTCCCACGTAGATTTTCATGCTCTCTCCCTTTTCTGGCCGCGCACCGTCAGGCGGCGGGATCGCGAACGGGCCACGTGCCGGTTCGCGGTAGCGGGACGGGGGCCGCGCACCAGAATCGCTGCCACAAGGAAGACCCTTGGCGACGGACGACAAGCTCTTTTGGGAAGCGGATCCTCGTAACCCCGACCTTGAACCTGATCTCCTACCACAGCGCTTTGCGCCATGACAAACGAATCGTGAACGGCGGGCGAGCGGCCCGGAAGGGAGCCGAACGGCATCACCCCGCCGTAGGCCGCGCCACGATGGCGCCGATCCGTTCTACTCCGAGTCCCGCGGCGGGGTGATGCTCCGACCGAGCGCACGCCCGGTGTCCTGGCCGGCCTCGCCAAAGTCTCTGCCGACCTGCTTCCATTCTTCCTTACGGTCGCTGGCGTCGGGATTGACGGACTCTCCGAGCGCGCGCGCCGTCTGCTTGCCACTCTCTCCCCAGGACCGGCCCGCCTCGTGCCATGCGGAACGCTGCGACGACGTGCAGGCGAGCAGTAATGCCATCGGGATCATCCACGCGAACGTTCTCATGCGGCTAGTCTAGCGCCGAGTGATTCATTCGAAAAGAGGCGAAGCAGGTCGCCGGTCGGCTTGATCGACAAACTTCCGACGTTGGGTTACTTACGCGTGGCGCGGCATGATCCTCATCTCGAACGACGACGGTATCCATTCCGAGGGTCTGAAGGCGCTGCGCGACGCGCTGGCTTCGCTCGACGAGGTGGTGGTCGTGGCCCCCGACCGCGAGCGCAGCGCCGTCAGTCACTCGCTGACGCTGCACCGGCCGCTGCGCGCGGAGGAGATCCGTCCCGGGTGGTACGCCGTTGACGGCACGCCAACCGACTGCGTTCTGTTGGCCGTGCACCGCGTGCTCGAGCGGCGGCCGCGCCTGGTGGTCTCGGGCATCAACCGAGGCGTCAATCTGGGCGACGACGTGCACTACTCCGGGACGGTGTCCGCCGCCAAGGAAGGGACGCTGCTCGACATCCCCTCGATCGCAGTCTCGCTCGCCGGACGACGGGCGTTTCGCTTCGACGCGGCGGCGCGCTTCGCCGAGCGCCTGGCGGCCTTCACGCTCGACCACGGTCTACCGCCGAACACGCTGCTGAACGTCAACGTTCCGCAAGCGGAGGACGGCACGGTCCCGCAGCGTTTCGAGATCACTCGACTCGGGCGGCGGCGCTACGGCGATGTCATCGTCGAGAAGACCGATCCGCGCGGCCGCGCCTACTACTGGCTCGGCGGCGCCGAGGTCGAGCGCCCGGGGGAGCCGGGGACCGACCTGGCGGCGGTCGCCTCCGGGGCGATCTCGGTCACGCCGATCCATCTCGACCTCACCAACTACGAGTACTGGGAGAAGCTCTCGAGCATGGATCTGCCATGGCCATGAGCTACGAGGGCGCGCGGGAGAGGATGCTCGAGTCGCAGATCCGCGCCCGCAATGTGCGCGATTCGCGGGTGCTCGAGGCGATTCGCCGCGTGCCGCGCCACCTGTTCGTCGAAGAGGCGCTGCGCGACCGGGCCTACCTCGACAAGGCGCTACCGATCGGCGAGAAACAGACGATCTCGCAACCCTACATGGTGGCGGCGATGAGCGAGGCGCTCGATCTCGACGGGCGAGAGCGCGTGCTCGAGATCGGCACCGGTTCCGGCTACCAGACGGCGGTGCTCGCCGAGCTCGCCGAGAGTGTGTTCTCGGTCGAGCGCATCGCGGCGTTCGTTCCGGTGGCGCGCCAGCGGCTGGAATCGCTCGGTTACTACAACGTGCTCATCAAGGTCGGGGACGGCACGATCGGATGGACCGAGCATGCGCCCTACGATGCAATCCTGGTCACGGCGGGCGCGCCGCAAGTTCCGCGGCCGCTGCTCGAGCAGCTCAAGATCGGTGGGCGTCTCGTCGTGCCGATCGGACCCGAGGAAGCGCAATCGCTGCTGCGCGTCCGCAGGGACGAGAAGGGCTGGCACGAAGAGGATCTCGGCGAATGTCGCTTCGTGAAGTTGGTCGGCCGCCATGGCTGGGAGCGGTGACGCGCCGCCGCGCGCTGCCGTCCGTGGCTTTCGAGCCTGTGTCGCTTTGTCGCTCGCGCTGAGCGTCGCCGCGTGCGCCACGCGCACGGCCGCGCGCGGCCGCGGTATCTACCACGTGGTCGGGCGCGGTGAGAACCTATTCCGCATCGGCAAGGCGTACGGCGTCGATTATCATGACCTCGCGCGACGCAACGGCGTCGCCGACCCTGGGCGGATCGACGTCGGCCAGCGCATCTTCATCCCCGGCGCCACGCGCCGTCTGCCGGTGGAGATCATCGCGCCGATGTCGGCCTCGGAGCAGGCCCCGGAGCCGCGCGAGCTGCCGACGGGCGCCGCTAGGTTCCGTTGGCCGATGCAGGTCGGCCTGCTGACGTCGCGCTTCGGACCGCGCAACGGTACGTTCCACGACGGCATCGACATCACGGCGCCGGAGGGCACGCCGGTGTACGCCGCGCGTGGCGGCCGCGTCATTTACAGCGACCAGATCCCTGGATATGGGAACATCGTGATCGTCGAGCACGGCGACGGCTTGTCGACCGTCTACGCCCACAACGAGCGCAACGAGGTGTCGCAAGGCGACTCCGTGCGCCAGGGGGAAGAGCTGTCTCGCGTCGGCCGCACCGGGCGAACGACCGGCCCGAACCTGCACTTCGAAATCCGCAGCCAGAACGTGGCGCGCAACCCGCTCTTCTACCTGCCTCGGTGGAACGGCGTGGAGGAGGGCTCTTGAGAGATCTGAAGGCGCTGATCCGCGACATCCCCGATTTTCCCAAGGCCGGGATCCTGTTCCGCGACGTGACGCCGCTCTTGCTCGATGCGCCGGCGTTTCGCGAGACCGTCGAGCTCATCTGCGATCCGTTTCTGAAGCGCGTCGACGTGGTCGTCGGCGTCGAGTCGCGCGGCTTCATCGTCGGCGCGGCGGTGGCCTATCACCTGGGCACCGGCCTCGCTCTGGTGCGCAAGCCCGGCAAGCTGCCGGCCGCGACCTTCGAAGCGCGTTACGACCTTGAGTACGGCAGCGACAGCCTGCAGATTCACCAAGATGCGTTTCGCCACGGCAGCCGGGTGCTGATCGTCGACGACTTGCTGGCGACCGGGGGCACGGCGGCGGCCACGATCGAGCTCGTGCGCCGCACCGGCGGCGAGGTCGTCGCCGCCGCGTTCGTCATCGAGCTCGGTGCGCTCGGCGGCCGCAAGCGCCTGGCCTCGACCGAGGTTCATTCGCTGATCCAATATTGAAAAAAGGAGCGATCTCATGGGCGAATTCCGCATCGAGCGCGACAGCATGGGGGAGATGCGGGTCCCGGCCGGGGCCTATTACGCGGCACAGACCGCGCGGGCCGTGGAGAACTTCCCGATCTCGAAGCTGCGCTTCGGACGCCCCTTCCTGCGTGCGCTGGCGCTCGTCAAGCTGGCCGCTGCCAAGGCCAACGGCGAGCTCGGCCTGCTCCCGGAAGACAAGGTGCAGGCGATCCTGCAAGCCGCCGGCGAGGTCGCCGACGGCAAGTTCGATCAAGAATTCGTCGTCGACGTCTTCCAGACCGGCTCGGGCACCTCCACGAACATGAACATGAACGAGGTGATCGCCACCCGAGCGATCGAGATCCTCGGCGGCAAGCGCGGCGACAAGTCGGTGCACCCGAACGACGACGTCAACATGGGACAGTCGACCAACGACGTGTTTCCGACGGCGATTCACGTCGCCGCCCTCGATGCCGCGCAGCGCCAGCTGCTGCCGGCGCTGCGCATGCTCGCCGAGGCCTTCGAGGCGAAGGCCGTCGAGTTCGCCGATGTGGTGAAGGCCGGCCGGACTCACCTGCAGGATGCCGTGCCGGTGACGCTGGGCCAGGAATTCTCCGGCTACGCGAGCGTCGTGCGCCACGGCATCCGTCGCGTGGAGAGCTGTCGCCCGCATTTGGCCGAGCTGCCGCTCGGCGGGACCGCGCTCGGCACCGGCATCAACGCCGACCCGCGCTTCGCGCCGCACGCCATCCAGGAGCTCAGTCGGCTGACGGGGATCGAGTTTCGCCGCGCCGAGAACGCGTTCGAGGCGATGCAGAACCGTGATGCGGCGGTCGAGATCTCCGGGGCGCTGCGCACGATCGCGGTCGGTTTGATGAAGATCGCCAACGACCTGCGGCTGCTGACCTCGGGCGCGCGCACGGGGCTGAACGAGATCGAGCTGCCGGCGACCCAGCCCGGCTCGAGCATCATGCCGGGCAAGGTCAACCCGGTGATCGCCGAGGCCGTCAACATGGTGGCCGCGCAAGTCATCGGCTATGACGCCGCGATCGCCGTGGCGGCGATGAACGGCAACCTGGATTTGAACGTCATGATGCCGGTGATCGCCCACGATCTGCTCGAATCGATCGAGCTGGTGGCGTCGGCCTCGCGGGTGTTCGCCGAGAAGTGCGTGCGCGGCATCAAGGCCAACGTCGAGCGTTGCCGCGAGTACGCGGAGCTCACCGGCCAGCTCGTCACCGCCGTCGCCCCGGTGATCGGCTACGACCAGGCTGCCGCCGTGTACAAGAAGGCGCTCGCGCGCAATACGTCGATTCGCCAGGTCATCATCGAGGAAAAGCTCATGCCGCCGGAAAAGCTCGACGAGATCCTCGATCTGAAGAAGCTGACGCAAGGCGGTCGGGCATAGGTGCGCCCGATACGGCAATGCGTCGGGTCGGCAAGCTCGGCGCCGCGCCGCTGGTCCAGGCCGCAAAGCCAGGAGCAGCCGCGGCGGCTCGGGCCCAACCAGCTCGGCGGCGAGGGTGGCGGCGCGGGCGCCATGACCTCGCTCACCGCGGAGCCGTGGTGAGCGACTGGCAGGAGAAGCTCGACGCGGTGAAGCGGCGGAGCACCTGCCGCCTCACCACTCGCGGCCGTCGCACCGGGCGACCGCACACGGTGACGATCTGGTTCGCAATCGAAGAAGGGCGTGTCTACCTGGCCACGTTGCGCCTGGGGCGGGACTGGCCGAAGAACGTGCTCGCGAATCCGGAGGCGACACTGGCGATCGGCGACGTGAAGCTGCTCGGGTGCGTGCGCAGGGTCACCGACGGAGAGCCTCGGGCGCACATCGAGTCGCTGATCGCCAAGAAGTACTGGGGCGCCCGCATCGCCGGATGGCTCGGCTTCAAGCCCCAGGGCGTGTTCGAGGTCGAGGTCAGCGGCGAAGCCGCTTGACGAGATCGGAGCGAAGGCGGAGAGCCGACCGCGAGGCCGGTTACTTGTAGTAGCGGTAAACTGCTTCGGCGACGCAGCCGGGCTTCGATTCCCCCTCGACCTCGAAGGTCATGCCGATCGTCGCCTGCGCGCCGGCGCCGTTGGCGATCTCCTCGATGTCCGCGAGCGTCAACTTGAGGCGCACGCGCTTGCCGATGCGGACAGGGCCGGGGTAGCGCAGCTTGTTGAGGCCATAGTTGAGCCCCATGCGGACGCCATTCACGGCGATGACCTGATCCATCAGATAGGGGGCCAGCGACAACGTGTAGTAGCCATGAGCAATCGGACCACCGAACGGCGATTCCTTCGCGGCACGCTCGGGGTCGATGTGAATCCACTGGTGATCGTGGGTCGCATCGGCGAAGCGGTTGATCTCGTCCTGGGTGACGAGGTGCCAGTCGGAGACGCCCACCTCCTGGCCCTTCATCGTCTTCAGTTCATCGAGCGTGAATGTGCGTGCGGCCATGTCGTTTTCTTTTCGGATGCCGGGTGACCGTCGGACCCTACCGACGATTCAGCGAGGCGAGAAGACTTCAGTGCTTGTGCTCGACCTTCTTCCCGTAGCTCACTTCGCCCTTGTCGACGCGCAGCGAGAAGCCGCACTCGGGGTTCGTACAGACCCACGCCTTGAACAGCACCGACGAGCCCTCCTGGCCGTAGTCCGAAAGAGGTATCAGAACCCCGTTGTTACATTTCTGACACTTCGGAAGGTCCATCTCCCCCCTCCTTTTCTGGCAGTCCGTGCTGCCGTCCAACACCGACGGCTAGTGTAGTGGCGGGGCCGAACGAACGCAAGGAGCGAAGGCGAGGGGTCGCGGAGGAATGTTTCGAGCGGCTTTCTGCCGAAGGGTAAGGGGAAGATGCCCCCGCCAAGAATCGAACTTGGACCTGCAGCTCCGGAGGCTGCCGTGATATCCATTTCACTACGGGGGCGCTTCGATCCGCGCTGAATACACCATCGTCGCCGTCTCGTCGATCGCGCGCGCCCGCGTCCGTCGACGGGGTCGCCCTCAGAGCAGCTCGCCGATGGCCTGCAGCATCTGCTCGTGGATTCGCCCGTTGGTCGCCAGAGTCTCGGCGGCGAACGGATCGAATCGCGCGCCGCGAAAATCGCTGGTCCGTCCGCCGGCCTCCTCGACGATCAGCGCGCCCGCCGCGGTGTCCCAGGGCTTCAACTTCCATTCCCAGAAGCCGTCGACCCGGCCGGCGGCGACCCAGCACAGATCGAGAGCGGCCGAGCCGGCCCGACGGATCCCATGCGTGCGCAGCAGGAACGCCTTGAAGAAGGACAGGTAGAAATCCGCATGCTCGCGCCGGTCGTAGGGAAATCCACTGGCCAGCAGCGATGCTTCGAGACGCTCCGTGGTGGTGACGCGCAGGGCTCGGCCGTTCAGCAACGCGCCGTGGCCGCGCCGCGCGAAGAAGGTCTCCTCGCGCAGCGGGTCGTAGACCAG
>CAVPWJ010000250.1:0-4771 GCA_963708955.1 uncultured delta proteobacterium
GATGTATCGCTCGAGGACGCTCGCGCTGGCGCTGCGCCTCTTCGGCAACATGATGAGCGGCCACCTCATCGTCGTGGTCATGGTCACGCTGGTTGGGTTCCTGGTGCCCGTTCCACTGATGGTGCTCGACCTGCTCATCGGTTTTTTGCAGGCGTACATCTTCACGATTCTGGCGAGCGTCTACATCGGCGCGGCAATTCGCGTTGGAGAGGAAGGCTGAAGAAGATGAGCGAACACACCATTCTTGCGCTTGGATCCATCATCATGGCGGGGCTCACGATGGCCATCGGGGCCCTCGGCGCGGCGTTCGGCGAGAGCCGCATCGGGGCCGCCGGCATGGACGCGCTCGCCCGGCAGCCCGATGAAGCCGGCTCCATCACTCGCAACCAGTTCGTGGCGTTGGCCATGGTGGAATCGACCGCCATCTTCTGCCTCGTCATCGCGCTGGTGCTTCTATTCGCGAATCCATTCCTGTCGGGAAAGTGAGCCACGGTGTCGCCCTCGCTCGCTAATTTTCTCTTCGAAGTGGCGAATTTTCTGCTGCTCGCGGCGGCGCTCGGCTGGATTCTTTTCGAGCCCGTTCGTCGTGCGCTCGACAAGGAGCGGGAGCGCCACGCTAAAGAAGAGGAGGAGCAGAAGCGCCTGCGGTCTGAGGCGGAAGCCCTAGCAAAAGACGCGCGCGCTGTGCGCGAGGCAACCGACCACGAAACCGCCAAGCGGCGTAGCGAGCTTCTTGCGGCCGCGCAGAAGGAGGCGGCGCAGATTGTCGAGGAGGCAAGAAAGACCCAAGCCGCTGAGCGACGCACCCTCGAGCAGGAGCTCACGACCTCTCGCAACGCACAGGCCGCGGCGTTGGCGGAAACCGTCGGACGCATCGCGGGCGAGTCGGTCGCCCGACTTCTCTCTGTTCTGGAGGGGCCCTCACTCGACGTCGCGCTGGTGCGCGCTGCGTGCGCCGAGCTAGGGGGGCTTCCGAGCTTCGCTCGTGGCTCGGCCCTCGTCGAAAGCGCCCACCCGCTGGATGCGGAGGCGAGAAGGCTCCTCGGTGGCGCAATCGGAGATGGATTCAAGGAGCGGACCGTCGCCGAGCTGCTGGCCGGCGTGCGTGTGACCACCTCAGCCGGACAAGTTGATGCGACGGCACTGTCTCTTGCCAGGCATGCTGCTCAGGCGGTGACCGCCGCGGCCGGTCCAGCCGCGGCCGCGGGGGGCGCCAGGGGACAAAGCGATGGGTGACCTGTCGGCGCTCGCCCAGCGTGTCGGCCGAATTGGCGGCCTCGATCTGCGGCAAGCGCTCAAGCCGCGCGGCGCGGTCGTCGAGGTGGGCGATGGCGTGGCGCGGGTAGTCGGGCTCTCCGGGGTGGGTTCCGAGGAGCTCGTCGTCTTCGACTCCGGCGCCGTTGGCATGGCCTACGAGCTCGCGCCGGACCGCACTGGGGTGGTGCTGCTCGGCGGCGCGGACCGCGTGACCGCGGGCGAGGGTGTGCAGCCGCTGGGGTGGCTCCCGTCGCTCCCCGCGAGCCGCGAGCTCCTGGGACGCGTCGTCGATCCGCTCGGGCGGCCGCTCGACGACCGCCCGGCTCCGGCCGGTGAGCAGCGTCCGGTTCTTCGCGATGCGCCCCCCTTAACCGAGAGGGCCCCGGTTGACCGGCCACTCCTCACGGGCGTCATGGTGATCGACGCGGCCATTCCGATCGCTCGGGGACAAAGACAGCTCATCGTCGGCGATCGCAACGTCGGCAAGACCGCCCTGGCGCTCGACATCGTCGCGGCTCAGTGCTCCGGTGACGTCGCGTGTGTCTACGTCGCCGTCGGCCAGCCCATCTCTCGTGTGCTGAGCATTCGCGAGGCCCTGCAGAAGCGCGGCGCACTGTCGAATACGGTGGTGATCGCGTCCGACGCTGCGGATGCGCCGGGCCTCCAGTATCTTGCTCCGTATGCCGGTGCGACGGCGGCCGAATACTTCCGCGACCAGGGGCACGACGCCCTGGTGGTTTATGACGATCTGACGAAGCACGCAGACGCATACCGCGAGCTGGCCCTCCTTCTCGGCAGACCACCGGGGAGAGAGGCCTTCCCTGGTGACATCTTCTACATCCACGCGCAGCTTCTCGAGCGCGCGACCGCGCTCAACGATGCCTCCGGCGGCGGTTCGGTCACGGCGTTCCCGATCATCGAGACCACGGACAGCGACCTTTCATCGTACATCCCGACGAACCTGATCTCCATCACCGACGGGCAGGTGTACCTCGATACGGGGCGCTACGAGCGCAACCAACGTCCCGCTGTCGACATCGGCCGGAGCGTGTCACGCGTGGGAGGTGCGGCGCAGCTTGGCCCGATGCGGACAGCGGCGCGCAACCTGCGCATCACGATGTCGCGGTTCGAAGCGCTCGAGGCCTTGACGCGTGTCGGGCTCGACGTCGACCCTGCAACACGCAAGGCGGTAGAGCGTGGACGCATCTTGCGCGAGATCCTTCGCCAGCCACGATTCACCATTCGGACGGTCGCCGCCCAGATCTTCGCGCTCACGGCCGTGAGCGAGGGGTGGCTCGACCCGGTCCCACCCACCGAGGCCGGGCAAGTGGTGTGGTCGGCTGCCGAGGACCTGCGTTCGGAGCTCGCCGACATTGCGGATGATCTCGACGCAGGGCGAGCGCCATCCGGCGACTGGAAAGACCGCATGCGGGCCCTCGTCCAGCGCTTCCTCCCGGAGCGATCGTGAAGCGCGAGTACGACCTGAAGCGGCGGTTGCGCTCCCTTCAAACGCTGGGCGAGGCTGTCAGCGCGATGAAGAGCCTCTCCGCACATCACTTCCGGGAGACGCGCAGCGCCGTCGAGCCGGCTCGTGCCTATCGCGAAGGCGTCGAGCGGTTCCTCGGATGGGCTGGCGCCGGTCTGACCCCGGGCGACGGCCCCGCCGGTCTTCTGGTCGTCGGTGGCGAGCTCGGCCTCTGCGGCGGCTACAACGCCCACCTGGTCGCGGCCGGCGCCGAGCGCCGAAGCGAGCTCGGTCCGGGGCCGACGATATGCGTGGGTCATCGGGCTGGGGCGCTGCTCGCTCGAAGGGACGTCAAGATCAGCCGCGTCTACGCCGCACCGACGAGCGTTCGCGGAATCACGGACCTCCTCCTGCGCTTGGCGGAAGACGTCCTTCGGACCTACGTGGCCGAGCGGCTAGCGAGCTTCGACATTCTCTCGAGTCGCTTCGGCGGAGTGGGGATCGATCGCCCCACCGGCGTCCGTCTGCTTCCGCTCGAGTCGAAGCACTCCGAGGCTGGACCGACAGTCCGCTACGTCAGCACGGCTCGCCTCGCCTCCGCCGCGGTTCAGGAATACCTGTACATCGTCCTCTACGATCTGCTGCTCGACGCTCTCGCGTCCGAACACAGCGCGCGGCTGGTGGCGACCCAGGCCGCGGAGAAGTGGCTCGAGGAACGCACCAACAGGCTTCGCCGCCATCTCGCGGCCACGCGCCGAGAGGCAAGCACGCAGGAGGTGATCGAGATCGCGGGTGGCGCACGTGCGCGGCGGAAGGAGAATTCTGAGGTGGCCATTGCGCCCTATGCCGTGGATCGCGCATGGGACGTCCCTGGTGTCGCTCGAGAAGCCGAAAGGAACCGCTGGTGAAAATTGTCGGGAAGGTCTCCGTGCCCGGTTCACGGCGGCCTGCTTCTCGTGATCGAGGTCGCGCAGTAGGCGCTGCAGTTCGCGCAGGCTCTCGACGTTGAGCGCGTCGAGGTCGATGCGGCACCTCCGACCGGTGGCCCGGGCCAGCTCTCGGCTCGACCCGTGGTTGGCGGTCATCTTTCGCGCGCATCGTCGGTGTGGCGGCGCTGCTGGTTGGGGCATTTCACCACTGGCCGATCCTGTGGTGGCTCTGGGCGCTCGCGTTCTCCGTGGGCGCTCACACGGAGCCACTTCGCTCACCGAGGATTGGTGTTTCAGTTCCCTGCGGGACACCGAGCAGGGAGACGGTCGCGGTGCGAAGTTATGAAGCCGTCGCCGTCATGCGTGGCGCGGAGCGAGCCGCTCCGAAGCGCTTCCCCGCGCGGGTGACCGCGCCCGACGGCCGCCACGTCGACTTCACGGTGCTCAGGGATGCGGGTCGGTCGCTCTTCCCCGCCTCCCGGGGACTTCCTCGCCGCCGAGCCCCCCGAAGATCGCTTGCTGGTTGGCCGCCTTCTGGAATCCTGCCGGAGGGGCGAACTCGCTGTCCGGAATCTCCGCCGGCTCCACCTTGGTGTATTCCTGTCCGACCACCGCCTTGCCTCCGGAGTAGGAGACGGTCTTCAGCGGAAAGCCATGCGAGAAGACCTGTTCCATCGCTCCCATCTTGCGGGCGCCGCCCCCGCTTGCCTGACAGTTGCCAAAGCGGCCCATGGTGGCGGCCGCGCGGTCGAGCGCGAGCTCGCGGGCGATTCCGGGGTCGGTAGTTACCCAGTACTCGCCGCTCAGCTCGCCGTCCGTCAGCACGCGATACTTGCGGGTGGGCTGCCCCGCGAGCATCGCCGTTTCGCCGGTCTTCTCCACCGTCGTCTTCGGCTCCTTCTCGGGTGGTGCGCCGGCCATCGGTGGGCTGGCTCCGAAGCCCTTCATCATCGCCTTCATCTTGGCCCGCTGGTCGGTTGGCATCGTGGCCATCTGCTGCTCCATGGTCTTGCGCACGGCGTCCTGCATGGCCGAGACCGTTTGCTTCATCTGCCCGCAAAACTCCTCGACGGTTCCCTCCCAGTAGAGCTTCTTCGCGCCGTTCGATATCCACATCCGC
>CAVPWJ010000251.1:0-13870 GCA_963708955.1 uncultured delta proteobacterium
CGATCGTCGCCTGCACCGCCTCCGGCGAGGCGCCGGCCAGCAGCGCGGCGGTCGAAGCCGCCATCACGTTCTCGAGGTTGTGGATGCCGGACAGCCGCGAGTGCGCCATCGTGAAGGTGAGCTCGCGGTCCTTGCTCCGTCCGTCGGGCAGGCGGACGACGACCGTGCCGTCGCGCGGGAACGTACCGTACTCCACCGGATCGAATCCGAAGGAGATCGCCCGCCCACGCAGCCGCTGGCGGAACTCCCACACCCAACGGTCTTCGCGGGACAGCACCGCCCAGTCCTCCGGCGTCTGCGCGTGAAAGAGCGCTGCTTTCGCCTCGCCGTACTCTTCGAGCGAGGCGTAGCGATCGAGGTGGTCGTCGGTCAGGTTCAGG
This sequence comes from uncultured delta proteobacterium, assembly GCA_963708955.1. Lineage (GTDB taxonomy): Bacteria > Desulfobacterota > Binatia > JACPRU01 > JACPRU01 > JACPRU01. The sequence continues at coordinate 381 of CAVPWJ010000251.1, forward strand.
AACACGCCGACCGCCGGCCGCAGATGCTCGACCCACTCGAGCTGGAAGCTAGACACCTCCGCCACCGCGCAGTCGATGGCCAGACCGACGGCGTCGATGAGCGGCGTGCCGAGGTTGCCGCCCACGAACACCAGCCGCCCCGAGCGGCGCAGCATCCGCCCGAGCAGCTCCGTGGTCGTGCTCTTACCGTTGGTTCCGGTGACGGCATAGAGCGGCACCGACAGCCCGCGGTAGGCGAGCTCGACCTCGGCGAGGACCGGCACCCCGCGTGCGGCCGCCGCCCGCAAGAGAGCGTGCGTACGCGCCACGCCCGGGCTCGGGATCACCAGCTCGACGCCGTCGAGAAGCCGCGCATCTTCGCGGCCGAGGCACCATTCGACCGGCAGCCCTGCCAGGCTTCTCCGTTCGTCGTCGAACACGTCGGCCGCCTTGTCGGAGAGACGCACCATCGCGCCGCGGCTGGCGAGATAGCGCGCCACCGCGACGCCGGTTCGCTTGGCGCCGATCACCAGGGCGGTTCTTCCGGACAGCGGGGTCTTCATCGCAGCTTGAGCGTCGCCAGCGCCAGCAGCGCGCAGAGGATCGACAGGATCCAGAAACGGACGATGATCTGCGGCTCGGGCCAGCCGAGCAGCTCGAAATGGTGATGGATCGGCGCCATGCGGAAGATCCGCCGGCGGCGCAGCTTGTAGGAGGCGACTTGCAGGATCACCGACAACGCCTCGGCGACGAACACGCCGCCCGCGACCACCAGCACCAGCTCCTGCTTGGAGATCAGCGCCAGCGTGCCGAGCGCGGCGCCGAGCGACAGCGAACCGACGTCTCCCATGAACATCTGCGCCGGATAGGCGTTGAACCAGAGAAAACCGAGGCCGGCCGCCACCAGAGCGCCGCAGAACACCGCCACCTCTCCGGCTCCGGGAACGTGCGGCACCTGCAGGTATTCGGCAAGCTTCACGTTGCCCGCCACGTAACAGAACGTCATGTAGACCAGCGCCACCATCATCACCGGGCCGATCGCCAGCCCGTCGAGGCCGTCGGTCAGGTTGACGGCGTTCGACGCCCCGACCACGACGAGCGCCGCGAACGGGATGTAGAACCAGCCGAGATCGGGCCGGACGTTTTTCAGGAACGGCATCGTCATGGTCGAGTCGAACCCGTTCTTCCACAGCACGAATCCGCCCACCGCGACGGCCAACGCGAGCTGCGCGGCGAGCTTCTCCCAGCCCGTCAAGCCGAGCGACTGCTTGCGGCGGAGCTTTCGCCAGTCGTCGACGAAGCCGATCGCGGCGAAGCCGACGGTCACCGCAAGCAGCAGCCAAACGAAGGCGTTGGTGAGGTCGGCGAGCAGCAGCGTCGAGAGCATCAGCGAGAACAGGATCAACGTTCCGCCCATCGTCGGTGTGCCGGCCTTGGTCTGATGGCGCGCCGGGCCGTCGGCGCGGATCTGCTGGCCGACCTGCATCGCGATCAGCTTGCGGATCAGCGACGGCCCGAACAGGAAGGCGATCAGGAAGGAGAGAATCGCCGCGAGCAGGGTGCGAAACGTGATGTACTTCATCACGTTGAACGCGGAGTAGGTGCCATGCAGCGAGTAGAGCAGGGAATAGAGCACTCAACTCGCTCCTCGCAGCCGTTCGACCACGGCTTCCATCTTCGCCCCGCGCGAGCCTTTGACCAGTACGATGTCCTCTCCCCTCAAGCGCTGGGCAAGGAGCTCGGCGGCTTCGTCCGCCGACGCGCAACGATCCACGCGGGCAGTGGTCAGCCCGCCGCCGAGCGCCCCCACCACGACCTCTTCGGCGTTCCGCCCCACGGCCACCAGCCAATCCACCCCCTGGCGAGCCGCCGCCGCACCGACCTCGCGGTGACAGCGCGCCTCCTCGGCGCCGAGCTCCCACATGTCGCCGAGCACGGCGATGCGCCGCGCCCCCGGTTCGGCGGCGAGCGCGGCGAGCGCCGCTTCCATCGACGCCGGATTGGCGTTGTAGGCGTCGTTCAGGATGCGCGCTCCGTTCGGCAGCCGAACCAGCTCGAGCCGCATGGCGGGCGTCCGAAACGCCGCCAGCCCGGCGGCGATGGCATCGACGCCGAGGCCGAAGGCCCGGCCAGTGGCGGCGGCGAGAAGCGCGTTGTGGACGTTGTGCGCCCCGCGCGCGCGCAGATCGACGCGCACCCGCGAGCCCTCGACGTCGATCTCCACCCGTTGACCCTCGGCGGACGGCTCGACGGCCACGGCGCGGATGGCGCCGGCGCCGCCGGTGAGGATCTTCGGACCGGGGAATCGTTCGGCGATCGCCCGCAGGCGCGGATCGGCACCGTTCACCACCAGGGTGGCGCCGGGGCGCAGCGCGAGCGCGAGCTCTTCTTTGGCCGCCGCCACGTTGGCGAGCGAGCCGAGCCCCTCGAGGTGCGCGGCGCCGACGTTGGTGATGACGCCGACGTCCGGTCGGGCGATCTCGGCGAGCCGCCAGATCTCGCCGGCATGGTTCATGCCCATCTCGAGCACGGCGAAGTCCTCGTCGCCCTCGAGCCGCAGCAGCGTCTGCGGCAGGCCGACCAGATTGTTTTCCGTGCCGGCGCTCCTCGCCACCTTGCGGCCACTCGCCGCGAGCACCGCGGCGATCATCTCCTTGGTGGTCGTCTTGCCGTTGCTGCCGGTGATGCCGACCACCCGCACGGGAAACTCGCGGCGCCGGACCGCGGCAAGGTCGCCGAGCGCGCGCAAGCCGTCGCCGACGCGGATCCACGCCGCGCCGTCCGGGGTCGGCGCGACGTCGCGCGACACGATCGCCGCGGCGGCGCCACGGGCGATCGCCGCGGCCACGAACTCGTTGCCGTCGAATCGCGGCCCTGCGAGCGCGACGAATGCCTCACCCGGCCGCGACCGCCGGGAGTCGGTGGAGAAGCCGGGGAACGGCCCCGTCCCCCATCGCACGAGCTCGCCGCCGGTGGCGGCGAGGATCTTGGCCAGCGTCCAGCTCACGAGCCTCGCACCTCGTGTAGCGATCGACGAGCCTCCACGCGATCATCGAATGGAAGCCGCTCGGCGCCGACGATCTGATCGGTCTCGTGGCCCTTACCGGCGACTAATACCACGTCCGTCGGCCGGGCGACCTCGATGGCGAGCTGAATCGCGCGCCGCCGCTCGGGAACCACCAGGTAACCCCTCGCCTCCTCGCGCCGCGCCGCTCCTTCCTGGATCGCCTCGAGGCCGGCCTCAACGACACCCCGCTCGATGTCGTGGATGATCCGCAGCGGGTCTTCGCTGCGCGGGTTGTCGGAGGTGAGGATCACGAGGTCGGCGATGCGCGCCGCGGCTTCGCCCATGAGCGGCCGCTTGCCGCGATCGCGGTCGCCGCCGCATCCGAAGACGACGATCACCCGTCCCTCGGCCACGCCGCGCAGCAGTCGCACCGCGTGCTCCAGCGCGTCCGGCGAGTGCGCGTAGTCGACCAGCACCGCGAACGGCGATCCGTCATCGACTCGCTCCATGCGGCCGGGGATGCCGCGGCACCCGCCAATGCCCTCGGCGATGGTCGGGAGAGGGATCCCCTGGGCCCATGCGGCAGCCGCGGCGGCCAGGATGTTCTCGAGATGCGCGTCGCCGACCAGCGGCGAGGCGATCGTCAGCCGCTCCTGACCGAGGCGGATCTCGCCGCGCAGGCCTTCGAGCGAGCGCTCGACCTCGAGCGGCGCCACGTCGGCGTCGCCGCCGTGTCCGAACGTGACCAGGCGTACGGGCAGCTCGGCGGCGAGGCGGCGGCCGTAAGAATCGTCGCGGTTCACCACCGCGAAGCGCCGCGGCTTCGCCGAGCGCGGCAGCAGCTCCGTGAAGAGGCTGCGCTTGGCGGCGAAGTAGCTTTCCATGTCGGGATGGAAGTCGAGATGATCGCGCGTCAGGTTGGTGAACAGCGCCCCGTCCCAATCGCAATCGCGCACGCGCTCGAGCACGAGCGCGTGCGAAGAGACCTCCATGGCGACGTGCGTGGCTCCCGCTTCCACCATCTCGGCGAGCAGGCGCTGCAGCTCCGGCGCTTGCGGCGTGGTGAACGGCGCCGGCCACGAACGATCGCCAACGCGATAGTGAATCGTGCCGATGATTCCTGGGCGATGGCCGGCGGCGCTCCAGATCGATTCGAGCAGGTGCGTGATCGTCGTCTTGCCATTGGTGCCGGTCACACCGACCAGACAGAGCTTGCGGCTCGGATGGCCGTAGAAACACGCCGAGATCTCGCTCAGCGCGCGCAGGATCGAGGGAAACGACAGACCGGTCGCCGTCGACGGCTGCGGAAGATCGGAGGCCGCCACCGCCACGGCTCCGCGCTCCACCGCCTCGTCGATGAAGCGGCTGCCGTCCGTGCGCGCACCGGGCAGGGCGAAGAAGAGAGCGCCCGGCCGGACGTGGCGGGAATCGGTGGCGAGCGAAGAGACCTCGACGCCGGCGTCGCCGTGCAACGCCGATGGAGGCTCGTGAAGCCCGCTCAGCAGTTCCTGCAAGATCAACCGACCGGTCCTCCCGTGGGCTCGAGCTCGAGACGGATCGGCTGGCGCGGGTCCACGACCTTGCCCGGCGACGGATCCTGACGGACGACGTATCCGCTGCCGAGCAACTCGACCGTCACGCCGGCGGCGCGTGCCCGCTCGAGCGCCTCGCGCAAGCTGAGTCCGAGGAAGCTGGTCGGCCGGCTCGCCGATTCGCCGCCCGCTTTGGCGAGATCCGTGGCCGGCGGCCGCGGCGCGGACTGCAGGTCGGCAGCGGAGGCCTGCACCTGCACGCCGACGCGCTCCGCCGCCGACACGGCAATCGCGCGAAAGACCGGCGCGGCGGCCGTGCCGCCCCAGATCGTCGTCTGCGGCTCGTCGATCACCACCAGCATCACCACCTGCGGATCCTCTGCCGGAAAGTAGCCGACGAAGGAGGCGATGCGGCCCCTCGAGTAGCCGCCGCGCGCGAAATCGACTTTCTGCGCCGTGCCGGTCTTGCCGGCGATGCGCAGGCCGGGAATCACCGCCAGAGGCGCCGTGCCCTTCTCGCCGACGACGCGCTCGAGCACTGCGGTCACCTCGCGCGCCGTCGCCTCGCTCACCACGCGGCGGACGACCGTCGGCTGATTCTCGACCAGCACCTCGCCGTTCTCGTCGATCACTCGCTTGACGATGTAGGGCCGCATGAGGATCCCGCCGTTGGCGAGCGCCGCGTACGCCGAGACGAGCTGCATCGGCGTCACCGCCACGCCCTGGCCGAAGCTCGCGGTGGCGAGGTCGATCGGCTTCCACGCCGCCAGCGGACGCAAGATGCCGGCTTGCTCGCCGGAGAGGTCGACGCCGGTGGGAGAGCCGAGGCCGAACGCTCGCAGCGTCTGGTGGTACGCCTTGGCACCGAGTCGCTCGGCGACCTTGGTCGCGCCGATGTTGCTCGACACTTGGAAGATCTCCGGAAACGACAGCCAGCCCGCGCCGTGATGATCGTGGATCGTGTGCCCCGCGAAGGCGTAGGCGCCGTTCTCACAAAAGAAGTGGTCGCTGGTCTGGACCGCGTGGTGCTCGAGCGCCGCGGCGGCGAGCAAGCCCTTCATCGTGGAGCCTGGCTCGTAGGCGTCGGAGATCGCACGATCTCGCAGCAGCTCGGGATCGATGGTCACGCGCTGGTTGGGATCGAAGGAAGGATTCTGCGCGAGCGCGAGGATCTCGCCGCGGCGAGGATCGAGCATCAGCACCAGCCCGCCCTTCGCGCGCGTGTCGGCCACCCGTTGATCGAGCTCGCGCTCGGCGACGTACTGCAGCGACGAGTCCAACGTCAGCACCACGTTGGCGCCTTGGCGCGGCGTTTCGAACTCGAGCCCGCGCGACACGAACCGCCGGCCGCGAGCGTCGCGCTCGACGTTCATCTCCGCGGTGGATCCTCGCAGATAGCCGTCGTAGGCGAGCTCGATCCCTTCCAGCCCTTGAGAGTCCACGCCGGCGAATCCGATCACCGGCGCGGCCATCCGTCCGTGCGGATAGAAGCGCCGCCGCTCCACCACTGTGCCCACCCCGGGAACGTTCAGCGCACGCAGCCGTTCGAGCTCGTCGGGGCTGGCTTGCCGCTTGAGCCAAGTGAACGGGGACGGGCTCGAGATCTTCTTCAGCCAGCGGCCCCGCGGAATCTGCAGCGCGCGCGCCACGGAGATGCCCGAACCGTCCTCCGGCAGCAGCGCCGGGCGCAGGAACACCGAGTCGGCGCGAATCGAGAGCGCGAGCGGCTCGCCGAAGCGGTCGAGGATCGCTCCCCGCAGGGGCGTGAGCTGTTCGGTTTCCGAATGCTGACGCCGCGCCAGACCGGCCAGCCTCTGGCCGTCCACGAGCGCGAGCTGGCAGAGCCTGGCGGCGACGCCGACGAGCAGGCTGCCGATCAACCCGTACGCCGCTGCGAGCCGCACCGGCCGTCGGCCGTTCATGGCACCCCCACGATCTGCCCCTCACGCGGGGGCCGGAGCCCGAGCCGGCTCTTCGCCACGGCATCGAGCGAGCGCGGCGAGCTCAGAGTGGCGAGCTCGAGGTCGAGCTCGCCCTTCTCGCTCGCCAGTCGATCCACCAGCTTGTGCAGCGCGATCAATTGATAGCCGACCTCGGTGGTCTGTAGATGCAGCCACACGACGAGCGCTCCCGCCGCGGTGAGCGCGGCCACCCACGCCACGGCGACGCGAGAGGGCCGGAGCCGTGTCCAGCTTCGGAGCTTCATGCGGCGACTCTCTCGACCGCGCGTAGGCGCGCGCTGCGCGCTCGCGGATTGCGCTCGAGCTCGCCGCCCGACGGGCGGATCGCGCGTCGCGTGAGCAGCGTGACCTTCGCGGACCAGCCGCATCGACAAACCGGAATGCCGCGCGGACACAGGCACGATCGTCCCCAGAGGCGAAAGGCGTGCTTCACCAACCGATCCTCGAGCGAGTGATAGGCGAGGACGACGAGCCTGCCGCCCGGGCGCAGCCAACGGTAGGCGTCGACCAAGAAACGCTCGAGGATCTCGAGCTCGCCGTTGACGGCAATGCGCAATGCCTGAAACGTGCGCGTGGCAGGGTGATGCGAGGTCGAGCGGCCGACGATCCGCGACACCACGGCCGCCAGGGCCGCGGTGTCCGAAAGCTCGCCTCGGCGCTGCGCGGCGAGGATCGCGCGAGCGATCCGGCGTGCCTGCGGCTCTTCGCCGTACTCGCGAAGCACCCGAACAAGCTCGTCTTCGCTCACCTCGCCGAGCCACTGCGACAGCGGCTGCGCACGCGCGCGGCTCATGCGCATGTCCAGCGGCCCCGGGCGCGAGAAGCTGAACCCGCGCTCGGAGAGATCGAGATGAAACGAAGACACGCCGAGATCGAGCAGGATGCCGTCCACTCCCTCCCAACCGAGCCGCTCGAGACATTCACCGATCTCGTCGAACACGGCGTCGACGATGTGGACGCGCGCGCCGAAGCGCGCGAGCCGCGACGCGGCGCGCGCGCGGGCATCTTCGTCCCAGTCGATACCGAGCAGCTCGCCGTGCGGTCCGCTGGCTTCGAGAATCGCCTCGGCATGGCCAGCCGCGCCGAGCGTGCCGTCGACGTAACGACCGCCGGAACGCGGACGCAAGAGATCCACCGTCTCGCGCAACATCACCGGAGCGTGCGTGATGATCGAAGACGCGGTGTGCTCGGGCGCGGGCATGATCAGAGGTTCAAACGGCTGAGCAACTCGGGATTCGCTTTGAAGGTCGCGGCCGCGTCGTCCCACGTCTGCTCCCACGCGCCGCGATCGTAGATACGGAAACGATCGGTCGCGCCGACGAACACGACGTCCTTCGACAAGCTCGCCCATTCGCGCAGCTTGGCCGGGATCAAGATCCGCCCTTGGTTGTCGATGTCGCAGCGGTACGCCGATCCAACCAGAAAGTTTTCGAGCTTCAATACCGTGGAGTCGAAGCGGTTCAGCTTGAGGAGCTTCTCTTTCAGCTCGTGCCACGCGGTCACGGGATAGGCATCGAGAATCTGCGGCGGGTTGACCGGATGAGGGGCGAGGAACACCGCCGAGTTACCGGAGCTCTGGATGAGCTCGCGAAAGGTCGATGGGACGCTGACCCGGCCCTTCGGATCCACTACGTGGTAAAAGTTCCCACTAAACACAACCTAACCCCACTTTACTCCATTTTATCCCACTTCAAGCCGCTTATAGGCTTCGCTCGTACCTCAAGTCAAGGAATAATCACTTTATATTTTCGGCGTGGCGAGCGAGGTCCACCTGGTGCCAGGCTTGGCGGAGAACCTGCGCGGATAGCAAATAAAAAGCGAAAGCTGGCGGCGCACGCGCCGTGGAGGGACAAAACAACGTACCAACAAAGAGCGGAGGGATCTGTAAGCCGGATTCTGTCCCCCCGGCAAACAGCCGAGGGCAACGACCATTCCTCTGGTCCCGCCGTTGCCGGCGGGATCATGCGACCCTACCCGAGGGCCCGCCCGGTAGAGACTGACCGGCCCTCAGGCAACCCGAAGGTCACTCCGAGAGAGGAGCCCCCCTATTTGGTCTTGCTCCGGATGGGGTTTGTCCGCACCGGAGCTCACGCCCCGGTGGAGCGAGCTCTTACCTCGCCTTTTCACCCTTGCCGCGGCGGATTCGAAGCCGAACCCACCGAGGCGGTCTGCTTTCTGTGGCACTTTCCCCCGATCACTCAGGGCCGCCGTTAACGGCCATCCTGTCCCTGGGAGCCCGGACTTTCCTCTCTCCGATGTCGGAGAGCGGTCGTTCGATCTCCTCCGCTCTAGGCCGAATGTGTAACCGCTGACAGGTAGTCTGTCTACAGCGGTTCTCTTCCGCCAGGCTCCGTTCTCGAGCGGGACTACCGGGCGACGTCATCCATCTCCTTCAACCGCTTCTTCTGCTGTTCTTCGAAGTTCTCGGCCTGCTTGCGGGCGGCCTCCAGGGCGCTGCCTTGCAAACCGCCCTTCGCGCCAGCGGGAGAGAACGCCTTCAGATAGAGCGCGATCAAGACAAAGCCGATCAACAGGGAAACCACGAGCGACACGAACGACAAGCCGCTCGGTCCGATACGGGTGGCGCGTCGAGCATCCATCACGGTTGGCGGACGAGCAGGCGGTCGACGACCGCCTGCTTCAAGTGGACGACGAGGCTCTCGCTCTCCCCGGAGAACTCGTTGCCGATGAAACGCTGCACCAGAGCGCCGGCGAGCGCGCACATGATCAACGATGCTTCGCTCGCCGGGTTGATATCGTCGCGGAAGACGCCTTTGTGGCGTCCGTTTTCGAGGATGTCGTTAAGCAGGCTGCGGAAGATCCGGAAAAGCTCGCCGGCGCGGGCGACCGGGTCGTCCGGCTGCTTCTCTTCGCGTAGAATGAGGCTCAGGACGAAGCGGATCGATTGCATGTGATCGCGCACGAACTCGTAGAATAGATCGATCAGCCGGCGGATTTGTCCGGCCTCATCCAAATCTTCCAACTGGCCGACGACGTTGACGAAGTACGGCTCAAGCGAGCGCTGCAGAGCGCTTTGAAAGAGCCGCTCCTTGTTCTCGAAGTGCCAAAAGATGAGCGCCTTGCTGACCCGCGCTTCCTTGGCCACCTGCGACAACGAGGTGCTGCTGTAACCCTGGGCCGAAAAGAGACGGGTCGCGGTCTCGAGAATTTTGTCTCGCGCGTCCATGTTCTAAGGAACAGTATCTCGTTTTGCCTCTTGAAACAAAAGGCGATGGGTGGTCTACTCCGCGCTCGGCCGCGAGAGGATGATGAAGCCGTTACCCAGGATTACCGCCCTCGCAGTTCTCGTGCTGCCCGTTTGGATCTCGCACTCCTCCATGCGCGCCGGCGGTTCCAGCCAGGACTACCCCCTGCGCCGTACGGTGACGCTAGACTCTCTGCGTCACCGCGGCTCCTTTCGATTTTCGATTGGTACGGAATCGCTGCAACGCTTTCGGGCTCCGCCCGCGCCTTCGAGTTTTGATTACGACCTCCTCAACCGCTTCGCAAGCAACCTGGGCGTGGACCTGGTGGAGCTCGAGGTCGCTTCCGACGCGGAGGCCGCCCAGGCGCTGCGCGCAGGCAGGGCGGACATCGCGGTGCTTCCCTCCGACTTCTTCTACGAAGCAAGCGGCGCGCTTCCAGCCCGTGCCTGCCCGCAGGCTGCTTTCTCCCCCGACCCGTCGAGGAGCCGTCTCGACGTCTTCACGTGGTCGGACAGTTCGGACCTCGCCCGGATGCTCGACGGTGCCGCGCGCTACATCGCCGACATCGAGCGCGACGAGGAAGTCTATCGTTCCTATTGCGAGCGTACCGCGTCACGCACTCCATCCGAGCCCGACTTGCCGTTCGTCCAGAAGATCTCCCAGTACAAGGGCGTGATTGCCAAGTACTCCGAGGCGGCGGGATTCGACTGGCGCCTGGTCGCCGCCCTGATCTCGGAGGAGTCGAGCTTCGAGGAGGACGCCGTCAGCGGCGCGGGGGCCCAGGGGCTGATGCAACTCATGCCAGGGATTCCGGCGGAAGTCGGCGTCGCCAGCATCTCCAGTCCCGAGGCGAACATCCAGGCCGGAGTCCGCTATCTGAGCCGTCTCTCCGAGCAGTTCGCCGAAGCCCGCCCGGCGGACCGTCTGGCCCTGGTGTTGGCCTCGTATCTGCTCGGGCCGGGGCACGTTTTCGATGCTCAGAAGCTCGCTCGCGAGCTCGAGCTGAACCCCCAGTGCTGGCAGCGTGGTCTGGCGGAGACGCTGCCGCTTCTCGAGGACGAGCGCTTCTTCCGGGAGACGCGCCTCGGGTTCGCGCGGGGCCGCCACGCGGTCGGCTATGTGAACCGGATCCTCGGGCGATACGAGATCTACCGTTCTCGGCTGGCGCGCAACCCGCACCCCGAGCGCGATCGCCCGAGCTGAGCGATTCCGGGGAGAGCAGATTCGACCGCTCTCCCGGGGGAGCGCCGCGTCCTCACGCCGCTTGCGCGAGCGGCGAGATCTCGAAGGCGAGATCGTCGCCGCGCACCGAGACCTCCACGCGCGAGTGGTCGGGAAGCTCTCCCCCGAGGATCTTTCGCGCGAGCACGGTTTCGATCTCCCGCTGCAGCAGTCGCTTGAGCGGGCGAGCGCCGTAGACCGGATCGTACCCGGCGCCCGCCAGGCGATCCTTGGCAGCGTCGCTGAGCCCGAGGTCGATGTGGCGCTCGGCAAGGCGCTTGCGCAGACGCTCGAGCTGGATCTCGATGATCCTGCGAAGATCCTCGCGCGTCAGGCCGTGGAACACGACGGTCTCGTCGACGCGGTTCAGGAACTCCGGCCGGAACTGTGCCCGCAGCGCCTCCATGACCTCCCCCTTCATCCGCTCGTACGCATCCGGATCGGCCCCACCACGATAGCCGAGAATCGCCTGGCTGCCGGTGTTCGACGTCATGATGACGATGGTGTTCTTGAAGTCCACGGTTCGCCCGTGGCCGTCCGTCAGGCGGCCGTCGTCGAGAATCTGCAGCAACACGTTGAACACGTCGTGATGAGCCTTTTCGATCTCGTCGAAGAGGATCACGCAGTAAGGCCGCCGCCGCACCGCTTCGGTGAGCTGCCCGCCCTCGTCGTAGCCGACGTATCCGGGAGGGGCCCCGATCAGGCGCGATACGGTGTGCTTCTCCATGTATTCCGACATGTCGATGCGCACCATGGCGGCCTCGTTGTCGAACAGCGCCTCGGCCAGCGCGCGGGCGACCTCGGTCTTTCCGACTCCGGTGGGCCCGAGAAAGATGAACGAGCCGATCGGCCGGTTGGGATCCTTCAATCCCGATCGGGCGCGCAGCACGGCGTCCGACACGGCCTCGATGGCCTCGCCCTGGCCGACGACACGCTCGTGGAGGCGCTCTCCGAGGCCGAGCAGCTTCTGCTTCTCGCCTTCGAGCAGCCGCGAGACGGGAACGCCGGTCCAGCGGCCGACGACCTCGGCGATGTCTTGCTCCGTCACTTCCTCCTGCAGGAGCGCCGCGCCTTGCTCGTGCAGGCGACTCTCCGCCTCCAGGAGGCGCTTCTCGAGATCGACCAACCGGCCGTACTTGATCTCCGCCACGCGGTTCAGATCGTACTGGCGCTCGGCCTTCTCCATCTCGACTTTCTGGTCCTCGATCTCCCGTCGCAGATCGCGGATCTGCGTGACGAAGCCCTTCTCGGCCTCCCAGCGCGCTCGCAGCCGCTGCGATTCGTCCTTCAGCTCTGCCAGCTCCTTCTCGAGCTTCGTCAGGCGCTCCTTGGAGGCGGGGTCCGATTCCTTGCGCAGCGCTTCGCGCTCGATCTCGAGCTGCATGACCTTGCGCGAGACCTCGTCGAGCTCCGTGGGCATGGAATCCATCTCCGTGCGCAGCTTCGCCGCCGCCTCGTCGACCAGGTCGATCGCCTTGTCGGGAAGGAAACGGTCGCTGATATAGCGGCTGGAGAGAACCGCGGCGGAGACCAGCGCGGCATCCTTGATGCGCACGCCGTGGTGGACCTCGTAGCGCTCGCGCAGACCACGCAGGATCGAGATCGTCTCTTCGACCGTCGGCTGGTCTACCAGCACCGGCTGGAAGCGCCGCTCGAGGGCCGCGTCCTTTTCGATGTGCTTGCGATACTCGTCGAGCGTGGTGGCGCCGATGCAGTGCAGCTCGCCGCGCGCGAGCATGGGCTTGAGCAAGTTGCCGGCGTCCATCGCGCCTTCGGCCGCCCCCGCCCCGACCACGGTGTGCAGCTCGTCGATGAACAGCACGATCTCGCCTGACGACTCGACGACCTCCTTGAGGACGGCCTTCAAGCGCTCCTCGAACTCCCCGCGAAACTTCGCTCCGGCGATAAGCGATCCCATGTCGAGCGTCACCACCCGCTTGCCTTTCAGGCCCTCGGGCACGTCGCCGCGCACGATGCGGTGCGCGAGCCCCTCGACGATCGCGGTCTTGCCGACGCCGGGCTCGCCGATGAGTACGGGATTGTTCTTGGTACGACGCGACAACACCTGGATGACTCGACGGATCTCTTCGTCGCGTCCGATGACGGGATCGACCTTGCCCTGCGACGCGAGCTTCGTGAGGTCGCGGCCGTAGCGCTCGAGCGCCTGGTACGTGCCTTCCGGATTCGGGCTCGTCACGCGCTGGTGGCCGCGCACCTTGCGCAGCGCTTCCATCAGCTTCTCGCGCCGCAGCCCGGCGGCGCGCAGCGCCTTGCCGGTGGCATCGGAGTCCTCCAGCATCGCCAGCACCAGGTGCTCGATGCTCGTGTACTCGTCCTTCAATCCTTTGGCCTCGTCCTCCGCCTGGCGCAGCACCTTGGCGAGCCGCTGAGTGACGTACGTCTGCTGAGCGCCTCCCGAGCTCGATACCTGAGGGAGCTTGTCGAGCTCGCGCTCGATGGACTGGCGCAAACTCGCCACCGAAGCCCCGGCCGCTGACAAGATCGCCGCGGCCAATCCGTCCGCCGGGGCGAGTAGCGCGGCGGCGAGATGCTCGACGTCGACACCTTGGTGCAGCGATGCGTG
>CAVPWJ010000252.1:0-10483 GCA_963708955.1 uncultured delta proteobacterium
GCGTGCGCCTCTCCAACTGGGGGATGATCTCCATCATGCTCTCTTCCATGGCGATTTCGATGTCTTCCCGCCGCCGGACCGCACCCATGCGCGCCAGTCCCATCCCCAGCATCTGAGAGATGGTGGACTTGTCCTTGTCGATGATCGACTGCGCTTTGTCGAATTCACCCTTGGCCAGTACGGGATGAAGCCTGTCCCATATCTTGCGGTTTACGCCCCGGATGCGGTACAACTCGAGCCATCGCTCGATCGCAATGGCCATGCCGGCCACGAACACGAGCAGAATCGGGTACATGAACAACCCACCCTTCTGGAAAAATGAAATCATTGTCTGGCCTCCCATCCTTTCCTCCTGAAATATGACGATCCGATTGTCTGAATCCTTAACGCCTGTCCCGACCCCTTCGCTTCCCTACCCGGCGGGCAGGAAGTCGATCGGGTACAGGATGGTCATCTTCTTTACACCCTCCTTCGGGCCAAAGTTGAACCTTCTGATGCGCCCTACAATCTTGTCTACCAGCTCGGACGAAGCCAGCTCGGTGGACTCCACCTTGCACAAGGACACCGCGCCGTCCGGTTCGATGCTGATTCGCATCAATATCTTCCCGCGCAGCGTCGGGTCCTTGCGCAGTTCCTGGTTGTAGATCCGATAAAGCGCCGCCTTGTACCGATCGAATACAATCTGGATTTCTTCGTCAGTCCGGCCCAAACCAAGTCCATCGCTCGCCGGCCTCGACGATTCTTCCAAACCCTTAATGGAGCTTTCTACCCGCACAAAGCCCGCGCCGCTGCCGGCCCCGTAGCCGCTACCGCTGCCAGACCCGTAGCCGCCACCGCTACCGGCCCCGTAGCCGCTACCGCGACCTTTGCCGTATCCGACATTGCGGCTGACGCCGGCGCCGCCGATACCTCCGCTGGAGCCGCCCACCGCTTGCATGGCCACCAGCGAGCGCTGGGCAACGGCCTGTCCTTTCGCCTGCGCGCTGTCAATGCTCAGACGGGCATCGGTTCCGATCCTGGCAACGGGAATTTCCTTCATTAAGTCTTTAAAGGCGTTCTTGAACTTCAGAACACCGACACCTTCGGCCTTATCCCTCGCTGCCGGCGACCCGCCGCCGCCGCCGGCGACCGGTTCCGGTTTATGCTGATCGGGCCGGGGTTTGGATTCTTTCTTCGCCTGTTTTGAATTGTCCGGCAACTCTTTCGACGTCGATTTCCGCGCCGGTGCGGGCTTTGGCATCTCCTTCTTGACGAGCTCGACCAATCGTTCCGGAATCTTGGTCACGGCGACCGAGCGGTCCGGTATGGGCACTTTTATCAGAAGAATGGGAGCGCCAAGAACAAAGCATAGGAATAGCGCCACGAGAACGGTACGGCGGAATCGTCTCTCGCTCTCGGCCTCACTGGCCCAGGGCATGATCATCTCGCGATAAGGAACGAGCGAGACCTCCCGCTCTATGACGAACTCTTCCTTTCGCCGCTCTTCACGGTCGTACGCATCACGTACTTCTTCATGGAGGATGTCCAATTCGTCGAGGCATTGGTTGATCTGCCCCTGGAGAGATGCCTGTTTTTCCAGAATCCCGCTGATCTCCCCGTCGAAGCGGGCAACCCGGCTCCTCGCCCGTTCCACGTGTCCGGCGGTGTCCTGGGCCTCCGCGCCTCCTTCCCACAGGAGGTCATCCGCTTTCAGGTCCCCCAGCCTGTCGAACGCCTTGCAGACGTCCCGTAAGGCATCGATCCGCTGTCTCTCGGCGGAAAACGTTTCGAGCTCTGCCTCGACAGCGCGCAACTCGCCTTCAAGGACTTCCTGTCTTTGCCGGACCCGCCCGATTTGCGCGTCCAGCGTCGCCAATTCCTGTGCTAACATGGATGTATCCACGGCATCCTCGCTAGCCCTGAGTTGACTTCTGAATGACGGCGAGGGAAATCCTCCCGTATCCGGAAGCCGTGCAGGTTGACATTATTTTTTTCAGCACCTTGAACGGAATCGTCTTATCCGCAAGGATCGTGACTTCTTTGCTTTCGGCAACCGTCTTGGTGCTGATCCCGATGACATTGCGCTCAAGCTGCGTCAACCGCGCTGTTATTCCGGCAACCGACTGAATCCTGTCATCAAGGAGTTCGGGGGTGCCGATCACGGCCTCGCCCTGGACCAGCACGGCTTCGGGGCTGACCATGATCACAATTGTTTCCCTTGGCTTGGACTCGATGACGGAATCGGGCAGCTTGATCTGTTTGGGTACATCCAGTATGTCACCGCCGGCGGAGTGAAAAAGCAGGAAGAACACCAGAATGGTGAAGACATCCATCAGCGGCGTCAGGTTCAGACCCGCAATCTTCCCCCTGTTACGCCCCATCCGTCTCATGCGTCTGCTATCCCTCATGGAGCGTCTCCTATCGATATGTTTGGAAAGAGAACGATTTTCTTGACCACTGCGCTCCCTTCCGCATGAACCTCGGCGCCACGAACCGCATCCATGACCTGAATCAGATAGTCGTACTCTATGTCCGGTTCCATCAAGACCGTCGCGTCTTGCTTCTCCGGAAACCTGTCCTTCAGGCGTGTGAGCATTTCGTGCAGCATCCGCAAATCGTAGTGACCGTCTTTTTTCGGGAACGCGGCCTCCACGGACGACCCGTTGGCGATCTCCAATCCTCCTTTACGGACAATCACCTCGATGGCGAAATTCGGCGTTCTCAATGTCGATGCGCCTGCGCTGGTCGGGACACTCAGATCCAGGATCGTCACGCGCGAAAAGACGGCACTGACGAGCAGAAAGGGGATGAGCACCACCATCAGGTTCATGAAGGTCGTGACATCCAGACCGGATGATTCTTCCCTTGCCCTTCGGTGATGATATCGGCTGGTCATGATCAACTCCCGTCGAATCGGCGCTTGGAATTATTGGAGATGGTATTGAGCGCCTTTACCGATGCCATCTCCAGGCTGTCCACGATCTGGCCCGTGGTCGACGTCAGCTTGGCATGGAACAGCAGAAGCGGGATCGCCGACATCAGCCCGAAGGCGGTGGTGTTCATGGCCACCGAGATGCTGGCCGAGAGCAGGTCGGCCTTCTCGGCCGGGTTCGCATTGGAAACGGCGGTAAAGGCCTGGATAAGCCCCATGATGGTGCCGAGCAGTCCCAGCAGGGTGGCGATATTGGCGAGCAGAGCCACGTAGGGCGTGCGCTTCTCCAGTTGAGGGATGATCTCCATCATGCTCTCTTCCATGGCGATTTCGATGTCTTCCCGTCGTCGGACCGCCCCCTGGCGCGCCAGTCCCATCCCCAGCATCTGTGCCAAACTGGATTTGTCCTTGCTGGCCATCTCCCGGGCTTTATCGAACTCTCCCTCGGCCAGCACCGGATGCAGCGAGTCCCACATCTTTTGGTTTGCGCCCCGGATGCGGTTCAACTCAACCCAGCGTTCAAACGCGATGGCCATGCCAACAGCAAACGCGAGCAGAATGGGGTACATGAACACCCCGCCTTTTTGGAAAAACGCCACCATTGAATAGAATCCCATCACTTTCCTCCTCTCCCCAAGCGGGGCACCGTGGCTATTTCCCCGTGCTGACGCGATAATATCCAAGCTGCCGCTTGAATACGTCCCGGTCCACCGGTACATCGCCTTCATTCAACATCGTGTCCAGGCTGGTCTCCACGCCGACTTCGGAGCTTTTCCACGGGACGATATAAAGGGACTTCGGTGCCTCATCGTTGCCGACGATGGACATGCCGGATAGCTCCTTGGCTTCCGACTGCTCGTCGCTTTTCACATCCCCGGCTGCGGCCACGACAGCCGGGAAAAGGACCAACCACACACATAGGACCATTGCGCGATACATCGTCTTTCCTCCTTAATTGCGTCCAAGCCGGGCGCGCACATCGGCGATCCACAATGTGACCTGCGCGTCTTTCGGCCTGGCCTTGCTGTAAATCTCGTAATGCTCGAGGGCGCATGCCGGATCATTCAGATACAGATCGCAGAGAATCCCGAGATTTCTGTGCAACGGAAAATACTCGGGGAAGCGTGCTATCGCCTTCTCATAAATCGCCCGGGCCTCGGCAAATCGTCCGGATTTGCGACACAACAATCCGTATTCATTACTTGCGACAGGGTGATCGGGAAACAGCACCAGCGCTTTTTTAATATGCTCCTCGGCCAGCGAAGGTTTGCCGACGCGCAGATAGGCGATCGCGATGTCGATATGTGGCGCCGTGACGCCCGGTGACCGCTCGATGACCTTTTCCAGAAGGTCGATGGCCTGGGCATAGTCCTGGTCCTTCAGCATGGCGACGGCGCGATCGAAGTCCCTGCGCGAGACCTCATCCATTGTGGGCACTTCCGTGATGATGAAGCCTTCCCGTCCATCCACGAGTCTCGCCACCGAGGGTCCCGTGCCCATGGAAGGTTTATCGGCAACCGGTGCCGCCTTGACCTTTCCATCGGTCGCACACCCGGCGAGGACCGACAGCGCCATCGCGAGAACGGCGAATCCGGCGCACGTTCGTGTCTGTAACCTTCGCGACATCCTTATCTGCACGCCCTGCACCGCTTACCTCCTCGTTGTTTCGCCCGTTCTTATCGGGGGCTGCCACGCGCGGTCGCCCTGGGCAGGCGCCGTGGTTTCCGGCTCCGTCACAGATCCGGGTTCTTCGGCCTGAGCAGGCGCCGCGGTGTCGGGCTTCTCGGTTTTCACCACGTCGGAGTCCGCCGGCGCCGGCCTGTCGATTGCGAAAATGTAGGTTTCCGGCGAACTGAGGATGCCGCTGGTCTCTTCCGGCTTGTCATAGCGGGCGGGAACGGATTTGGCCAGTTTCTGAAGGCTCTTTTCGGTCCATACATTGCTTACCCCGCGCGACATCAGCTTGAGGTTGCTCTCATGGACCTGGATGGCCTTCTCTTCGAACGGAAAGGCCTGCTCTTCGATGGCCAGTTCGTACTGCTCCAGTTCCGCGGGGCTCAGTCCTTCGGGACGCTCCGACGCCGTCAAGGCCTTGCTGAAGTGGGCGTAGATCTCGGCCAGATAGAACGTCGCCGCGGCGGTGATGTCCCCCATCTCGTAATCCACGAGCTGGCTGAATTTCTGTGTCGCCGTCTTCATCAGATCGCGCTTCTTGCGCAGATTGTCCTCAAAGGGTTGCACCAGGCCGACGGCCGCAAACGCGTCGAATTCCTGCTCGGCCAACACCAATGCGGCATGTGCGGCAAGATAGCGGGTTCGTGGGGTCCGTGCGCTCCCCGCCGAGGCGTCGATGACGACGATCTTTTCAAGTTCGTCCAGATAGGATGTGCGATCGCTCTGCGCCTTCAGGATTTCGGCGATGTTGTTTCGCGTCTCCAGGTTGAGCTCCACCGGTTGGGGGAAATACCCCACATAGCGCCGGTACACCTCGAGCGCGCGGACGCTGTTGCCATCCTTGGCATGCAATTCCGCTGCAACCAGGAGAGCATCCCGTCTGATCTCGTCGTCCCGGGATTCCCTTTCGATCCGTTCATACTCGTTGGCCGCGAGGGAGAGTTGATTGTTTTCCCTGTACACATGGGCGATCTTCTTGGTCACTTCGGGCTGCAACGGGTTCTCGGGGAAATTGGTGCGGAATCCTGTCAACACCGAGGCGGCCATCCCCCAGTCTTTGAGTTGGATCAGGGCCGCGGCAGCGTCATATTCGGCGGTCGGCCTGATGTTCGAGGTCGGCGCCGTGCGGCCCACCCGCAAGAAGTGGTCCGCCGCAGCCCGATAGTCCTGGGCGGCATTGGCCTGTTCCCCTTGCTTGTAAATCGATGCCGCGAGATTGTTTACCAGGGCGTCGCGCGTTGTGTCTTCCGCGGGCAGCAGCGCCAAAACCTTCAGATACGCGCTCTCGGCCTCGCTGTGGCGCGCGAGCTCGTAAGAGGAATGGCCGACGACCAGCCAGGCATCACGGACGACATCTCCATCGGTGCCGGGGAATGCCTCGATGAGCTTGGTCGCGGCGGCCAGCGCCTGTTCATATTCCTTCATGCCGTAGAGATCATCCGCGGCCGCCCCGAGGGCGATCGCCGCCTTTTCGTGTTCCGGGTAGGCATCGGCAAACTTCAGCGAACTGCGGACAACCTCCCGTTTGATCGCCTCCGCGTCCGCCGGCCGGGCGGCGCCAAGTTGCTCCCGGTAGGAAAAGACCGCCGCGTAGCCGGCCTGGGAGGATTTATCGTGGGGCGGATAGCCATACGCGGTCTTCTCGAATTCCACGGCGGCTGCGCCGAACGACCGGTTTTCCCGCAGCAGGTCCGCCAACTGGTAGTTGATGACGGGCGATTCGCTCTCCGTGGGGAACGAGGTTAAAAACCCTCGATACCAGCGCAGCGCCTCTTCGAAATTCGCCGGTTTGTCTTCGGCCAGTTCCGGGTCCTGGTAGCAGGCATGATAATGGTTCGCCAGGTCGGTCAGGTTGGTTTTCAGAAAACCGAGAACGTCCGGACGGTCGCCGGGAGCGAAATACTTCCAGTATTCGGCCCGCAGCCCGTAGGTCGTGGCGAATGTCTTTTTGGAGTCAAGAACGAGGCTGGGAAATCCGCCGGCAGCGTGGATCTCGATAACCCGCATGTGGAATTTCGGCGCCGCCTTGTGGAACGGGTTACGGTCCACGAAGGCGTTGTAGGCTGCGGCGGCGTCGGCGTAACGGCGCTTGTCGAAGTAGAATTCGCCGAGATTGCCGTATATGCTGTCCTCGTAACTGCGCTTCTCGTGGCGTGAGAAGTATTCCACCATGGAATCGGCGCCGCCGAGGTTGGAAAAACTCAAGCTGATGACGCGGAAGGTGTCTTCCGTTCGCTTTCGTTCCTGCTCGTTCTCGGTCTGTTCGAAGTCGTATCCCACGGACACTTTGTGGTCCATTAACGCAATGAACCGCTGCAGGGCATCTTCATAGAGCTCTCGCTTGTAGAACGTCCAGCCCAGTTTGTACAGGGCCAGCTCGTAGAACGAGGAATGGACACCGGTATTCACGATGCCCTCATAGGCATTCTCGGCATCCAGGTAGCGCCTGCGCGTAAAGAAGTATTCCGCGCGCCGGAACTGCACTTCATCGGTATATCGGGACCGGGGGAAGTCGCGGACCATCCGGTCCATGACCGCCATGGCTTCCTCGGTCTGCCCCAGTTCCTCGTATGCGCGGGACAGCTGGTACAGCACCTGGTCGTTGCGCTCGTACAGGGGGTAATCGTTGAGGAGCTTGTTGTAAAGCGCAATGGCCTCGCGAGTGCCTGCCCTTTCGAGATCATCGGCGACCGCGACAGGCGTGGCGGCAGAAGCCGCCAAATTGTCCACCGGCTGCCTCATGGTCGCCCGTTTTTCAAAGTCCGCCTCGGACTCGTCGTGGACCGGAATATGCGCCAATGCCTGCTCCGGCGGTGCGCCGGCGACCTTCGTCCCCTCCGGACGCGTCACGGGTTCCGGGGCGGGCAATGCCGGCGTCCGCCCGGCGGTCCCGGCGCCCGTCGCGAGGGTGCCGTATTCTTTTTGGATCTTCAGGTCGGCCAGACGACGAATGGCCTCGGGCGTCAAGGCGGAGTCCGGCGTGCCCTCCAGAAAGCGCTGATAACCCAGCATCGCTTTCTCAAGCCCGCCTTCGATCTTCTCCTCCTTGATCTCGATTTGGACATGACGCAACGTGGCAATGGTATTCCTGTTCCCGTTCCTGTCGCTGACCGAGGCACACGCGGCCAGCATCAATGGCGCCGCGCATAGGAAAAATCGGATCCGGTTCATTTACTCACCCTTTTCCCGGGCCTGGGCCCTGGTGGCACGGTCATAGCTGTCCGCCATGCCGAAGCGCGCCTTGATCTGCAACTCGGCAAGCCGCTCGCGGCGCGCGGTGAGCTCATTTACCGCCATGGTTTCCAGCATATGGCCTTGACGCGCCATCAGATCACCCACTTTTTCCCGTGCCGCTTGGATCAGGGACCGTTGGCGGAGGATGACGTCGTCGTACCCTTCATAGCTTTGGGTGGCGGCCTGACGGGTGCGCACAAAGGCGGCGTACTCCCTTTTCAATCGCACCACTTCGCCATTCAGGTCGCGAAGGTGCGTATGAGCCTCGGTGAAGCGACGGTCATATTCCGTATGGATCTTCCAGTGCAGCACCCCCCGCAAACGTGCGATGCGTGCCTCGACGCCGCCGGGTACGGCCGCTCCGCCGGCCGTCGACTTCCGCTCCAGAAGCGCAATCCGTTCACTGATGATCCGTTCCTCCGCGGTCGCCAGATAATCGGGTCTCGGGACCACCAGCATGGCCTTGAGCCGTTGTTCGATACGGTCCCGCTGCTCCAGCCGCAGACGCATCTGCGAGTCGAGCCGCCGGAATTCCCGGTCGATGACGGGAAGCAGCGGCTCGTAATAAGCCCGGCGTTGCGCAATGATCTCCGCGAAAGCGTCCAGATCCCTTTCCCAGGAGCCCAGCTTCGTCCGCAACTGCTCGAGGTCAAGATAGTTTTTCAGGGATTCCTGGAAATCGTGGGAGGCCATCAAGCCAAGCAGGTAGTATGTCTCGGGCGTGTGCGGAAGCTCGCGCAGCTTGACGACCCAGTCGGCATCCTGTTTCACTTCTTCCCGCACCAGAGCCTTGAGAAAATGACCTTCGCGGATGCTCTCGATGGATGCCCCGAGCTTGTCGACTTCGGCGCCGAACTTCTCCAGCGCGCTGCCATACGTCAATGCCGCCTTGCCGGTCACATTCAGCTTGCCATAGGCATAGGGGACGGCGAGCATGGCTTCCTGCACCGAGGCGTCCGTGACCTCTCTCGTCACGACAGTGCTCCAGGGCACCAGCGCCCGTTCGAAGCGACCCTGAAGGACGTCCGCCCATCCCGAGCCCAGCAACGCCCGATCGGAGAATGGACCGTTCAGACGCACCCGGTCGAGCACCTGCTTGGCGCCCTCGAAATTTTTTTCCTGCAACAGCTTGGATCCGAGGACAAGGTTCGCCTTGTCCTTGATGGCCAGCGTAAGCTCATCATTGCTGTGGAGTTGACCGGTACGGTCAAGATACTGGCGCCCCTCAAGCTCCTTTCCGTCCTTGATCAGCGCAATACCGAGGTTATACGCGGCAAAGCCTTCGAGGCTTTTCGCATTCTGGAGGTCTCTCAGAATACGCGCGGCTTCGGCAAACCGGCCGTTGGCCATGAGGATTTGGGCGCGCAGGAAATCCAGATCGTCGCGAATTTCCGGCGGAACGGCCCCGCGGATGCGCTCCACGGCATACTGGGCATTGACCGGCTGGTCTTTCTGAAAGTAGATCCGCGCCAGGCGGAAAATGGCCTCGTTGCGGACAGGCTCCTCGACGTTGCCCTCGATGACCGCTGTGATGGCGCGCCCGGCACGCTGGTGCATCCGGTAAGCCAATTCGAAATCACCCACATCGAACTCCGCCTGGTTGACATGGTAATGAAGGGTGTCGCGTTCGGGCTCGTCTACCCCATGGTGCTGCATGAGCTCGGTGTCGAGCCTGGAGATGGCACCGAACCAGTCCCCTTGAAAGGCGTAATAGAGGGCCTCTCCGAAATGGAGGTCCGCAAGCGTATTCGGGGCGGACGCACCGGCCATCGCCGAAGGCGCGGAGAAGATCAGAATCGTCAAAATGACAAACAGCCTGTTCATGCTCTACCTTTCGGTAAAGGTAATGCCTTGGGCGGCCAGAGACATCTCCACGATCCTGGGGCCCACACCCTTGTTGACCGTGAAGCGCTCCGATTTTTGGAAATCAGCGCCGCCGCCGGTTTTGCCGATGACGGAGACCTGGAGGTTGTGCTCGCCTGACCGGACATTGCCGGTATAGATGCGCTGCACCCCCCCGTTCTGCAAGGCTTCGAGCTCCTTGAAACTGTAAAGGTGATGGGCAACCGGCGTGCCGTCCACCTGGATCTCGACCGAGTCGAGACGGAAGGTCTCGCGGCCGGCCAGGGATACGAATACCGCGACCTGCGTATTGGACGGATACAGCAGCTTCTCTTCCAGCTGATTCAGTTCCGCCGCGATGCCCAGGGCATCGCTCTTGATCTCCTGAACCTGCTCGTCCAGGCCCTTTATCTGCTCCCTGGAGATTTCCTGCCCGTAAGCGGCGGCGCTCAAAAGAAGCGCTGAAATCCCTAAAATGGCCACTCTCTGCATGTAAACCATGTTGTCCTCCTCACATCCTCTAATACTTCGCGACCAGATTGACGAACAGACCCTGGTGCTTGTAATCCAGTTGGGTCAGATCATCCGAGAAATCGCTGAAGTTATAGCCGACACCCGCCTTGATATGATCGCCCACATGGCGGTACATCCCCACCAACACCCCGCTGCGGCTGTCGTCCGCGTCGGGCAGGTCAAGCCTGCGCACCTCGAGCAATGCGTCCCAACGGTGGACGAAGTGCCAGTCCGCGCGCAGCACGTACAGGTTGGCCCGGCTGTCGAAGAACTCCCGATTCGTTCGATCCAGGGCCACCTGGCCAAGGC
>CAVPWJ010000253.1:0-16659 GCA_963708955.1 uncultured delta proteobacterium
GGCCATCCACCTGCTGCATCTCCGAGGGATGCCAGGAGGGCTTCGAGATTACCGCACCGAAATACCGTCGCCCCTTCGCGCTTGAGCGAAACGTGTACTCGACAGTGAGGTCGTCGGGCAGGGCTAAGCCGTCCACGAACGACTTGAAGTACAGGTAGTTTCCCTCAAGCGGGTCAGCCTCCTGGAGTCGTGCCAATAGCAGGTCTTCATTGTGGGCACGTGCCTTCGAGTAGAACTGCTCCAAGAGCGCCCGCCAGGAATCGAGCAAGAGCTCCGCCATGGGATCATCGATCGGACGCGGGATCGTCCGCATTGCGTCGAGCAGGTCTTGGTAGGTCGTGCGGCGGAAGGCGTCTGCGGCGGGTTGCTGATCGGGAAATAGCGTGAGAAAGACGAAGCTCTCGGCCACGGTGATCCCTGACCAGCCGACGCGGCGCTTCACGTCCTCCACGCAATCCCGCGACGAATACCGGACCGTCTGGTCATCTCCCTCGTCCGCCTTGAGCTTGTTTTCGAGGACTACGAGATACTTGTCGCCCGGGGTCTCGGCCGCGATGATGAGGTCGGGAATGCCAGACGCGTCCGTGGCCACGCGCGTGAGAGCGCGAACTCGAGCCCCGACCGGCAGCGGGACCCTACAGATGTTGACCAGAAAAGCGTCCCGAAATGCCGGTGACGCCTCAATGCAGTAGCGGAGAAGGTTAGAGATGACGTCCTCCTTCGCGGACACTCCAAGAATCGACAGAACGTTCGTGCTCATTTGCCTCACTTCAATTTCGCCACAATCAACGACGAAGGATCAGGCCCGGGGTATGCCGAACTACTGAGTTTACTGCCACCCCCGTGGCGGGATATCCCAATATTGAGATTACCCACCAACCGAGAGAATTTTCTGCAGTATCCGCCACTCATGCGTATTGTGACAACTCTTTGTTTCCCAGCAAAGGCCGCTCGTGTGGCGGTATATCTCCGCCGGCAATCTGTAAAACGAAATACGAAATGATGACCCTTACCATCTCAGCGTCCACTCACTCCACTTCCACTGACCAAGATTGTTCTTGATACCGGAAGTCGCAGCGTTGATATCCTCCGCTCGTCATTCCGGGCGAGCACCGCGAGACCCGGAATCCGTGAGCAGTCGGCAACAGAAAGTGGCAATCGGGAAGTTAGTTTGTCGATGATCCGAAGCACGGCGAGTTCTCATTTGGTATTCATTTGACGGTTCTTCGCGCA
Organism: uncultured delta proteobacterium; assembly: GCA_963708955.1. Lineage (GTDB taxonomy): Bacteria > Desulfobacterota > Binatia > JACPRU01 > JACPRU01 > JACPRU01. Next base: position 1,234 of record CAVPWJ010000253.1, read on the forward strand.
CTCTTTAAGGTGGCTCACGTCGCCCCTGTTGCCCTAGATGGTTCCACTGAGCAAGGAGACGGACATGGATACGACAGAGTTGATTGCGAAGGATCTGGACAAACAAATTATCGTCACCCACAAGCGGTTTCAGAAAGCGATGCAGGCACGCCTGGGCAATATGAGCTTGGGAACGAAAGAGCGCTATTTCGCTGTCCTCTCACTCCTAGTCACCAAGCTTGAAGAGCCCAGCAGACCCCTACGGAGGATAGTCGGTATAAGCGGCTGAGTTGACGAAAGCTTCAAACTCGGACGGCGCGGATTCCTCGTCACTGCCCGCTTTTACGGCGCGGATAAGGCGCTGTCAAGCTGGACGACTGCCGGACGAGCCAGACGTGGGCGATCGAGCGAACGTCGTCGCGCTAACCAGAACGCGTAGGGCTAGCGGCGCGCGGCCACCGCGTGCCGCTTCTCGACCGGCGGGGAAGCGCTCGACACCGCCTGGCGGCCGCCGCGCAGCAGATGGGCGGACGCGACGAGCGCGAGCAACAGCAGCACGACCTGCAGCAACAGCGGCTCGAGATACGGGAAGACGCCGAGCCACTGCTCGAGGAAGGGGGAGTCCGGCACGAATCGCAGCGGGGTCTGCGGCAGCACGTTCGCTTCCTGCAGCTCGCGCACCCCAGCCCCCGCGAAGCGGAACGCCATGAAATAGAGAAGTCCGCTGGTCACGTTGAAAAACACGCGCATGGGGATCTTCGGACCCAACCGCTGAAAAGCGACGCAGAAGACGCCGAGCGCCGCGCAACCGGCGAGGAAGCCGACGACGAGCATCGATTGGCCGGATGGCCCGCCGGCGCGCGCCGCCACCGCCTCGTAGAACAGCACGGTCTCGAACCCCTCGCGGAATACCACCACGAACGACAGGAAGCCCAGGCCGAGCAGCGCCCCCCGCCCGACCGCCCGCTCGACCCGGCCGCGCACGAACGCCTGCCAGCGCTCGGCTTCCGCCTTGGAGACCAGCCAGTACGAGACCCAGAAGAGCACGCCCGTGGCGAGCAGGATCGTCCAACCTTCGAGAGCCTCGCGGTCCGCTCCACCGAGCGACAGCGCGCTGCGCGCCGCGACCCACAAGAGGAAGCTCGCGACCACGGCCAACGCCGCTCCGCCGTACAGGTACGGCACTCGAGCGCGCTCGCCGATGCGCTTGAGGTAGGCGACCAGCGCCGAGACGATGAGAATCGCCTCGAATCCCTCGCGCAGAATGATCAGCAGCGAGTCGAAGAACACGCTGCCGCCCGCCTGCGCGGAGCGCGCGCCACGATCGAGCAGCACGAGCACGCGCTCTCCCTGCGAGCGCACGGCGTCGGACGGCCGTCCGTCCTCCATCACGGCCAGGAGCCGCATCCATTCCCGCTCGACCTCGCGGTAGAGGGCCGGATCGCGGGCAGCGAGCTCGCGGTCGAGCATCGAGCCCTCGAACTGGAAGAACGCGTCGGCGGCCGCGCGCTTCGCGGACGGAGCTTGCTCGGGCGCATAGCTCTCGATCACCGCGCGCAGCGACTCCGCGGCGCCCGGCAGCCCCTGGGCGACCGCGACCCCGCCGGCGAGCACGGCGAAGCACAGCGCCATCGCCGCGCGCGACGCTCGGCGGCGACGATTCCCAGCAGATCGGATAGTGAAAATCATTCTCAACTGTCTTTTACTCGCCGGCCTCCGCGCGAGTCAATTGGAAAATGCAACGGCATCAGCGCAGCGCGTCATGCAGCGCGAAGCGAGGACGACCGCGAAGTCGCGCGCCGAGCCGATGCCGTCGAAGATCGTCGCGGCGACGCGGCCGATGGCAGCGTCGATCTCCGGCTCGGCGGATGCTGCCATCGACCGCTCCAGAGCCATCACCCGATCCGAGCGCGGATCGGCGCGCCAGAGCCCGGCTACAAGCCGAGGATTCGGTCGTAATTGCGGATGCGCGTGGCGTCTCCTCCGGAGATGCGCCGCGCGTTCATCTCCACGGACAGCATGTGCCGCTGGATGAACGCGCCAGCCACCTCGCGGCGCTGCTCGGAAACGTCGGCCTGCAGCAGCAGCTCGGCGGCCACCACGACGTCGACCACCATCTCGCAGACCCGCTTGGCGTTGAGCAGCGCATATTGCGGATCGCCCATCAGCGCCGGCACGGATTGCTGGATCCATTCGATCCCGCGGCTGACCGACGCGACGAGATCCGGATAGCGTTCGCGAACGCCCTCGAGCTCCGCGTGCGAGCGCTCCAGGGTCGCGAACAGCGCTCCTTTGCTCATCTCCTTGAGCGCGAAACTCGCCTGGATCTCCGAGGTGCCCTCGTAGATCGTGGTGATGATCGAGTCGGAATGACAGTGGCCCACGCGCGATTCCGCCATGTAGCCGATGCCGCCGTGCACCTGGATCGCTTGGCGGGTGACGTGATTGGAGATCTCGGTCGCGTAATACTTGCAGAGCGGGGTGAAGAACCGCACGAGATGCATGCCGTGATCGAGCTCCTCGGCGAGACGCGCGCGGTCGGGATCCTTCGCCCCAGCCTCGGAAGCGAGGTAGCGGCGCAAGGCCTCGGCCTCGTCCATCATCGCGCAGGTTCGATAGAGCAGCGCCCGCGCCGAGGCGATGTTGATCGCCATCAGCGCGAGCATCGACTTGACGAGCGGCTGCTGCAAGATCGGCGCTCCAAACTGCACGCGCTCGGCGGCATATGCCTTCGCCTGCAGGTAAGCGGCCTCGGCGATGCCGATGCCCTGCGCGGCCACCCCGAGCCGAGCGTTGTTCATGAGCTCGAGCATGGCGCGAAACCCGGCGCCGGCCTGGCCGAGTAAAAAGCCCTCCGCGTGGTCGAACTCGATCACGCAGGTGGGCGAGCCGTGGATGCCGAGCTTGCGCTCGACGCGCGCCACGCGCACGCCGTTCGGCGTGCCGTCCGGCAACGTGACGGGGCAGAGAACCAGCGACAAACCGTTCGTCGTCCCCCGCGACTGCTCGAAGGTCGTGGCATCGCGCGCGAGAACGAGGTGGACGGGCGCGCCGCCGTTGGTGATGAAGATTTTCTCGCCGTCGAGGAAGTAGCGGCCGTTCTCCTCGGTCACGCGGGTACGGATCTCGCCGAGGTCCGAGCCCGCTTGCGGCTCGGTCAGGTCCATCGCCCCCTGCACCTCGCCCGAGGCGAAGCGCGGCAGGTAGCGCTGGCGGATCTCCGGCGAGCCGAATTGTTGAATGTCCTGAGCCACGCCGGACTGCAGGCCGACGATCGTCATCAGGCTGGGGTCCGCGCGCGCCACCATCTCGAGGTAGAAACAGTTCAGCAGGGTCGGCAGGTTCTGGCCGCCGTATTCGGGGTCCAGCCTCAGGCAGACGAGCCCGGCGCTCCGCAGCTTGTCGTACCCCGCGGCGATGTGCGGCGGCACCACCACGCGCCCGTCCTCGAGCCGGACCTCCTCATGCCAGTGGTCTCGCGCGCTTGCCTCGATGTCCTCGCAGATCTCGCCGATCGTGCGCAGTACCATCTTGAACGTGTCGATCTCGTCGGAGATCCCCGTCGTCTGCTCGCGATAGAGCCGAAAGTAGCGCGGCCAATCGACGCGACGATCGACGAACAGCTCCATGTCCGGGTGGAAGAAGTCCTTGGCCATCCTGTCCTCCTCGCTCTTCTCCGAGTTATGACGCACCATATCATACTCGCCGCGTCTGCGCCGCCCGCCCCGCTCGTCGATCGTGGTGCGCGGCGACCATGGAACTTCGCTCCGGCCGACGTTCCACGGCCTCGGGTGAGCCGTCTTCCCGTTGGTCCTCGTGGTGGTCGCGGAAGGGGGTGATCGTCGCGGCGCTGGATCATGTTGACGGCGGCGGCGACCAACGTGGCTTCCGCGACGATCCACTACGGGAGGCTCTCGTGGGCGCTCCGCCCGGGCTGACTTACATCATGCCGAGCTCGAGGCGAGCGGCTTCCGACATCATCCCCGGGTTCCACGGCGGCTCGAAAACGAGCTCCACGTTCGCCTCGCGAATTCCAGGCAGACCGCCGATCTTCGCCTGCGCGTCGGCGGCGAGCACGCCGCCCATTCCGCATCCCGGCGCGGTGAGGGTCAGCTTCACGTTGGCCCGATGACCGCCGCCCTCGAGCGGAGTCACCGCGCACTCGTAGACGAGACCGAGGTCGACGATGTTGACGGGGATCTCCGGGTCGTAACACCTCCGCAACTGGTCCCAGACGAGATTCCCGAGATCGCCCGGCTCGACCGCCGTCGCGACGGTGGCCGCCGGCGGCGCGCTGGGCTCGAGCCCGATCGCGTCGGCGTCCTTTCCCGAGATCCGCACCATGGATCCATGGTCGGTCGTCACGGTGTAGGTGTCGCCGAGCGACTGCGTGATCATCACCATCGTCCCCGCCGGTAGGACCATCTGGGTCCCGCTCGGGATCTGGATCGCTTCGCAGTCTCGGGTCAACGAGATCGATTCGTGCGACTTCATGACACGGCCCTCATTCCGTCCTGGTGTTTTCGGTCTTGCCTTCGAGGGCGGCCCGCAGCGTGTGCCACGCGAGGCTCGCGCACTTGACGCGCGCCGGGAACTCCCGGACGCCGGAGAACACGGCGAGCTTACCGAGCGCCTCCACGTCCCCCGCGTCCTCGCTCGTCACCAGCCGGCGGAACCGCTCGAAGAGCTCGTCCGCGTCGCGTGCGCTCTTGCCCTTGAGGATCGACGTCATCAGCGACGCCGAAGCCTTGGAGATCGCGCAACCCGAGCCCTGGAAGCCGATGTCACGGATGACGCCCTCGTCGTCGATCTTCACGTACAAAGTGATCTGATCGCCGCACAGCGGGTTGAATCCCTCGGCCGTACGGTTGGCATCGGACAGCTTGTGGAAGTTCCGCGGCCGCTTGTTGTGGTCGAGGATGACCTCTTGGTAGAGCTCGGAGAGTTCGGACATCGTCAGAGATCCCGTCAGCGAAACACGCCCTTCACCTTGTGAATCGCGCGCACCAACGCGTCGACGTCTTCCCGCGTGTTGTAGAATGCGAGCGAGGCGCGCGCGGTGGCGGGTACGCCGAAGCGCTGCATCACCGGCATCGCGCAGTGGTGCCCGGCGCGGATCGCCACGCCCTCGCGATCGAGAATCGTACCGATGTCGTGCGGATGTACTCCGTCGAGCACGAACGACAGCACGCCCGCCCGGTGCCGGGCGCTGCCGATCAGCCGTAGTCCCGGAACCGATTGCAGAGCCTCCGTTCCGTAGGCGAGCAGCCCCTGCTCGTGGACCGTCGCCGCATCGAGGTCGAGCCCGTTCAGATAGTCGATCGCCGCTCCGAGGCCGATGGCTCCCGCGATGTCGGGCGTGCCCGCCTCGAACTTCTGCGGGATCTCCGCGTAATGAGTCTTCTCGAACGTGACCAGGCTGATCATACTTCCGCCGCCCTGATAGGGCGGCATCTTCTCCAGCCAGCGTGCCTTCCCATAGAGCACGCCGACGCCGGTCGGCCCGAACAGCTTGTGGCTCGAGAACGCGTAGAAGTCGCAGTCGAGGTCGCGCACGTCGACCCTCATGTGCGGCACCGCCTGCGCGCCGTCGACCAGCACGGGAATGCCGTGCCGGTGGGCGATCTGCACGATCTGGCGGATCGGATTCACCGTCCCGAGCGCGTTCGACACGTGCGTGACCGCGACCAGCCGCGTCTTGGCGGTGAGCATCGGCTCGAGCTCGTCGAGCAGTAGATCTCCCTCGTCGTTGATCGGCGCCACGCGGAGCCGCGCTCCGTTCTGCTCGCCGAGCAACTGCCACGGCACGATGTTCGAGTGATGCTCCATGGCGGTGACGACGATCTCGTCTCCCGGTCGAACGAACGCGCGCCCGAAGCTCGCCGCCACCAGGTTGATCGCCTCGGTAGTTCCGCGCACGAAGACGATCTCGCGATCCTCGGCGGCGTTGAGGAAGCCGCGCACCTTGGCGCGCGCGCCCTCGTAGGCCTGGGTCGCCTCTTCGCTGAGGAAGTGGATTCCGCGATGGATGTTCGAGTTCTGGCGCTGGTAGTACGCCACCAAGGTGTCTATCACCGCCTGCGGCTTCTGGCTGGTCGCGGCGTTGTCGAGGTATACGAGCGGCTTGCCGTGCACCGTCTGCCGCAGCGCCGGAAAGTCACGCCGCATGCGTTCGGCGTCGAAACCCGTCGCGCGGTCCAACCGTCGGGCCGGCACTGAAACCGGCTCGCGCGCCGTTCTCATCGCGCCTCCACGAGGTCTCGCTCGAGGCGCTCGATCAGTTCGCGCTCCAGCGATTCCCGCAGCCGCTCGTCGGCGAGCCGCCGAATCAAGTCGCTGCCGAATCCATAGGCGAGCAGGCGCCGGCCGGCGGCGTCACCGATGCCCCGGCTCTTCAGATAGAACAGCGCGTCGGGATCGAGCTGGCCGATGGCGGCGCCGTGAGCGCATTTGACGTCGTCGGCGAAGATCTGCAGCTCCGGTTTGGTGTCGATCTCGGCGTGCTCGGACAGCAGCAGATTCTTGTTGGTCTGCTGCGCGTCGGTCTTCTGCGCATCGCGGCGAACGATCACCTTGCCGTTGAACACCGCCTTCGCCCGCCCCCCAAGGATTCCCTTGTAGAGCTCGCGGCTGGTGCCGTGCGGCACAGCGTGATCGATCGACGTGTGGTTGTCGACGAATTCCTCTCCAGCGGCGAGATAGAGACCGTCGAGCGAGCACTCCGCCCCTTCCCCGTCCAGCCGGACGTTCAGATCGTGCCGCAGGAACCCGGAGCGCAGCGCGAAGGCCGTCGAGGCGTACCGGCTGTCTCGCCCCTGGACGACGGCGGTGGTCGCGACGTGCGCCGCGCGGGCGTCCTGCCGCACCACGCGTACGTGGTCGAGACGCGCGCTCTCGCCAAGCACCATCTCCACGACGGCGTTGGTGAGGGTTTCGCCGTCGCCGCGCGACAGGTGCATCTCGACGAGGGTGGCGCGGCTCTCGCGGCCGCACAGCACCAGCACCCGGGGATGCGAGAGCGTCTCGGCTCGCGCCGCGGTGGCGACGAACACGATCTCGATCGGTTCCTCCACGACGGCCTGATCGGGCAGCGAGACGAGCGCGCCGTCGGCGAGGAACGCCGTGGAGAGCGCCGTGAATCCGTTGCGATCGAAGCTCGCGTACCGCGCGAGGTGCGCTTGCACGCCTTGCCCGTCGCCCGACCACGCTTCGGCGAGGCTCTGTGCGATCACGCCCCGCGGCAGGTGGCCGGCGGCGGACAGCGCGGTCGAGAATCGGCCGTTGACGAAGACGAGTCGCGCACCGCCACTCTCGCCCGCGATCCCCTGCACGAGCGCGCGGACGTCGACACCGTCTTCCGCGTCGAGCGCCGCACGGAACGGCACGCTCACCAGCCGCGCGACGTTCGTGTACTTCCAATCCTCTTCCTGAACGCTGGGAAAGCCGATCTCCGCGAAGCGCGAGATCGCCGCTTCGCGGATCGGCGGCATCCACGACGGCGCCGCGCGGCCCGTCCGCTCGGCGAAGCGGCGAAAATCCGCCACGTAACGCGCTCTCTCGCTCGCCGCCGTCATCGTCCCGCTCACACAGCGACGCTGGCGCGGATCCAGTCGTAGCCTTTGGCCTCGAGCTCGATCGCCAGGTCCTTGCGGCCCGACTTCACGATCCGGCCCTGGTAGAGCACGTGCACGTGATCGGGGATGATGTAGTTGAGCAGGCGCTGGTAGTGCGTGACAAGGATCGTGGCGTTGTCCGGGCGGCGGAGCTTCTCCACGCCGGTGGCGACCACGCGCAAGGCGTCGATGTCGAGGCCCGAGTCGGTCTCGTCGAGGATCGCCACGATTGGCTCGAGCACCGCCATCTGCAGGATCTCGTTGCGCTTCTTCTCGCCGCCCGAGAAGCCCTCGTTGACCGGCCGGGACATCATCGCCGGATCCATCTCGACGAGCTTCAGCTTCTCCTTGAGGAGCGCCAGGAACTCCATGGCGTCGAGCTCCTCGAGCCCGCGATGGGCGCGAATCGCGTTCAGGCCGGCGCGCAGGAAGTAGGCATTGGCCACGCCGGGAATCTCGATCGGATACTGGAAGGCGAGAAACATCCCCTCCCGCGCCCGGTTCTCGGGAGACATCTCCAGCAAGCTCTTCCCTCGATAGAGGATCTCCCCGGCGGTGACTTGGTAGGCCGGGTGCCCGGCCAGCACCTGCGCCAGCGTCGACTTGCCCGATCCGTTCGGTCCCATCACGGCGTGGACCTCGCCCTCGGCGACGGCGAGGTCGAGGCCGCGCAGGATCGGCTTACCGGCCACGCTGGCATGCAGATTCTTGATCTCGAGCAGCAGACTCACCCCACCGCTCCTTCCAGGCTGACGCCGAGAAGCTTCTGCGCCTCGACGGCGAACTCCATCGGCAGGTTCTTGAAAACTTCCTTGCAGAAGCCGTTGACGATCATGTTGACCGCGTTCTCGCCCGAGATGCCGCGCTGCTTGCAGTAGAAGATCTGGTCCTCGCTGATCTTCGACGTCGACGCCTCGTGCTCGACCGAAGCCGTCGGGTTGCGCACCTCGATATAGGGGAACGTGTGCGCTCCGCACCGGTCTCCCAGCAGCAGCGAGTCGCACTGCGAATAGTTCCGCGCATTGGCGGCGCCCGGCAGGATCTTCACCAGGCCGCGATAGCTGTTCTGTCCGCGGCCCGCGGAAATGCCCTTCGAGATGATCGTGCTGCGGGTGTTCTTGCCCATGTGGATCATCTTGGTTCCGGTGTCCGCCTGCTGGAAGTTGTTGGTGAGCGCCACCGAGTAGAACTCGCCGACCGAGTCGTCTCCCTGCAGAATCACCGACGGGTACTTCCAGGTGATCGCCGAGCCGGTCTCCACCTGCGTCCAACTGATCTTCGCGCCCCGGCCGCGGCACGCGCCGCGCTTGGTGACGAAGTTGTAGATGCCGCCCTTTCCTTCCTTGTCTCCGGGGTACCAGTTCTGCACGGTCGAGTACTTGATCTGCGCTCCCTCCAGCGCGACCAACTCGACCACCGCCGCGTGGAGCTGATTCGTGTCGCGCATCGGCGCCGTGCAGCCCTCGAGGTAGCTCACGTAGGCGCCTTCCTCGGCGATGATCAGCGTGCGCTCGAACTGCCCGGTGTCGGCGGCGTTGATGCGGAAGTACGTCGACAGCTCCATCGGACAGCGAACGCCCTTCGGCACGTAACAAAACGAGCCGTCGCTGAAGACCGCCGAGTTCAGCGTCGCGTAGAAATTGTCGGTGTACGGCACGACCGATCCGAGGTAGCGCCGCACGAGGTCAGCATGGTTCCTGACCGCCTCGGAAAAGGAACAGAAAATCACTCCCTTCTCGGCGAGCTTCGCCTTGAACGTCGTGGCCACCGAGACGCTGTCGAACACCGCGTCGACCGCCACGCCCGTCATCCGCTTCTGCTCATCGAGCGAGATGCCGAGCTTCTCGAAGGTTCGCCGCAGCTCGGGATCAACCTCGTCGAGGCTATCGAGCTGCTTCTTCGGCTTCGGCGAGGAGTAATAGATGATGTTCTGATAGTCGATCGGCGGATAGTGGACGTTCGCCCACTTCGGCGTGCCCCCACTCTCCTCGAGCTTCTGCCAGTGGCGCAGCGCGCGCAGCCGCCAGTCGAGCAGGAACTCGGGCTCGTTCTTCTTCGCCGAGATCAGGCGGACGGTGTCTTCGGACAATCCACGCGGAGCGACGTCGGCGTCGATGTCGGTGACGAAGCCCCAGCGATATTCCCGCTGTGCGAGCTCTCCGATCGAGTTTCGGGCGGTCGTTGCCATCGCGATCTCCGTTTCCTCAAGAACCGACGTGCGCTTCGCCTCGCGTAGGACGGGCTGCGAACCATCCGTGCGCAGCGGCGATTGGAGCGGCCATTTCCGCGAGCGTGATCCCTCGCAGCGCACCGAGCACGGCACGGTTGATTCGCTGCCAGTTGGTGCTCACCGGGCAGAGGGTCTCAATCCCGCAGCGCTCCGTTCCGTGGGCGCTGCACTCCGTGAGCGCGATCGGACCTTCGAGCGCGCCGATCACGTCGAGGACCGTGATCTCCTCCGGAGACCGGGCTAGGCTGAACCCACCCTTGGCGCCGCGATGCGGCACCAACAGGCCTTCGCGCGCCAAAATCTTCAAGATCTTGCTGACGGTGGGCAACGGTAGGCGCGCCGCAACAGCGAGCTCCGGAGCGTTCCGTGTCAGCCGCTCGGGATGACGGGCGATATGCGTGAGCAACACGATCCCGTAATCTGTCAGCTTCGTCATGCGAATCATGGCCCGTGACCTCCGGACGCTCAAAACAGTACTTAAAAGGTACTGTTTTGGAGTTTAGCCTCTCGCGAAAACTTGTCAACCGTGCCCGCTGCGTTTACACGAGCCCGGTGGCTGGAGCGACATCCGAGATCGGCGACGCGGTTCGCCTGAAGATCGTCCAGGCCGGCGAGCCGGTGCTGCGCCGCGAGGCTCGGGAGCTGTCGATCAGCGAGATTCGCAGTCGGTCGATCCAGGAGTTGATCGAGCACATGCGCCGCACCATGCGCGACGCGCCGGGCGTCGGCCTGGCCGCCCCGCAGATCGGCGAACCGCTGCAACTCGCGGTCATCGAAGATCGCGAGGAGTATCTGCGCAGCACCGACCCCGCCTCGCTCGCCGAGCGCGAGCGCTCGGCGGTGCCCTTCCACGTGATCATCAACCCCCGCCTCACCGTCGTCGATGTCGAGCCGGTCGAGTTCTTCGAGGGTTGCCTCAGCGTCGCCGGCTTCACCGCGCTCGTGCCGCGTGCCCGCGCCGTTCGCGTCGAATGCCGCAACGAGCAGGCCGATCGCGTGGTGATCGACGCCCACGGCTGGTACGCGCGCATCCTGCAGCACGAGATCGACCATCTGCACGGCCGGCTGTACGTCGACCGCATGGAGCCGCGCTCGTTCACGACCGTCGTCAATCACGCCCGCCACTGGCGGGAGCAGACGACGCGGGAGGTGCGTGACGCGCTCGGGCTGCGCACGAAGATCTGGCGGCCGGCCCGCTCGCCGGGCAGGCGCTGATCAGTCGGCGCCGAGTCGCCGCCGCCGAGAGGGAGCCTCGCGGCGCTGCGCTCCGAGCAGCACGCTTCCGCGAGACTGCGGGGGCCGCGGCGGCTGCACGACAAGAGAATACGCGCCGCCGGGATAGCGCGGCGAGGGGTACCAGGGATCCGGTCCGCCACGGTGGTGTCGATGGCGAGGCTGGAAGCAGCGCTCGCCAGCTTGGCACGGAGGGAACGTATCGACGATCAGAAACGGGAAAAACGAATCGTACGTCGCCTGCTCGGCGGCGAGCGCGTCGAGTCGAGCGACGCGCTCCGCCTCGAGCTGCCGCTCCGCGGCGCGATCGGCCTCACGGCGGCGGATGATGTCCCGGCCTTCGGCGGCCGCCCGCTCGAGATCGGAGGGCGAAGCCGCAACCGCCGGCGCTGCGACGCTCGGCGTATCGGCAATCGTCTGCACGAGCGTGCTGCCCGCGGGTGGTCGGTCGCCGAAATAGAAACCGCCTTCCGGCGTCCGCCACTGCTGGATGGCATCCGCGCTCGCCACGGTGACCGTCGTCAACAGGGCGATCAGGGACGCCACTCCGATTCTCGATCTGCTCACGAGATCGAGGGTGCGGCCCTGCCGGCCCCCAAGTCAAGCGGCCGCGTCGGGCTCCACCGCCGGGACCGTGCCCGGCGGAAATTTTGACACCGATTCTTCGCGATCTCCGCAGAGCGGCGTTCGCGTGCGAGCGCCCGGCGCTCAGCTCTTCTCGTCGCCCGCCGCGGGCATGCCGGGAGGCGCGGTCTGGCCCTCGGCGGAATCGCCGGCCAGCGCTGCGAGCGCGCGCGACGATCGGTCGATGCCTTCCAGCACGGGAATCTCCTCCGTCACTCCGACGCCCGTCTCCTTCAGTCGGCGCGCCGTGACCAGCACGCGGCGCTCGATCGATCCGATCGCATCGTTGTAGGCGGAGACCGCCCGATCCAGGTGTCCCCCGAGGCGCTCGAAGTGCTCGGCCATCGTCCGCAGTCGCTCGTGGAGCTCCCGCCCGAGATCGCTGATCGCCTGCGCGTTCTCCGCGAGCCGCTCGTGCCGCCAGCCGTAGGCCACGGCGCGAAGCAGCGCGATCAGCGTGGTCGGGCTGGCCGGGATCACCCGTTTGTCGACGCCGAACTCGATCAGCTCCGGATCGTACTGCAGCGCGGCGCTGAACAGGGTCTCGCCCGGCAGAAACATCACCACGAAATCCGGCGCCGGCTCGAACTGAGCGAAATAACCTTTGGCGCCGAGCTTCGTCATGTGCTCGCGGACTTGCCGCGCGTGATCGCGAAGCTTGGCCTCGCGGGCAGGGTCGTCGCCCGCTTCGAACGCCTCGAGGAACGCGCCGAGTGGCGCCTTGGCGTCGACCACGACGTTGCGCCCGCCCGGCAGCTTGACGAGCAGGTCGGGACGCAACCGCCCATCCTCGGTGGTGACGCTCTGCTGCTCGAAGAAGTCGCAATGGTCGACCATGCCGGCGAGCTCCACCACGCGCTTCAACTGGATCTCGCCCCAGCGGCCGCGCACCGAAGGCGTGCGCAGCGCCTGGACGAGCCTCGCCGTTTCCGACTGCAGCTGCTGCTGCGTCTGCGCGAGCGAGCGCACCTGCTCGCGAAGCTCCGCATAGGCACCGACGCGGTCGCGCTCCACCGCTTGCAGCTTGAGATCGACCTTCTCCAGCGACTCCCGGACCGGCTGAACGAGATCGCCGATCGCCTGTCGGCGGGTGTCGAGATCGGCCGCCGCGCCGCGCTGGAACTCCCCGAGCGAGGTCTGGGCGAGGTCGAGGAACGATTGATTGTTCTGCCGCAGGGCTTCGGCCGACAAGCTCTGAAACGCCTCGCGCAGATGTCGCTCGGCGTCGGCGAGCAGCGCGAGCTTCTCGCCGCTCGCCCGCCGCTCGTTCTCCAGGTCGGCGCTCAGCCGTTCGCGGGCCGCGGCCAGCTCGGCCGCCTCGTGCCGTCGCCGGTCGACCTCCGCTTCGAGCGCCGCCGCCCGCGAGGACCGTTCCTCCAGCCGAGCGCGCAGCTCGGCCGCCTCGGCTCCCGACTGAGCATCGCTTCGGGCCCGAGCGACCAGCCACCCCGACACCGCGCCGATCCCCAGGCCGAGCACCAGCGCGACGGCCAGCGGTAGCAGATCCATGCCTCTCCCTTTAGCGCGACTCCGCTTCCTCGCTCAACGTGAGTCGCCGGAGATTTGCAAACGGACGGAGGCCTGGAGCATCATCGCCCGAGGTGTCGGAAACAGCGAAGCAGCCGATCGCGGGGTTCGACGTCGGCGGGTCCGAGGGTCCGTTGCCGCCGTTGAGCGTCGCGTTCAATAGCTTCGCCGAGCTCACGGCCGTGGCGACAATCCTCGTCGGCGCCAGCGTGCTGATCGGCTGGGCCTTCGACAGTCCCGCGCTGAAGAGCTTGCAGCCAAACCTGGTGGTGATGACGCCCAACGCGGCGGTCGGCCTCGTGCTGCTCGGGGCCTCGCTGTGGATGCTGCGGCGCGAGCCGGTGCCGACCGCCGACCGGCGCCAGGCCCGAGCCGCGTGCCTCGTCACCGTCGTCGTCGGCGTCCTGACGCTTTCCGAGTACCTGATCGGCCGCGACCTCGGCATCGATCGGCTGCTGTTCCGCGAGCCGGCCGGCGTGATCTGGACCTCGCATCCCGGAAGGATGGCTCCGCCTTCGGCAATCGTCTTCGTGCTCCTCGGCTACGCGCTGCGTCGCCTCGACGGCGCCGAAGGGCATCGCCGCGTGGAGGCGGCCGTGTTCACCGCGCTGTTCATCGCGCTGGTCGCGTTCCTGGCGCAGGTCTACGCGCTCGAGCTGTTGCACGGCACCGGCTACTACACGCACATGGCGGTCCACGAGGCCGCCGCATTCTGCTTCCTCTGCGCCGGCATCCTCGCCGCCCGCCCCGAGCGCGGCCTCATGGCGTTCATCTCCAGCGAGCAGGTCGGCGGGCGAGTCGCTCGCCGGCTGCTGCCCGCGGCCATCGCCGCGCCGGTATTGCTGGCCTGGATCGCCTTCGCCGGCCAGCATCTCGGCTACTACCACGGTGGCTTCGCCCTCGCGGTCGTGACCCTCGGCGATGTCGCCGTATTCGCCGCGGTGGTGCTGCGCAGCGCTCGCTTCCTGAACGAGCTCGACCTCGAGCGCGAGCGCGCCGCCGCCTCGTTGCAGCACAATCAAGAGCGCTTCCGGCTGCTGGTCGACGCCGCCCGAGACTACGCGATCTTCCTGCTCGACGCCGACGGATGCGTGCAGAGTTGGAATCCCGGGGCCGAGCGCATCAAAGGATACGCCGAGGCGGAGATCCTCGGACGGCACTTCTCGATCTTCTATCCGCGCGAAGACGCGGCCCGCGGCGAGCCGGCCCGGGACCTCGCGGCGGCTGCGCGCCACGGGCGCTTCGAGAGCGAAGGCTGGAGGGTCCGCAAAGACGGATCTCGCTTCTGGGCCAACGTCATCATCAACCCGCTCGTCGACGAGGAGGGACGAGTGCGCGGCTACGCGCCGATCACGCGGGACGTGAGCGAGCGCAGGCGCATCGAGGAAGAGCTGCGGCAGACCAACGCCGACCTCGCCAGCCGCGAGCGCGCGCTGCAGGGGGCGCTCGCCGACCTGTCGCGCACGCACGATGAGCTGAAGAAGGCGCAGATCCCCGTGCTGCAGAGCGAGAAGATGGAATCGATCGGGCGGCTCGCGGCGGGTGTGGCGCACGAGGTGAAGAACCCGCTGGCGATCGTGCAGAGCGGCATCGATTATTTCTCGGCGCGCGAGACGGCCGGCACCGACGCCGAAGTGCTCGGCGAGATGCAAAAAGCCGTGATCCGCGCCACCACCATCCTCGGCGGTCTGATCGACCACTCGGCGCCGCGCACCCTGCAGATCGAGAAGGTCGAGCTCAACGACTTGATCGGGCAAGCGCTCGAGTTGGTGAAGCACGACCTCGGGCGCAGCCGGATCCAGGTCGTGAGATCGCTCGCCGAGAGTCTGCCGCCAACCACCCTCGATCGCCTGAAGATCGAGCAAGTGCTGGTGAACGTCTTCCTAAACGCGATCCACGCCATGCCCCGTGGCGGCACGCTGTCGATCAAGACCTACAGCGCGCTAGGCTCGATCGAGATGCTGCGCGCGGGCTCGCGCACCAGCGCCGTCACGCAGCGCTCCGGCCAGATGCAGGTCGTCGAGATCTCCGACACCGGTCCCGGAATTCCCCCCGAGCATCTGCGGAGGATCTTCGAGCCGTTCTTCACCACCAAGCCGACAGGCAAGGGAACGGGATTGGGCTTGACCTTGACCAAGGCCATCGTCGACATGCACGGTGGTAGCATGCGCGTCGCGAACCGCAAGGAAGGAGGCGCCCGAGTGACGATCGCTCTGCCCA